>NZ_CDRVLZ010000005.1:0-150878 GCF_977072305.1 Adlercreutzia sp. CNCM I-6207
AGCTGACGCACCTGGAGTCGCATCCCTTCCTGAGCCTGGCCAACCGCGTCAGCATCGGGGAGAGGTACGGCTATATGTCAATGGTGGTTTAACAGCGGGGGGCTAGATTATGAGAAGAAAAGTAGCTCGTGTATTGTTTTGCGCCAGCTTATGTTTAAGTCTGCTGGCATTTGCGGGCTGTTCCGCAGAGAGCACGACGGGCGGAGCATCGGACAATGCGCCTAGCGGAACGCCGGACAATGCATCGACGGATGTAGCGGTAGCTTCTGGCGCCGAAGAGTTCGATGGGGTGTTCGATGCAACCGTCAACGCAGGGAACACGCAGGAAGTTGTCTATGTAAACGGCTCCTGGTTTGATATGGGAAGGCAGTACGGATTACAGCAGAAAGTGCAGTTAGAGAATAACTGGGCATCTGTAATGGCCATGATTTATACGGAGGCAGACGATGCCGCATATAACGAAGCCATGGGTAAGATCCTGAAGCACTACGAAGCGGATGAGCCATCTGTGTTTGACTTCTTGTCAGGGGTGGCTGATGGGGCAGGAATCTCAAAGGAAGATGCGATTGTTGCAATTATGGGTTCCTCTGTCCTTAACTACGATTTGATGATGCATTATGATCCGGAGCGCTCAAAAACGTGCATGACCGTATCGGCTTGGGGAAACATGACCCTGGACGGCCGTCATCTTGGAGGCGCCAATCTTGATGCAATCAGCGCAACGCCTGCTGCAATGTTCTCGGATATGATTTCTTATCCGGATGATGGCTATGCGGTTATGGCATCTGGCGGAATGCAGGGCAATGCATTCATGAACTCTGAAGGCCTCATTATTACCTATGCCGGAGGGCCCCACGCGGCACCGAGCGAGGGTGCCGAGGTGATTGATAGGGAAGGCACGTTCCTCGATACCCTGTTCGCTTACTGGTATACAGCTACAAAGTGCGCTACAGCAGATGAAGCGGTCAAAATGCTTACGGAAACTGAGTGGATCCATACCGGCAACATTAACATTTCTGATAATAACGGGAATGCTTATGTTGTAGAGCAAAAAGACACTGCCTATGTAGTCCGTAAGGCCGGCGATCATGGCGAGGAGGATTACCTTATTACGGCAAATCATTTCCTGGACGAGTCGTGGATGAACGATTCGTACGAGGCGTATCCGGACAGCGTGCCCAGGGCTAGCACGGTAGAGAGGATCCTGCTGGACAACAAGGGCTCTGTTACCCCGCGCACCATCGCGGATGCACTCGGAAGCATTCGCTACTATGACGAGGGCAAATGGAGCGAGGAGAATTGGGATTTCGGCGGCTTCTATCAGTTCCATTCCCCAGAAGGAGATGATCTGGAGTTCAAGACCATCTTCAGGACGATTTTCGACGCGACCGATCTTGAGATGTTCGTCTTGAGGGGCCATGATGAGAAATTCCGCTCCGATGTCCCGTTCGGTACGGCCAACTACTACAAGCTCACTCTTGGAGAGGGCATGCAGGCCACCAATAAGAGCGCGGAAACCGATGCCCGTATTGCAGTGAGAAACGCTGGCGCCGAATTGTACAAGAGCGATACCGAAGATGCCGACGCGTTGGAGTGCTACAACAAGGCCGCCGAGGCAGTGCACACGGGATGCAATTATACGACCATGGCCGATTGCGCTGGGGCAAAGGGCGATAAGGAGCAGGCTGCGATCTTGTATGGCCTTGCAACTTCGCAGTTCACCAATGCCCAGCGGTATGCGCAGGCATCTTATACTACCGAAAACGTGATTGTTGACTAAAGCTATGCAGCACTTGATCCCTCAGTACTTCATATAATTCCTAAAGTTTGCAGTCACAAGAGTCTTTCAAAAAGCGGAGATGATTCTGAGGTTCTCCTCTGATCATCTCCGCTTGCTACGTTTCCTATGGAGCGTCCGCAAATTCCGATAGCAGATCAGGGCCGAGTTAAGTGGTAGATTTCAGTGAATGAATGCTTGGATACTGATCGCGCGCGGAATATTGACGTGTCGGACGTTTAACGGGCCGAATATCGCGGCACGAGAAACGCCCACCACTCCACCCGCCAAGATCTCACCCGCGATTTCTGGAAGGGGTAGGGCCTCGCGCACGCCCTCACCTCCTGCTGCGGCCACGACTATCGTGAGGATGGCCATGACAAGAAGCAGGATGCCCAAAATAGCGAATGAGGTGGGCATTTTCATTTTACGGGCCTTGCGGTCTTGCCTCGCGTTCTCGGACATATCTTTTTCTCTCAGCTATTTGCCGGTAGATAGAGGCCGATCTCCTTGCCGTCCTGCAAAAGGAGAATCTGCTGAAATTCACTCTAGACCTTGGTACTGTCCCAAGGTCTAGAGTGAATTTTGCCGTCCTTGAGAATTGTTTTTTTGAGATAGGGGACACCATGGTCCAGGTTAATTCGGAAATCGGTCCTTTGAAGAAAGTCATGCTTCATCGTCCGGGCAATGAGCTTAAGCGAGTGCATCCCTTTCATCTGCAGGAGATGCTCTTCGAGGACACGCCTCTTCTGGAGAAAGCGCAGGCCGAGCACGATACGTTCGCGGGTATTCTCAGAGAAAATGGCGTCGAAATCCTCTACCAAGAGGATATGTTCGCTCAGGCTATGAAAAACGAGAGCGAGAGATCGGCATTTGTCGAGGAGTTCCTCGATCGTTCTGCGATTCCCTCTATCGGGCTGCGCGATCGGTTGGCGGAATACTACAATGGGCTTCCTCTCGATGAGTTCGTGGAGCGTGTTTACACCGGTGTTCTCAAGAGCGAATTCGATGGAGGGGATTCGCTGGGGGGCTGTTACGTACCTCGATGATCTTTTTCTCGTCAACCCGCTGCCCAACAGCTATTTCACGCGCGATAGCAGCATCAACATCGCCGATGACGTCATTTTGTCCCACATGGGCAAGCCCTACCGCCAGCGCGAGCCCTTGCTCATGAAATACATCCATCGCGCCGCAGACGAGTATCGCGACAACCCCACGCAGGATTTCTACTCGATGGAATGTTGACCATGGTCGATCGGGACGCGTTCCTGTTCAACCCCTTCCTGAGCGGCAATGTGAACGTGTACAAGCTGACCCCCGCTTCCGATTGCGTCAGGACGCAGCCCGTCGGCTCCGACTGGAGCAAGGTGCTCGCCGATGCGCTTGGTGAGTCCTCGGTACGGCTTATTCCCGTAGGCAACGGAGATGAGATCCAGGGCTTTTGGGAGATGTGGAATCTCGGCGGGAACGTGCTCACGTTGGCTCCAGGATTGGTGGTCTGCTACGATCGCAACAAAATAACCCTCGATTTGCTCGATAAGGCAGGTATCGAAGTGCGCACCTTCGAGGGAGCGGAGCTGTCGCGCGGCCGTGGAGGCGCCCGCTGTATGTCGATGCCCATCATCCGAGAGGCCCTCTAATCTTACTGAGCCGATGCCGGCGTGGTTGCTTTGACTAGAAGGGCGACTGAAACCGCCTCCCTCCAAGTGAGGTTAACCCGCGATTGGAGAATGACTTCCAGGGCCGCTGGTTTAGGGCGGATTAGGGGTAGTTGCGGTAAAAATAAACCCAATCTTATCTTTTGCGCCTACGTGGCGCTCAATAAAGTAAGTACGCAGAATGGCTTTTGTGCCGAGCCATCCTGCGTACTTCTCATGATGAGGCCAACAGGTAAGGAGAATTCTATGCCATACGAAAAGGGCAACGGCAAGACCGTCGTCATCGCCCTGGGCGGCAACGCCCTGGGCAACACCCCGCAGGAGCAGCTTACGCTCGTGCGGAACACCGCCAAGCACATCGTGGACATGATCGAGGAGGGCACCAACGTCGTCGTCTCCCACGGCAACGGCCCCCAGGTCGGCATGATCAACAACGCCTTCGCCTACGCGGCGGCCAACGACGACAAGACCCCGGACATGCCCTTCCCCGAGGCCGGCGCCATGTCCCAGGGCTACATCGGCTACCAGCTGTCCCAGGCCATCCTGAACGAGCTGAAGCGCCGCGGCATCATGCGCTCGACGGCCTGCATCGTCACCGAGACCGTCGTCGACGAGGACGACCCGGCGTTCCAGAACCCCACCAAGCCCGTGGGCGCGTTCATGGACGAGGAGACCGCCAAGGCCAAGGCGGCGGAGATGGGCATCACCGTGAAGGAGGACGCCGGCCGCGGCTGGCGCCAGGTGGTCGCCTCCCCGATCCCCAAGCGCATCGTGGAGTTCGACGCCGTGCGCGATCTGGTGGAGGACGGCTACATCGTCGTGTCCACCGGCGGCGGCGGGGTGCCGGTCTTCGAGACCGGGGACGGCTACGTGGGCACCCCCGCGGTCATCGACAAGGACCGCTCCAGCGCGCTCATGGCCGCCGAGCTCGGCGCCGACATGCTCGTGATCCTCACCGCCGTGGAGAAGGTGTGCGTCAACTTCAACACGCCCGAGCAGCAGACCATCGACGAGATGGACGTGGCCCAGGCCGAGGAGTACATCGCCGAGGGCCAGTTCGCCCCCGGCTCCATGCTCCCGAAGGTGGAGGCCTGCATCGAGTACGTCGAGGCCTACCCCGAGGGCCGCGCCCTCATCACCTCGCTCGAGTGCGCGGCCGCCGGCCTGCGCGGCGAGACGGGCACGGTCATCACCGCCAACTAGGCAACGATCTACAAGCCAAGGGGCGGCTCCGGGATAAGGAGCCGCCCCTTTTTATGCAAGAATTTCGACTTGTTAGAGTTATGGGAGGCAGGAAAGGACCCCTTGCCGCTTGATCCAGGGAAAGCGACGGCGAAATCCCAGGTCGCTGTACGATCCTCTGCAGCCGATTCTTTCGAGCGCTCGTCCCGAACTCTAACAACTCGAAAAAACCGCTCTGCAAATGGCCGCCGATTGTCGCGGGGGATCCGGCTTCCCCGCTAGCCCTCCGCGCGCAGGAAGGCTTCGTAGCCGCGGCGGGCTTCGTAGATGTCGGCTTTGCTGGTGACTTCCCAGGGGGAGTGCATCGAAAGCACGGGCACGCCGGAGTCGATGACGTCCATGCCGTACTTCGCGGGGATGTAAGCGATGGTTCCGCCGCCGCCGGCGTCCACGCGGCCCAGCTCGGCGGTCTGGAAGCTCACGCCCGCGTCGTCCATGATGCGGCGCACGAGCGCGACGTACTCGGCCGAGGCGTCGTTGGAGCCGCTCTTGCCGCGGGAGCCGGTGTACTTGTTGAACACGAGACCGCGGCCCAGATAGGCGGAGTTCTTAGCTTCGAAGACGCTCGCGTAGGCGGGGTCGAATCCGGCGGACACGTCCGAGGACAGCATGCGCGAGCGGGTGAGGGCGCGGCGCAGGCGCAGCGGGCTGCTCTCGCCGGCGAGCGCCATGATTTCGGCGATGGTGTTTTCAAAGAACATCGAGGCCATGCCGGAGGCGCCCACGCTGCCGATCTCCTCCTTGTCCACCAGCACGCAGACAGCGGTGCGGGCGGGGATGTCGTCGCCCAAGGCCAGCTGGGCCGCAAGGGAGGTGTAGGCGCACACGCGGTCGTCCTGGCCGTAGCCGATGACCATGGAACGATCGAAGCCGAGGTCGCGGGCGCGGCCGGCGGGCACTACCTCCAGCTCGGCTGAGAGGAAGTCCTCCTCGGCGATGCCGTACTTGTCGGACAGAAGCGCCAGCACGTAGGCTTTCACGGGATCTTTGGAGGCCTTGTCGCCTTCGGCTTTCCCGGCGCCGTCGTCCGCCTCGTCGGCGCCGGTCGCGGCGAGCGGCCGGTTGCCCACGAGCACGTCCAAGTCCTCGCCTTCCACGACCTTCGAGCCCTTCTTATCCATCTGCTGGGAACCCAAGTGGGGGAGCAGGTCGGTCACGCAGAACACCGGGTCAGCCGGGTCGTCGCCGATGTTCACCTCCACCACCGCGCCGTCGGTTTTGGCCACGACGCCGTGAAGCGCCAGCGGCAACGCCGTCCACTGGTAGTTTTTGATGCCGCCGTAGTAGTGCGTGTCCAGCAGCGCGAAGTCGTTCGTCTCGTACAGCGGATTCTGCTTGATGTCGAGGCGCGGCGAGTCGATGTGCGCCCCCAGGATGTTCATGCCCTCCGAGATCGGTGCGGCCCCCACATGTACGAGAATGACGGCCTTGCCCTGGGCGCAGGCCCACAGCTTGCTGCCCGGGCCCACCGGTGTGCCGGCGGCGATGCAATCAGCCAGCGAATCGTAGCCGGCGTCCTCAGCAGCGGCGATGGCGGCCGCCGCGCACTCGCGCTCGGTCTTGTTCTCGGAGATGAAATCGATGTAGTCGACGGCCAGCGCCTCAAGCTCGTCCAGCGACGCCTCGTCGTACTTCTTCCAAGCCACTTCGCGTTCCACGTAACATCCTTTCTCTTGTGCGATCGAACACAGTATGAACCAATCTGTGGGGAAAAGTTCGGAAATTGTTACATCCTGTTTTCTCGATGCGCGGGGCGGGAGCGCCGTACTATAATGGCCCAGACATTGAGACGATGTCGCCGATACTTAAGAAAGGAAGATTCCATGAATCTGCGTGACGTTATTCCTACCGCCGAGAACTCCAGCAACTTCAACGTCGTCCCCGAGTCCATCACCGAGGTGGGCACCACCCTCGAGAACCTGAAGGCTGCCGTGTGCGGCGAGACCGGCGCGTCCGCCAAGTACGCCGCCTGCGCCGCTGCCGCCAAGGAGCAGGGTTTCGACCAGATCGCCCGCCTGTTCGAGGCCACCAGCGCCGCCGAGCAGATCCACATCGGCCTTGAGGCCGGCGTGATCGCCGAGATCGAGCCGGGCTACGAGCGCCCCGCCGCTCCCGAGGCCGAGGGCATCGCTACCGACCTGAACCTCATCGCCGGCGCCCTGGGCGAGATCTACGAGACCTCCGACATGTACCCGAGCTTCATCAAGGTCGCTCAGGAGGAGGGCAACAAGAAGGCCGAGTTCGTGTTCACCCGCGCCAAGCTCGCCGAGGCCGTGCACGCCGAGCTGTACATGGACGCCTACAACAACATCGACGCTCCCACCGACGAGGCCTACTACCTGTGCCCCATCTGCGGCTACATCCACAAGGGCGACGATTTCGAGAAGTGCCCCATCTGCTTCACCCCGGCCGACAAGTTCCGCAAGTTCTAAGTCGTCCGCACGCATAGCGCGCACCTCATGCGACCGTCCTTCGGGGCGGTCGCTTTTTTCGTGCGCATGGGTGCTTCTCGCTGTTGCCGGACGCGAGCGACGGACACGGTTTGATCGGTTGCGTCTGTGCTGCGAAGGGGAAGGTGGCCTTTGTGGCCGAGCATTTTCGCAGGGGCGGCCCTCACGCTTCTTCTGCCGGCAATGTGCGATACTGGGTGTCGTTCGGCGGCGAAAGGAGAGCGAGAACATGCGGAAGGCGAGTTTCGATACGGGGCGGGGAAAGATCGTCTACTGGGTAAGCGATGTGCCCGATGCGACGCGGCCGTGGGTGGTGTTCCTGCCGGGGCTTACGGCGGATCGTCGCCTGTTCGCGCCGCAGATCGAGCACTTCGAGGGCCGTGCCAACTGCCTGGTGTGGGACGCGCCGGCCCATGGTGAGTCGCGCCCGTTCCCGCTGGATTTCTCGCTGCCCGACTTGGCCCGTTGGTTGGGGGAGATCATGAAGGCAGAAGGCGTCAGTGCGCCTGTGCTCGTAGGTCAGTCGATGGGAGGGTACGTGGCTCAGGTGTTCGACGTGCTGTTCCCAGGGCGCGCCCGCGGCATCGTGTCGGTGGACTCCGCGCCGCTCGGTCGCGACTACTACAAGCGATGGGAGTTGGCCTGTCTGCCTTTCGTGACGCGCATGTTCTACCTGTACCCGTGGGCCACGCTTAAGAAGACGAGCACCGAAGGCAATGCCGCAACTCCCGAGGGCCGCGCCATCATGGGCTCGATCCTGGCCGGCTACGAGAAGGGGGAGTACTGCCGGCTTTCCGCCCATGGGTTCGCCATGCTGGCCGAGGTGGTGAGAAGCGATGAGTACGCCGCGCCGACCGCCCCGCTCACGCTGATCGTCGGCGAGCTCGACCGCACGGGGTTCGTCCGCAAGTACAACGAGCTGTGGTCGGAGCGTACGGGCTTGCCCGTTCGCTGGGTAGAAGGCGCCGCCCATAACTCCAACGCCGATAATCCAGCTGCCGTGAACGCCATCATCGAAGAGGCGCTCGGCGGCAACTGAGATTGCACCCAGCGGATTGCGGCGGCTTCAGGCACTCGCGGCCGCCTCGCAGCTTGCAAATGATCGGGCGCAGATGTTCGGCGCTCGCCTTGCCAGCTTCCAAACGATCGTGTGAGAGACGGCTCTGGCTGGTTTAGTTCTGCTAGAATGCTTCCGCTGAGAAAGCCATAGCGTGAAGGAGGTGAGAGGAATGTCGAAGAAGCGCAAGAAGGCGCATCCTGTGCAGGCGGTAAAGCCGAAAAGCGATGTCGTGTGGCGGCAGTCGGCTGAGGAAGCGACGCTGGCGAGCAAGCCGCGCTACAACGGGTTCGCCTGTGGGCATGGCGCCCACGGTTCGGCGAAGTACAGCCGAGCGCGGGCCAAGCAGGTCTGGCAGCGACAGATGCGACAAGAAGGAGCCTCTCGGGGCTCCTTCCCTTTTATAGAGGCCCGACGACGGGATCCCGCAGCAGCGCGGTCTCAGAGGCGGTGCTGTTTGCGCCAGGCGGCGGGGGAGCAGCCGACCTCGCGGGAGAAGGCGGTGGCGAAGGTAGTCGGGCGCGGATAGCCCACGGCGCGGCCCACCTCGGACAAAGGGAGGTCCGTGCCGGCCAGAAGCTCGCGGGCGCGCTCCATCCGCAGGTCCCGCAGCTCCTCGGCCACGCCGCGCCCGCGCTCGGCCTTGTAGGTGGCCGCCAGACGCGAGCGGCTCACGCACAGTTCGCGGGCGATGGACTCCAGTGTGAGCGGCGCATCCAAGTGGCGCTCCAGCAGCGCGCGGGCGTCGCGGGCCAGACGGGCCGCTTCGCTGCTGCCCCGAGCGGCTTCGGCCTGTCCTTCGGCCTCGGCGGTATCCATGAGGCAGGCGACGGCCTCGGCGGCAAGCGCCGTCAGGTGCAGCTCGGTCGCCGCGGCGTCGGCCGTTCGGGCGTCGAGGCGCTGCAGCATGGCGCCCACGTGGGGCGCGTTCAGGACCTGGGGCGCCGTGGCAAAGCGCTCCAGCAGGGCATCGCCGTCGGAGCGGCGGTCGAAAGCGAGCTGTTCCCAGAAGCGCGGCGTGAAGCACAGCGAGCGGGACACATAGGGGGTGCGCGGCTTCAGCCGGTAGGCGTAGGAGCCGGCATCCTGGCAGTACATGACAAGACCTGCAGGGCCGGGGGCGCTGACGGGCCGCGGCATGGTTTCCAGGCAGCTCGGCGACATGATGCCCAGGCAGAAGTAGCCGGGTCCGCAGCTCGTGAGGTCCACGGCGCCTTCCACCTCGAGGTCGAGCACGGTCATCAGGCAATCGGGGCCGATGCCCGCCATCCAGGCGCTGCCGCGGCCGCGCTCCGGCGCGAGCTGCGACACGATGCCGCTGCGCCGGGCCACCGGCTCCATCCCCAGCGTCTCAATTTGGGAGAGGAACAGGTGGTGCAGTCCCTTGTCTATGTTCGCCAACGCGCTCGCGCCCATAATCGTGCCCGTCGTTTTCCGATCCGTCCAGAGTTCTTTCCGATTCGTCCATAAGTTAGCCTTACTTAACACAAAGGCCTTAACGCAAGGTAAATTAACCGACTGAAACTTTCAAGAAGAGAACGGCGACGCGACGGAAAAGGGACGGGAGCGCCGCCTTAAGCGGAAAGGTGCGCACAGGTGGAAGGCACGATGGACGGAATCGAGGGCGCCATGCCCGAGCCCAGGAAGGCGCCGCGGCCGGCGTCGGTATCTCGGGCGCGCGAGGGCGCCTCGACTCGCGGGGCGTCGGGCGGCCTGATGATGGCGGCGGCCGAGCACGACCGTCGCCGCGTGGACCCGCGGGTGGCGCTGGCGGTGCTCGTGCTGCTCAACGTGGCCGTGTTCGCATCCGGCGCGAAGGCCATCGAGCTGGCGGCCGTGGCCGGCGATGCGGCGCTCATGCTGTGGTGCCGCCGCGGACGTTTGGCCTGCGCGTGGCTTGGCGCCTACGCCGCCTTATCGCTCATTGCGCTGGCCTGCATCCTGGGCGGTCCCTTCTTCATGCCCATGGGCTCGTGTCTGGTCATGCTCGCGCGGCTGTTCCCCACGGCCATGTTCGCGGCCGCGCTCATCTCCACGACCTATTTGGGCGAGCTGGCCTGCGCTCTGCAGTCTTTCGGGCTCTCGGGGCGCATGACCGTGGCGGTGTGCGTGGGCATGCGCTTCTTCCCGACCATCGCCCGGGAGGCGAGGGCCGTGCGCGAGGCCATGCTCACCCGGGGCCTTCGCCTGACGCCGGCGGCCATCCTGCGCCATCCGGCCGGGCTGCTGGAGAACTTCATGGTGCCCTACCTGCACCGCGTGTCCATCGTGGCCGACGAGCTGGGGGACGCCGTCATGGCCCGCGGCGTGGAAACGACGCGCCGACGCGGCTCCTACCACGAGCTGCGCATCGGGGCGCTGGACGTCGTGGTGCTGGTCGCGGCCGTGGCGCTGGTCGCGGCGGCGGTGGCGGGGAAGGTGCTCCCGTGAGCGCCGCGACCCCATCGGCCGCAACGGCCGCCATCGTCCTCGAGAATGTGTCCTACACCTACCCCGGCGCGGAGCGGCCGGTGCTGCGCGGGGTCTTCCTCGAGATTCCGCGGGGCCAGTGCGTGGTGGTCACCGGCGCCTCCGGTTGCGGTAAGACCACGCTCACGCGCCTCATCAACGGCCTGGTGCCCCATGTCTATGCCGGCGAGGTGAAGGGCCGCGTGATGGTGGAGGGAACGGAGGTGGCCGCCTGGACTCCCGACGAGCTGGGCGTGCGCGTGGGTTCGGTGTTCCAGAACCCCCGCAGCCAGTTCGTGAACCTGGACGTGGCCTCCGAGATCGCCTTCGGCTGCGAGAACCTGGGCCTTCCCCGCGGCGAGATTGTGGCGCGGGTGTCCAAGGCGGCCCGGGCCTTGGGGATCGCCGATTTGCTCGATCGCGGCATCGAGGAGCTTTCCGGCGGCCAGAAGCAGGCGGTGGCCATCGCCTCGGCCTTCGCCATGGAGCCGGCGGTGTTCGTGCTGGACGAGCCGACGGCCTCCCTGGACGTGCCCTCCATGAAGCGCCTCGCCGAGGTGGTGGCGGCGCTGAAAGCGGCGGGCAAGACCGTCGTCGTGTCCGAGCACCGCCTGTGGTGGCTGGCGGACGTGGCCGATCGGGTGGTGCTCATGGAAGATGGCGCCGTTGCCGGCGACTGGACGGCCGCCGACTTCGCGGCGCTGCCGGCCGCCCGTCGCGCCGCGGCCGGCGTGCGGGCCTGGACGGTGGCGGAGATGGAAGGGGAGGGCCGCCCCGCTGCGGCGGTCCCGGCCGGCGCGGTCTCAGCCGATGCCCCCGCGCCCGAAGCGCCCCGGCTGCAGGCCGCCGGCCTGACCGTGGCCTTCCGCCGCCGGCCGCCGGTACTGGACGGCCTCGACCTCTCCCTGGAGCCCGGGCGCGTGCTCGGCATCGTCGGCCGCAACGGCGCCGGCAAGACCACGCTCTTGCGCTGCCTGGCGGGGCTTACCCGCGAGCGCGCGGGCACCGTGGCCGTGGACGGGGCGCCCGTGGCCGCCCGACGGCGCCCGGGCCTCGTGCATCTGGTCATGCAGGAGCCGGGCTACCAGCTGTTCGCCGACAGCGCCCGCGCCGAGCTGCATCGGGAAAGCGACGAGGCCGCCGACGCGATGCTGGCCGCTTTCGGCCTCGCCGCCTGCGCCGAGCGCCATCCCTTGGCCCTTTCCGGCGGCGAGCGCCAGCGCCTGGCCGTGGCCGCCGGCCTCGCCCAGGGTGCCCGGGTGCTCGTGCTCGACGAGCCCACGAGCGGCCTGGACCGCGCCAACATGGAGCGCGTCGCCGCGGTTTTGCGCCGGGCCGCCGCCGACGGCGTCGCCGTGGTCCTCGTCACCCACGACTACGAGTTCCTCTGCGCGGTCTGCGACGAGGCGGCCGAGGTGGAAGGCGGCCGCATTCAGGCCCGCTACCCCCTCGACGACGCCGGCCTCGCCCGCGTGCGCGCCCGCTTCGGCCTCTGAACCCCCCCCCTCAAATTCCGAGCCCTTCGGCTCTCTGAACCTCACGGTAACCCATCCCCAAAGGAAAGGATTGAATCTATGGCAACGACAACGGCAAAGACGACGAGCGCAGCACCCCTGGCAGCCTCGGGGCGCCTCACGGCGAAGGACATCGTGCTTCTGGCCGTGTTCGGCGTGGTCACCTTCTTCGTCATGATGGCGGTGTCCATGGTGTGCAGCTTCAGCACCGACATGGCCTGGTGGACCCACGCCATCGGCTCCATCCCGGCCGGCATCGTGTGGACCTACCTCATGGCGCGGGTGCCCAAGCGCGGGGCGGCCTTCATCGCCGGCGCCATCATGGCCCTGCTCGGCTTCGTCATGGGCATGGCCTGGACGGGCCCGGTGGGCATCCTTGCCGGCGCGGCCCTCTGCGAGCTTGTCATGATGGCCGGCCGCCGCGCGAAGTGGACGGTGGTCGTGGGCTGGGCGGTGCTCGTGCTGTGCTGGTGGTTCGGGCAGATCTCGCTCATCCTGTTCGCCGGCGAGTCCTATGTGCAGATGGTGGTGGACATGGGCATGACGGCCGAGTACGGCCAGGGGCTCGTGAACTGGGTGTACAGCCCTGCCTTCCCGATCTGCGGCTGCGTGACGGCGCTGTGCGCCGCGCTCGGCAGCTGGCTGGGACTGCGCATCTTCCAGAAGCACTTCGCGAAGATCGCGGCCTAAGGGGAAGCGATGGCGACGGAACAGGATAAGCGGCCCCAGGGCGGCAACGCCGTGATGCAGCTGCTGCAATTCGCCGGGTCGCGGCGCTGGCTCGCCTTCGCGGGCTCGGCGCTGGCGGCGGTCAACGGCATCCTTACGGTGGTGCCGCTCGTGCTCGTGTGGTTCGTGCTGCGCGACTTCGTGGCCGTAGCGCCCCATTTCGAGGAGGCCACCGACGCCACGCTGTGGGCGTGGCTCGCCTTCGGGGCGGCCGTGCTAGGGGCGCTGTGCTACTTCGCCGGCCTCATGCTCACCCACACGGCCGCCTTCCGCGTGGCCGCCAACATGCGCAAGGCGTGCCTGGCCCATGTGGCGAAGGTGCCGCTCGGCTATTTCGACGCGAACGCCTCGGGCCGTCTGCGCCGCATCATCGACGGCTGCGCCGGGCAGACCGAGGACGTCATCGCCCACAAGATGCCCGACTTCATCGCTTCCATTACGGCACCGGTGGCCTATCTGGTGGCCATGTTCCTGTTCGACTGGGTCATGGGACTCGTGTGCCTCATCCCCGTGGCGGTGTCGCTGTTCGCCATGTGGTGGATGATGGGCCGCGACGTGCCCGAGGGCGGCCGCTACTTCATGCAACGCTACCAGGAGGCCCTAAACCGCATGTCCACGGCGGCCACCGAGTACGTGCGCGGCATTCCCGTGGTGAAGGTGTTCCAGCAGACGGTGCACTCGTTTCGGGCCTTCCACGCGGCCATCGTCGACTACCGCGACATGGCCACCAACTACGTGAACTTCTGCCGCCTGCCCCAGGTGGTGCAGCTCACAGCCATCAACGGCACCTTCGTGGTGCTCGTGCCGGCGGCCATTTTGCTGGCGGCGGGCGCGGGCGACTTCGGCCGCTTCCTCACCGACTTTTTGTTCTACGTCATCTTCTCGGCCTTCACCACCACGGTGATGAGCAAGGTGATGTACTCCTCCGAGGCGCTCATGATGGCCGAGGACTCCATGCGCCGGGTGAACGAGATTCTGGCCGTGGCGCCCATGGAAGAGGTCGCCGAAGGGGCCGCGGCGCACCCGGCGGGCACTGAGGTGGCGCTTGAGAACGTGACCTTCGCCTACCCCGGCTCGGCGCGCCCGGCCCTGCGCGACGTGAGCCTCACGGTGCCGGCTGGCGCCACGGTGGCGCTCGTCGGGCCCTCCGGCGGCGGCAAGAGCACGCTGGCGAGCTTGGTGCCGCGCTTTTGGGATCCGCAGGAGGGCGTGGTCGCGGTGGGCGGCGCCGATGTGCGGCGCATTCCCGCTGCCGAGCTCATGGACACTGTGGCCTTCGTGTTCCAAAACGATCGCCTGTTCAAGGGCACCTTGGCCGACAACATCCGCATGGGGCGCCCCGATGCCAGCGACGAGGACGTGGCCGCGGCGGCCCGGGCGGCCCAGTGCGACGACATCATCGCGAAGTTCCCCGAGGGGCTTGCCACCCGCGTGGGCGCGGACGGCGTGTACCTGTCGGGCGGGGAGTGCCAGCGCATCGCGCTCGCCCGCGCCATTTTGAAGGACGCGCCCGTGGTGGTGCTCGACGAGGCCACGGCCTTCGCCGACCCCGAGAACGAGGCCCTCATCCAGCAGGCCCTGGGGCGCCTGGCCGCCGGCAAGACGGTGCTCATGATCGCGCACCGGCTGTCCACGGTGGTGGACGCCGACCTCATCGCCGTGGTGGACGACGGCGCCATCGTGGAGCGCGGCACCCACGACGAGCTGCTGGCCCGCGGCGGCACCTACGCGCGCCTGTGGAAGAACTACTGCCAGGCCGCCCAATGGAAGATCGCGGGAGGGAGCGCCCATGCTGCGTGATCGTCTGGCCCTGACCGAGGAAGGCGCCCGCTCGCTGCGGAAAGGCGCGCTCGTCTGCGCCTTGGCCAACCTCGTGCTCATGTTCCCCGTCGGGGTGTTCTACCTTGTGACCGGCGAGTTTCTGGCCCACTGGGAAGACGGGGCGGTGCCGCTGCCGACCCTTTGGCCCTACCTGGCGCTCATCGCGGTGGTGCTGGCGGCGGTGTTCGCCACCCAGTATTGGGAGTACCACGCCACCTACAGCGTGGTGTACCAGGAGAGCGCCCGCAAGCGTATCGGCCTGGCCGAGCGGCTGCGTGTGCTGCCGCTGTCGTTTTTCGGCAAGCGCGATCTGGCCGATCTCACCACGGTGATCATGAAGGACGCCGCCGACCAGGAGCGCCTGTTCAGCCACACCATGCCCCAGGCCTTCGGCACGGGCATCTCCACGGTGATCGTCGCCGTCATGCTGCTCGTCTTCGACTGGCGGCTCGCCTGCGCGTCGCTGTGGCCGGTGCCCGTGGCTCTGCTGATCCTGCTGGCGACGAGCCGCGCCCAAACGGCGAAGACCCGGGGCAAGAACGCCGCCGCCCTGGCGCTTGCCGACGACATCCAGGAGTACTTGGAATCGAACCGCGAGGTGCGCGCCTTGAACCGCGCCGACGACTTCTTGGGCCGCCTGAACGATGACGTGGACGCCTTCGAGCGGGCGAAGCTGGCCTCAGAGCTGGTGACGGGCACGGCGGTCGTCTGCACCCAGACGCTGCTGCGCCTGGGCATCGTGACCACCATCCTCGTCGGCACGGCGCTCGTGGCCGCCGGCCAGTGCAGCCTGCTCGTGTTCTTCTGCTTCGTGCTGGTGGTCACGCGTCTGTACGACCCCATCGGCCTCATTCTGCAGTCGGTGGCCGAGCTCATCGACATGACCCAGTCGCTCGCCCGCATGAAGGCCATCGAGGGCGAGCCGGCGCAGACGGGGGAGCTTACCTTCAACCCCCAGGGTCACGACATCGTGTTCGACGACGTGACCTTCGCCTACGACGACGGGGGTCCCGTGCTCAGCTCCGTGAGCTTCACGGCCCGGGAAGGGGAGGTCACTGCCCTGGTGGGGCCGTCCGGTTCCGGCAAGTCCACGGCGGCCAAGCTGGCGGCGCGCTTCTGGGATGTGGGCGAGGGCGCGGTCACCGTGGGCGGCGTGGACGTCTCCGGCATCGACCCGGAGACGCTGCTCACCGATTACACCGAGGTGTTCCAAGACGTGGTGCTGTTCAACGGCACCGTGATGGAGAACATCCGCCTCGGGCGGCGCGACGCCACCGACGAGGAGGTGCTGGCGGCGGCCCGGGCGGCCAACTGCGACGAGTTCGTGCAGAAGATGCCCCAGGGCTACGCCACGCCCATCGGCGAGAACGGCGCTCTGCTCTCCGGCGGCGAGCGCCAACGCATCTCCATCGCCCGGGCCATTCTGAAAGACGCCCCCATCGTGCTTCTGGACGAGGCCACGGCCTCGCTGGACGTGGAGAACGAGTCGGCGGTGCAGCAGGCGCTCTCCCGGTTGCTCGTGGGCAAGACGGTGCTCGTCATCGCCCACCGCATGCGCACGGTCATGGGCGCCGACCACGTGGTGGTCCTCGCCGAGGGCCGCGTCGCCGAAGACGGCACTCCCGCCGAACTGCTCGCGGCCGGCGGCCTGTTCGCCCGCATGGCCTCCCTCCAAGGCCAAGCCGCCGATTGGAAGTTGTAAGACAGGGCGTATCTGCCTTTTCCGTTCACCCTCTGCGGCATATCTGCCTCTAACAGCAAGGGCCCGCGGCGGAAGCTGCGGGCCCTTGGGGGTGAAGGCGCCCGGCGATAAGTGGGAGGGAGGTTATCGCCGGGCAGGAGTAAGCGGGATGGCTAGGCGAGGGAGGCCACGTACTCGCCGGTGAACTTGCCCTGGGTGACGGCGAAGGCGATGGATACGCCGCACAGGGCCGTGGTGTACTGAATGCCGAAGCGGCTGCCCGCTGTGTTGCCAGCGGCGAACAGGCCCGGGATGGGGCGGAAGGTCTCGCGAGCGAGCACCTGGCCGTTCTCGTCGATGGCCACGCCCGAAGTGTTGCAGAGCATGCCGCCCAAGGTCTTCTCGCCGGCATAGGCGTAGTAGGGCGGCTGGTTCACCGCGAACATGAGCGACTTCTCCTTACCGAAGTCCTCGTCGAGGCCGGTGGCGCACAGCTCGTTGTAGCGCTCGATGGACGCCACGAAGTTGTCCAGGGCCTCGCCCTCGTAGCCCAAATATCCGCCCAGGGTCTCGTAGTCGTTGGCGGCGTACACGACGGGGTTGGAATCGGGGCCGGAGCCTTCCGGGCCGCCCGCGACGGCAGCCTCCAGGATGGCGGGCAGGCCGTCCATGCCGCCGTTGGGGTAGTCGATGCCCATGTGGCAGGCGGGCTGGGCCTTGATCAGCGCCTCGTAGTTGCTGTCGAAGACGTTGGCGATCTTGCCCGCAGGCTGCAGGGCGCCGGCGTAGGCCGCCCATTCCATGAACCCAAAGCCTTCGTTGCAGTAGCGCTTGCCGTCGGCGTTGATCCACAGCGACGCGGCGGAGCCGAGCGGGTCTGCGGGGCTGTCGCAGGGGTAGTAGTAGTCGCCGCCCATGGAGGACTGGTAGGGGTCGAGCTGGCCGCCGGCCCAGTAGCACAGCTTCAGGCCGTCGCCCTCATAGCCCGAGGTGACGATCTGGCCATCCTCGCCGATCATGTTGGTGATCTGGGAGAGCAACTCCTTGGCCATCTCGGGGTTGGCGGAGTAGTCGCCGGCGCAGACGATGACGCCCTTGGCGGCGTTCACCTGCACGTAGCTGCCGTCCTCCTTCTGACCGACGGCGCCGGTGACGCGGCCGTCGTCGGCGGTGAGAAACTGGCGCGCCGGGCAGCCCCAGTAGATTTGGGCGCCGGCATCAAGGCCCACCTGCAGCAAGTTGGCGAGGATCTTCTCCTGCACGGGCATCGTGGAGGCTGTGCCGATGTAGGTGCCCAGGCCGTTCTTGAAGGTGGTGTAGGCCTCATCGGTGGGGTAGAACTGGATCTCCAGGGCGTCGCGCTCCTCGTCGGTCAGGCAATCGATGTACCAATCGAAGGCCTCGCCGCAGGTGGTGGTGAACTTGCGGGCCAGCGAGACGTTAGAGCGGTTGGCGGCGCGCAGCTGCCAGTTGTTCAGAAATTCGATGGGATCCACGCCGTCAACGCCGCGCTCTTTGAGGAATTCGGAGTTGATGTGGCCGAAGTGCCCCATGCCCATGCAAGGGTGGTTGTCCTCGGGATGGGCCTCCATGGCGATGACCTTCGCCCCGCTCTCGGCGGCGGCGCGGAAGGCGGAGCAGCCGGAGAAGCTCAGCCCGATGACGAGTACGTCGCACTCGGCGGTCTCGGCGATGTCGCCCTCGGCGATGGGCTCGGGGGCCGTGCGCCAGCTCGTGGCGGCGGTGCTGGAAGCGGTACCCGACGATGCGGTGCCGGATGCGGACGAGCCCGCGCTCTGCGACGGGGAGCAGCCGGCGAGGCCGACGGCGGCGAGACCGGCCGCGCCGAGGCCGGCCCCCTTCAGGAAGTTGCGGCGCGTGAAGCCCTGGGTGTTTTCCATGTGATTCCCTCCTTGGGTGTGAGACGGTCGAGGTGTCGATGGTTCGGGCGCCTCTTGTGCTTTTCATCTTCGGGGAACAGACGCTCGCCGCCCATACTCGAAATCAGGTAAAGCTCTAACGAAAACGGGGTATTTCCTGGTAGAGGCCTTGGCGTTTTGGAGTAATCGGGTAGAGTGTGGGTGCTGGGACGACGCCGATGAAGAGGAGGGACTTCATGATCCGTCAAAGCGAGGCCGCCCGCACCGCGGCTCAGTTCCTATCGTTCGGGTCCTTTTTCCTATCATGCCCCTTGGGGCTGTGGGACTCATGCCTGTTCGCGCAAATATCGTTTGACCGTGTCCTTGAGGTCGCCGTCGTGGACGGCCTATGCGTCGCAGGGTTCATGGCGTCCTTGGCGTTGGGGCTCGGATCCATGGCCCGCGGGACGGCGCGCGTTCCCAAGCCGCTCGCTGTGGCCGGAGCCCTGGTCTATGGAATGGGCCTCTGCCTGTATGCGGTGATTCAAGGGGCCGACGTGCCTGTCAGCGCTTTCGGCGCGGCAGTGATGGGGGCTGCCATCGGTGCGGGTCTCGCCGTTGTCGTGGTGGGTTGGTGTCGCCTGCTGGCGCGCTTCGGCCTGAGGCGCTCGTTGGTGGGCCTCGGCATCGCCTGTGGGGCAGCGGCTTTGGCAGGGCTCGGCTTCGAGATGGACGTTCTGCCCCAGCCGCTCAGCGCTTTCATGGCCTTCGCCCTGGCAGGTGCGGTAGCGCCTGCGATCGACTCGCTTCGCAGCTCTGTCGAATCGGAAGAGTCGGTAGTTGGGGATAATGCGGTGGAACAGGATGCCCCGGTGGAGCATCTGTGGGACTCGATGCGCACTATGGTCTTCAACCCCTGTCTGGGGCTGTGCCTGTTCCTCTTCGTCATGAGCGCCCGTGGATTTGTGTTCATGGGCTACGAGCACATCGGAGCCTCCTCGGTGATTGTGGCGGCGGTACTGGCCGTCGTGCTAGCCCGGTTCTGGCCCGGCTTCTCCCTGGCGACAATCTACCGGGTGCTACTGCCGGTAGCAGCGGCGATCTTCATCGTGCTGAGCAGCTTTCCCGTCGGCACCATGTCCTTCAGCTTGGGGTTCCTCGTTTCTCACAGCGTCATGGCGACTGTGGCGCTTCTGGCCTTGGCGTCGCTCGCCGCCGTTGCGCGGGCCGGCGAGTTCTCCCCGGTGGTCGTGGGGGCGGCTCTGTGCGCCATGACGAGTGTGGCAGTGCTCGTAGGTTCCAATCTCGCCCAGCTGGTTCCCCAAGATGATACGATGGGGGCGGTGCTCCTGGTCTGCGCCATGGCCTATTTCGTGTATATACTCATCTCCCCGCTTGCAGACTACTATCGGATGTTCCGAGAAACGGATGGCGCTGAAGACCTCAGGGAGAGAGCCTCCCGCGATTCGGCTCAACCGCTCGACTACGATGGGGTGTGCGCCGCACTTGCCGACAAGCGCAATCTGTCGGCCCGCGAGCGCGAGATCCTGCCCTACATCGCCCGCGGCCATCGCCCCGCCTATGTGGCCGACCTTCTCTGCATCTCCGAGCACACCGTGTGCACCCATCTGCGCAACATGTACCGCAAGCTCGGCATCAACTCCCGCGAGGAACTCATCCAGCTTGTGGAGGAAACGGCCGGCGCCCATGAGGCGTAGTCTGGCCGCCGCGCCTTCGACCGCTGCCGAAAAAATGGGGCGGGTCTGCGGCGGGTCTGGCACCAGGTCCCGTCTCGGCCTATAATGAGTCAATTACTCATTGCGGGGAGCGTGGGTTGAAACACTTGGTCGTCGTGGCACCGACGGCCGCCCGTCCCCGTTAGGGCACCGAGTGGAAGAAGGAGCGCAGCCGTGGCCTACTATTTCGATGAACCGTCCCGCACATTCAACGAGTACCTGCTGGTTCCGGGCCATACGCCGGCCGATTGCATTCCGGCGCGCGTCAGCCTGAAGACCCCGCTGGTGAAGTACCGCAAGGGCGAGGAGGAGTGCCCGCTCTCGCTTTCCGTGCCGATGGTTTCCGCCATCATGGCCGCCGTGTCCGACGACAAGATGGCCGTGGCGCTCGCCACCGAGGGCGGTCTGTCGTTCATCTACGGCAACCAATCCATCGAGGACGAGGCCGCCATGGTGGCCCGCGTGAAGGACTACAAGGCCGGCTTCGTCACCTCCGACGCAAACCTTTCCCCCGACATGACGCTCGAGCAGGTAGTGGCTCTGAAGGAGCAGTACGGCCACTCCACCATGCCCGTCACCGACGACGGAAGCGCCCACGGCAAGCTGCTCGGCATCGTGACCGAGCGCGACTACCGCCTCTCCCGCATGTCCATGGACGAGAAGGTGGCCGACTTCATGACGCCGCGCGAGAAGCTCGTGGTGGCTCCGGATGGCACCTCTCTGAAGGCCGCCAACGACATCATCTGGGATCACAAGCTGAACTCGCTGCCCATTGTGGATGCGGACGACCATCTGGTGGCGCTCGTGTTCCGCAAGGACTACGACTCCCACAAGTCCAATCCCGACGAGCTTTTGGACGCCCACAAGCGCTACATGGTGGGCGCGGGCATCAACTCCCGCGACTACGCCGAGCGTGCGCCGGCGCTTGTCGAGGCCGGCGCCGACGTGCTGTGCATCGATAGCTCCGAGGGCTATTCCGACTGGCAGAAGATGACCATCGAGTGGGTGCGTGAGCACTACGGCAACGATGTGAAGATCGGCGCGGGCAACGTGGTGGACGCCGAGGGCTTCCGCTTCCTCGCCGATGCGGGCGCTGACTTCGTGAAGATCGGCATCGGCGGCGGCTCCATCTGCATCACCCGCGAGACCAAGGGCATCGGCCGCGGCCAGGCCACCGCGACCATCGAAGTGGCGAAGGCCCGCGACGAGTACTTCCGCGAGACCGGCGTCTACGTGCCCATCTGCTCCGACGGCGGCATCGTCTACGACCACCACATCTCGCTCGCGTTGGCCATGGGCGCCGACTTCGTCATGCTGGGCCGCTACTTCGCCCGCTTCGACGAGAGCCCTTCGGCCAAGGTCATGGTGAACGGCACCTACATGAAGGAGTACTGGGGCGAGGGGAGCGCCCGCGCCCGAAATTGGGGCCGCTACGATTTGGGTGGCAAGAAGTCGCTGTCCTTCGAGGAGGGCGTCGATTCGTACGTGCCCTACGCCGGTAGCCTGAAGGACAACATGGCCATCACCCTGCTGAAGCTGAAGAGCACCATGTGCAACTGCGGCGCGCTCACCATCCCCGAGTTCCAGGACAAGGCGAAGCTCACGCTGGTGTCCGCCACCTCCATCGTAGAGGGCGGCGCCCACGACGTGTTGCTGAAGGACAAGGCTCCCTACGCGAGCAACACCCGCTAGGACTCGCTTGGCGGCGCGCAGGCGCATCGCCAAACTCTGGGATTGCCGAAAGGCGCTTCGCGACAACGCGGAGCGCCTTTTTTGTGGGGGTGGGATGGAAGCTATACTTTGAGCGCTTCGAAAAGATCTTCCATATCCTGCTCGTACAAGCTGTCGCGCAGGTACACGAAACTGATGTCGTGGAAGATGCCCGCATCGGAAAGCGGGATAACGCGCACCGTTCCCTCCTGCACCTCCCGCTGCACGGCAGCTTCGTAGACGAAGGAGATACCTAAGTCGGCCTCCACGAATATCTTGATGATGTCGAGGCTTTCCACGACGAAGTGGTCGGCGAAAGAGGCAGGCGAGAGGTTGCGCTGGGCAAGGGCGTGGGTGAGAACGTTGCGGCTGCCGCTGCCCTCCTCGCGCAGAATGAGCCGTTCGCCCAAGAGGTCTTCCAGGGTGCGCGGCGTACGCGGGAAGCGATGCTCGGCCGCGCAAATGGGCACCAGCCGTTCGGCAGAGAAGGGCCGCGAGGCGTAGCGGGCCTTGTCGAAGAGGCCTTCCACGAAGGCGCAATCGATGGTCCCGGCATCGAGGAGCTCCAACAAACGCTGCGTTCCGCCCGAGCGCACGGTGACCTGGATGTCGGGCCGAGCAGCCAGGCAGCGGGCGAGGGGCCGGGCCACCACGTACTCGCCGGCGGTCAGCGTCATGCCGATGCGCAGCTTGACCGTGGCGCCATGGGCCACCTCCTCGATGCGTTCGTGCAACAGCACGTCGTCGTGGGCCATGGTGGCCAGCCCGTCGCGCAAAACACGTCCCGCCGGCGTCAGCTCCAGTTTTTTGCGATGGTAGGTGAACAGCTTCGCGCCGTACTCGCGCTCCAGGTACGTGATGTGTTGGGAGACGGCCGGCTGGGTGAGAGCCAGCTCCTCGGCGGCTCGGGTGTAGTTCAGGGTGCGGCATACGGTGAGGAAGGTCTTTACGCGGAAATCTTGCATGGCGCCTCCTTCGATGGGTGCGGTGGTTCCTGAGGGGCTCGGGTAGCATATCAATAAACTTCGCTAATGGCTACATAATGATATATAAGTTTTCTTTTGGTAAGAAACCGCGCATAATAAAGCCATCCTACTCCTGCGGGTCGTTGCGTTATCTCCGGCGATTCGTGGTCGAGACATTTCCGGCTCCAAAGGCCCCGACGAAAGGTGCTCTATGCGCGACATTATCAAGAAAGTACCCATCCCCACAGCGGGCGTGGCCTTGGGCCTGGCCGCTTTGGGCAACTTGCTTCAACCCTATGCCGAGATCGCCCACATTGCTTGTGGGGCGTTGTCCCTCTTCTTGGTGGCTATGCTCGTCGCCAAGCTGATCATGTTCCCCTCCATGCTTCGCGAGGACATGAAGAACTCCGTTTTCGCAAGCGTTTCCGCCACGTTCTTCATGACGCTGATGCAGCTGGCTGGCTACCTTGCTCCCGCGGCTATCGTGCCGGCCTTCGGGCTGTGGTGCGCGGCCGTGGCGGGTCACTTCGTGCTGATGGCGTGGTTCACCCTGTACTATATCCGCCGCTTCAAGCTCACCGAGGTCTTCCCCACGTACTTCATTTGCTACGTGGGTATCATCGTGGCGGCTGTAACGTCTCCCGTCTTCGGCGCCGAGGCCTTCGGCCAGGGTATTTTCTGGTTCGGCTTCGCCTGCTATCTCGTGCTGCTCGCCGTGGTGACGATGCGCTACATCAAGCATGAGATCCCCGAAGGCGCTCGTCCCCTGTTCTGCATCTATGCTGCTCCTATGGGTCTGTCGCTGGTGGGCTATCTGTCGGTTATGCCTGATCCGAACCCGGTGTTCGTGGCCGTGCTCATGGGCCTCGGCCAGCTGATGCTCGTCGGCGTCGTCACCCGGGTGCCGAAGTTCCTCGCCCTGCAGTTCTATCCGAGCTACGCGGCCATGACCTTCCCCTTCGTCATCTCCGCGATGGCGCTCGGCAAGGGCGTGCAGGCTCTCTACGCTGCCGGCTACTCCATCCCGGCGCTTCCGGCGATCGAGGCCCTCATCGCCGTGGAGACGCTGTTCGCCGCCGTGATGGTCGCCTACGTCTTCGTGCACTTCATGAAGTTCTTCTTCGGCACGCCGAAGGCTGCCAAGGCCCCGAAGGCGCGTCCCGAGGTTCCTGCGGCTCTCACCGTCGAGGTTACCGAATAACGTTTGAACACCTATCGCCTCGTCGGCTCGATGCCCTGCTCTGGCCGACGACGGCCCCTCCTCTCCTCGGCGCCCCGGTTCCTCCACTGGGGCGCTCTCCTTTTTGGGAGAGGAGTTTCGTTTGTGGCGGGATTTCCCGATTTCCATCGGCAGCGTCCTCGGCATCGCCGCGATTTCCCGATTTCCATCTCGTTGAGCATGCATGAGCGTGGAAATCAGGAAATCCCGCCATGTTTTATTGCGAGTCGAGCTTCTTCTCCTTGCGCGGGCTTACTACGCAGCGTTAACTTCGGGGCTTGCGGCCCTTATCTCTCGATGGCGCGGTTGATGAGGGCGCGCAGCTCGTCGATGCCGTCGCCCTTCTCCGACGACGTCACCACCATGGGTACGCCACCCGGCAGCTTGAGCGCCTTCTTGATGGCGGCGCGCTGCTTCATCTGCTGCTGCTTCGATAGCTTGTCTGCCTTGGTCAGCGCGATGGCGAAGGGAAGCTCGGCGTCCATGAGAAACTGAACCATGTTGCGGTCGAGCGCCGAGGGCTCGTGGCGGATGTCGATGAGCGACACCACGAGTGCGAAGTCGCGATCTTGATTGTAGTAGCCCTCGATGAGCTCGCTCCACCGGCCCTTTTCTGCTTTCGACACTTTCGCGTAGCCGTAGCCGGGCAGGTCCACGAGATCGTGACCGTCCACATCGTAGAAGTTGATGGTGGCCGTCTTGCCCGGCGTGGACGACACCTTCGCCAGGCCCTTGCGGTACATGAGCTTGTTGAGTAGCGACGACTTGCCCACGTTCGAGCGCCCCGCGAAGGAAACCTCGGGACCTGTGGATGCTGGCAGCTGCTCCGAGGTGCCGTAAGCGGCTTTAAACGATGCGTTGTGGAAGTTCATGGGTGCTCCTTCGCGGAGGGGATCGCGGTATTTCGCTATCATGGTACTTGAATTGGACGGTCGAAGGGCGAAGGGGCGCGGAAATGACGGCAAATCATAGGAAAGATGCGCTGGAAGTGGCGCACATCACGGGCGTGCAGGGCATCCGCGCCGCCATGGCGCGCTTGGCCGATGAGGAGGCCGACGTGCCCCTGCCTGGCGCAACGCCCGAGGAGGTGCCGCTGGGGCGCCGCATCTGTTCCGTGTGTGCTGCTGACAACGACGGTTCCCGAGAAACCTGCTGGAACTGCGGCGCCTCCCTGCGCCGTGTGCGCTAACTTTTGACATAGCGGTGTGGTTCCAGAAGATCTGCAGGTTGCCGTCGGGCGGATTTTCCGACTTGTTAGATGCCCGCTGCAATAGTCAGCGAGAGCGCCGGCGTGTTTTCGCCGCAAGTTATCGCGATTCGTTAGCGGTCGCCTTCGAAAGGATCGTAGTGCGCATCGGGCATGTCTAACAAGTCGAAAAAAACGCCCGAAATCGGGTGATAGGTTTTCTGGCTCGTCCGTCTATCCCGTGAGGGGCGCGGTCGGGCGCTGGTGCCCCTTTTCCAAGAGCGCATCATGGCTATAATGGGGAAATCAACTCGCGGCCGCGGGGAATGCGCGCGGTCGAAAGCCACGTTTTCGAGGGAGTGCCATGAAAGCCTACAATCCCCATGAGATCGAGCCCCGTTTGCAGTTGGCCTGGGAAGAGGCCGGGCTGTACACGGTGCCGGAGAATTCCGATGCGCCCAAGAAGTATGTCCTGGAGATGTTCCCGTATCCCTCCGGCGACATGCACATGGGGCATGCGAGCAACTACACCTATGGCGACGTGGTGGCCCGCTACTCCAAGATGCAGGGCTTCGACGTGCTGCACCCCATGGGCTGGGACGCCTTCGGTCTGCCGGCGGAGAACGCCGCCATCAAGCATCACAGCCATCCGGCCATCTGGACCTACGAGAACATCGAGACCCAGAAGAAGAGCTTCTCCCGCATGGGCTTTTCCTACGACTGGGATCGCAAGGTGGTGGCGTGCGATCCGGAGTACTACCGCTGGGGCCAGTGGATCTTCCTGAAGTTCTGGGAGCGTGGTCTCGTGGAGCGTCGCAACTCGCCGGTGAACTGGTGTCCGAGCTGCGGCACCGTGCTCGCCAACGAGCAGGTCATCGAGGGCCGCTGCTGGCGATGCGACTCCGAGGTGGAGAAGCGCGACCTCACCCAGTGGTACTACAAGATCACCGACTACGCCCAGGAGCTGCTGGACGACCTCGACCAGCTGGAAGGCTGGCCCGAGCGCGTGAAGCAGCAGCAGGCCAACTGGATCGGCCGCTCCGAGGGCGCCAACGTGGACTTCATCCTGTGCGACCGCGACGGCAACGCGCCGGAGAATCCCACGGAAGACGACATCATCACTGTGTTCACCACGCGCGCCGACACGCTGTTCGGCTGCAGCTTCTTCCTGCTGGCGCCGGAAAGCAAGCTGCTGCACGGCCTCGTGGAAGGCACCGAATATGAGGCGCCGGTCATGGAGTTGGTGGAAGCCGCCAAGAAGGTGACCGCCGTCCAGCGAGCCCAGGGTGACCACGAGAAGCACGGCGCGTTCACGGGCCGCTACGTGGTGAACCCCATCAACGGCGAGAAGGTGCCCGTGTGGGTGGGCGACTACATCGTGGCCGACTACGGCACCGGCGCCGTCATGGCCGTGCCCTGCGGCGACCAGCGCGATTTCGAGTTCGCCCGCAAGTACGATCTGCCCATCATCCCCATCATCCTGCCCGAGGACGATCCGCTGTACCCGCAGCTCAAAGACGAGCAGGGCCGTGAAGTGACCACAGTCGACTGGCCGGAGGCCTATGCCGCCGAGGGCATCCTCGTGCAATCCGGTCCCTACACGGGCATGCGCGGCGGCAAGCACTCCGAGGGCGAAGCGGCCATCGTGGCCGCGCTGGAAGAAATGGGCCGAGGCAAGCGCACCGTGGAGTTCCGCCTGCGCGACTGGCTCATCTCCCGCCAGCGCTATTGGGGCAACCCCATCCCCGCCATCCACTGCGAGAAGTGCGGCGTGGTGCCCGTGCCCGAGGAAGATCTGCCCGTGCGCCTGCCCGAGGACATCGATCTGGCCGCCGGCGAGACGCTGGCCACCCATGCCGGGTTCGTGAACACCACCTGCCCGGTTTGCGGCGGCCCGGCCAAGCGCGAGACCGACACCATGGACACCTTCACGTGCTCCAGCTGGTACTACATGCGCTACACCGACCCGCACAACGTGCACGCCCCCTTCAATCCGGAAAAGACCAACGCCTGGATGCCCGTCGATCAGTACATCGGCGGCATCGAGCACGCCATCCTGCACCTGCTCTACAGCCGTTTCTTCACGAAGGTGCTGCGCGACTGCGGCCTGCTCGACTTCGACGAGCCCTTCACGAACCTTTTGTGCCAGGGCATGGTGCTCGACGCCCACGGCGATGTGATGAGCAAGTCGAAGGGCAACGTGGTCTCGCCCGAGGAGATGATCGCCGAATATGGCGCCGACGCCGTGCGCGCCTACATCCTGTTTTTGGGGCCGCCCGAGAAGGAGAAGCTGTGGAACGAGGACGGCCTGCCGGGCATGTACAAGTTCCTGAACCGTCTGTGGCGCCAGGTGCACGACTTGTGCGGCAAGGCCGGCGACGAAACGCTGTTCGCTCAGAAGCCGGCCGACGAGGCCGCGGTCGCTGCGGCGAAGAAGCTCGTCCGCGAGCGCCATCGCGTGGTGGAGAAGGTGTCGGCCGACATCGAGCGCAACAACTTCAACACCGCCATCGCCGCCATCATGGAGCTGTCGAACGCCGCCGGCGAGTACCTGCGTGCGGCGAGCCCCGATGACCGCGCCGCTTGCGAGGACCACCGCGCGCTCGATGCGGAAGTGGCCGAGGTGCTCGTGAAGCTCGTGGCGCCGTTCACACCCCATTTGGCCGACGAGCTGTGGCGCGAGGCGCTGGGCCGCGAGGGCTTCGTCTACGACCAGCCGTGGCCGGAATACGACCCCGACCAGGCCCGCGCCGACGAGGTGGAGCTGGCCGTGCAGATTTGCGGCAAGATCAAGGGTCGTGTGACCGTGGCCGCCGACGCCCCGGAGCCCGAGGTGCTCGCCGCCGCCCGCGAGGCCGTGGCCGCCGCCCTTGAGGGCAAGACGGTGAAGAAGGAAGTCTACGTCCCCGGGCGTCTGGTGAACATCGTCGCGGTGTAGCTGCAACTCCTCGTGGGCTGCGGGAGAGCGAACCCGCTCGCAGCCCGCTGGGCGCTTTATCCTGCTGCGAACGCCGTTAAAGGAAATAGCGGAAGGAACGCACAAAAGATAGCCTCATCCCAGCACGCTTGCTGCTGACGTGGGGCTATTTCTTTAACTAACGGCGTTCTCCGCAGGGCGCCCAGAGGTCTGCGGGCGGGTCCGCCCTCCCGCAGCGAGCGATGCTAGCTGAGCAGTTCGTCCAAAGCTTTGAAGAGCTTGTCGATTTCGACGGGCTTGGTGAGGTGGCCGTTCATGCCGCTGCGCAGGGCCTTCTGGCGATCCTCTTCAAAGGCGTCGGCGGTCATGGCGAGAATGGGCACCTGTGCCCGGGTGGGGTCGTTCAGGCGACGGATGGCCTTGGTGGCCTCGTAGCCGTTCATGACCGGCATCTGCACGTCCATGAGCACCAGCTGGTAGTGCCCCGACGGCGCGTCCATGATCTTCTCCACCGCCTCGCAGCCGTTGACGGCGTATTCCACGGTGAAGCCCTCGTCTTCCAGAAGGGTGATGGCGATCTCGCGGTTCAGGTCGTTGTCGTCCACGAGCAGGATGCGGCTGTGGCGCAGCCGGTGGCTCGGATCAACGTGCTGGGTCTTGGCCGCCTGGGCCGTCGCGGCGTCTCCCTCGCCGGCCAGCTGCAGGGTCAGCTCGACGGTGAAGGCGGTGCCCTTGTTCTTGGCGCTCTTCACGGAGATCGTGCCGTGCATCATGTCTACGAGGTTCTTCGTGATGGCCATGCCGAGCCCGGTGCCCTGGATGCCGCTGATGGTGGAAGTGCGCTCGCGCTCGAAGGGATCGAAGATGTGCTCGACGAACTCCGGGCTCATGCCGATGCCCGTGTCCGACACCGTGAAGCGGTAGCGCCCGTAGCCGACCGGCGCGCCGGGCAGCTCGTCCAGCGTTACCTTGATGAAGCCGCCGGGATTCGTGAACTTCAGAGCGTTGCCCAGCAGGTTCAAGAGAATCTGGTTGATGCGCAGCTTGTCGCAGCGCACGTCGGCATGGCGCACGCTTTCAGTGTTGATGGAGAAGTACAGCTGCCGCGCGCTCGTTTCGGCCTGGATGATGCTGTAAAGGTCGTCCAGAAGGTCGATGAGGTTGTAGGGCTGCTCGTCCAGGGACACCTTGCCGCTCTCGATATGGCTCATGTCCAGAATGTCGTTGATGAGGCTCAAGAGATGCGTGCTGGAGGACTTGATCTTGTTCAGGTACTCCTCCACTTTCTCCGGCTGGTCGAGGCGGCTGGCGGCCAGAGTGGTGAAGCCCACGATGGCGTTCATGGGCGTGCGGATGTCGTGGGACATGTTCGAGAGGAAGGCGCTCTTGGCGGCGTTGGCCTTGTTGGCCTGGGTCAGCGCCTCTTCCAGCAGGGCCTTCTTCTTCATCTCCTCGCGCGTCTGCACGTCGACGCTGCGCAGGCCCAGCACTATGTTGTGAGCTTGGGGCCAATCGCCGCCGCGCACGACGGTGGCCTGGCAGTACTCCGTAACGTCGCCGTGGTTGATGCGATAGTTCACATGGATACGGCTCTCGTCGGTCAGGCGCGTGATGAGGCTTTCCGCCGAAAGCGCGTCGCGCAGCATGGCCTGGTCCTCTTCCACGACAGCTTCATTGATGTATCCGCCAAGACACCCGTCGAGATTGAGTTCGCCGGCGAACAGCTCGTCCAGCTTGCGAAGCCTGTCGCCGCTGACGCGCAGGGCCTCGCCCGCTTTGGTGTCCAGGTTGAAGGAGCACACGAGCAGATAGTCCTCGGAAAGCGCCTGGATAAGATCGCGCTGGCGGCGCTCCTTGCGCACTTCTTCCTTCTTCTTGTCCGTGTAATCGAGCAGGTAGCGCTGCAAGAGCAGCTCGCCATCGCTTTCGATGAGCTTCACGTTGCCCATGACGTGCACGATGTCGCCGTTGTTGTGGCGCACGCGGTACTCGGTGGCCACCGAGTCGCCGACGTTCTTCAGGGTAGCGATTGATTCGCGCATCTTCGCGGCGTCCTCGTCGACAACCGAGGGGGCCACCATGTCGAAGCCGGCGGCCATGAGGTCTTCCGCCGAATCGTAGCCCAAAATGTCCAGCGCCGCCTGGTTGATGCCGAGCAGGCGCGTGCCGTCGAGCGAGTGGGTGATGACGCCGCATTCCATGGTGGTGAAGATAGTTTCCATGGTGTGGTTCTTCTCGACGATCTCATCCTCGTAGGCGCGCTCTTGGGTGACGTCGATGCCGACGCCGACGGTGCCCATGACCGACCCGTCGATGTTGTAGAGGGGCGACTTGTACGTGGTGAGCAGGCGCGTGCCATCGCTGGTCTGCACGGTCTCCTCCGAGACAATGGTGGACTTGGCGGCCATGACCCGGCGCTCCGATTCAATGCAGGCGGGATCGTCGGCTTCCACGTCCCAGATGTAGGCGTGCCCGCGGCCCTGCACCTGTTCTTTGGTCTTGTTCACCGTGGCGCAGAAGGCGTCGTTGACCTTGTGGTGGATGCCGTCCTTGGACTTGTACCATACAAGCGACGGAATAGAGTTGATGGTGGCTTCCAAATACTGGCTCGTCTCCCAGGAGTCGGCGTAGCGCTTGCAGGCGCGCTGCCAATGGTTGAAGCGCCAGGATGCCTCGGCGGCGCTCAAGGGCGCGATCCACAGGTCGGCGATGTCGTTGAAGTAGGGCTCGACGGCGGGCGCTTGGTCGTGGGAGACGATGAGGGTGACCGTTGTGGTGGCCTGCCGGTGAGCGGCGAAGACGCGGGCCCAGGCGGCGGCATCGTGGCCCGTGGCATCGGCGAAAATGGCGCTGGCCTGGGCGGTGAGCGCCTCTTCGGGCTCATCGCTGCGCGTGAAATGGTGCGTAAAGCTTGGCTGCGGCTGCGCATCTTCGATAATGCGTGCGATCTCGTCGGGCAGGCCCACGAGATAGAAAGTCACCGGGCAATGGTACATGGCGCGCGTCCTTTGGAGTTGCTCAACGTGTCGTTGCCGTAACAACGAGGAAACGGTTTCTCAACTTGTGTAGTATACCAACTTTATCAGGGATGACTTCCCGCACCACTGGACAAGTTTGAATTTTTGCTATAGTGTACCCCGCTTTTCCGATGCTACGAAGGAGGTGGCCTGTGGCCCGCGACAACGCCCGACCCGTGCCCTGGTGGCGCTGGTGCGCTCGCGTGCTGCTGGCCGTCTGCGCGCTGGCGGTGCTCATCGTGGGCGTGGCCAACGTGGTCACCGTGGCCACGACGCGCGATCGGGTAGTTACCGTGGAAGGCGCGGCGAGGGCCCTGGCCGGCGATGCCGCCGATGCCGTGGTGGTGCTGGGGGCCAGCGTGTACGCCGACGGCACGCCGAGCGACATTTTGGCCGATCGGCTGGAAGTGGCCTGCGACTTGTACAAGAGCGGTGCGGCCCGGGCCATCATCGTCAGCGGCGACAACCGCACCTCCCACTACAACGAGTCCGACGCCATGAAGGCGTACTGCGTTGAATTGGGCGTGCCGAGCGAGGACGTGTACGTAGACCATGCGGGCAACACCACCTACGAGTCGATGTGGCGGGCGCGGCACGTGTTCGGGGCGGACCGCATCATCGTGGCCACCCAGGCCTACCATCTGTATCGCGCCATGTTCGCTGCCGATTGTCTGGGCATGCAGGCGTGGGGCGTGCCCTGCGACAAGGGGGCCTACGATAACCAGCGGGCCTACAGCATCCGCGAGGTGCTCGCCCGCACGAAGGACTTCTACGCGGCGCTTTTGCGCCTGCCCGTGGACACGGCCGGCGAGGCGGTATCGCTGAACGATTCCGGAGATCTGACGTGAGGGGGCGCTTGTGCAGACGCTAGGCACCGAGCTGGATCGAACCATTGCCGGTTGGGGTCCTGAAGCCGCCGCAGCTCTCAAGCGCTCGCGGAACAAGGATCGCTTCCGCGCCGCCGTGGAGCGCACGTGGCGTTTGCGCCCGGATGTGGGGCGGTTCGTCCTCATGCACACCAACGGCATCTACATCGCCAAGGACGAGCGCCCCCGCAAAGGGCCCGACCGCCATAAGGACTGGTGGGTCTTCGGCATGTATCTGGACGACGCCATGGCGCGCACCGAGGTGGACGCCTGGCAGTCGGTACTGCTCATGAATCTGGAGCAAGAGGGCTTCGCCGTCAACGAGCTGCGCTTCTTCCCTGCGAAATGGGATATGCGCCAGCGGCGGCTGTTTCCGGAATTGTGGGAGGAAGGGGAGAACGCCCGCGTTCCCGGCAACCGTGACGGGCTCAAGTACCAGGACGAGGCGCGGGCCTTGGATATCGTGAAGCGGGCCGTGTTCCTCGTCTTCGAGGACACCGAGCTGGCCTGGGCCCTTCTCGAGAAGGTTCGCGGTGCCTCGGTGCGGGAGATGTTCGCCGCGGGGCCAACCGGCGAGACGGCGGCTCGGGATGGCAAGCGACAGGGGGAGAAGCGCTACCGGCTGCTTCTTTACGTGGACGACGTGGCGCAGACAAAGCCGATCGTGGAGGCGTACTCCGAGGCCATTCGGTCGCGCGCCCGCCTGCTGGGCTTGCGTCTCGGCTCCATTTGGGTGCGGAAGGCTCCGCCGCTGCTGGCCGGCAAGCACGCGTTTAAGCGCACGGGAGCGTCGGAGCCGCTGCGCGACGAGGTGCTGCGGGGCGGTTCAGCCGAATAGCTTCAAGGCGACGGTGTCGTCGAGGACGATTTTCAGTTCGCGGCCATTCGGTAGCGCGTAGGTATAGTAGAGCGGCGCCTCTGGACGGCTGAACACGCGGCTCAGCGGCACGTCGGCGGCGCAGTAGATGCGGCGGCAGCGGGCCGAGACGCGATCTTGGGTGGCGAACAGCAACGGATCCTCGTAGCGGTCGCAGCCCTGGCTGAAGAAGTAGTTGTGGGCGTCGTCCCACCCGAAGTGCTGGATGATGAGCCGATGCAGGTCGGCAAGGGTCTCGTCGGCGCTCATGAAGGCGCTGCACTGCGGGGAGGAGTCGTCCGCCGGCCCGATAACGAGGGTGAGCGCAGCATTCGAAAAGACCCCCTCGCACGGGGTCGCTTCGGGCGCGCGCCACCATTGGCCGGGAAATTCGATGATCTTGGCGGTCACGACTCGAGCCTTTCTCGTCCTCCTCATGACGGGGGCATTGTAACAGGAGTTTTCCCTAAGGGAAATCAAATGGTTGAAATTGGCCGAAAAAGTAGCTTCAAGCAGGGATAAGGTGTCTATTTACACTAAGTAAATAAGTCAGGAATTCAAGGGATTTGGTGAGTCTTTCGCCGGGGCGCCCGGTCTTGCGGGAGCCCGGTATTATCATCGCAGCAGCGTCTCTCCTCGTTGATGAGAGATTAATGGCCGCAGCTGCGCTGCGATGACCAAAATGAGTGGTTGCCCGACGGCGCGGAGCCGGTCGAGGCGTTTTGCACGCGGCATTGTCGGTTGCGCGGGCGGGAAGGTGGGGCATGGCCCAGCAGAAGGGGAGAACGAGCAAGGCGGACGCCACCCGGCGCCAATTGCTGGATGCGGCGATCGAGGTCATTTCCGAACGCGGCTACGCCGACACGACGGTGGAGCGCATCGTGGAGGTGGCGGGCGTTTCGAAGGGCGTGGCCTACTACCACTTCTCCAGCAAGGCCGATATCGCCACCTGCATCCTCGTGGAGGGCATTGGCGAGATCGTCGACGACTTTGTGGCTATCGCCGGTAAGGCTCCTTCGGCCGTGGAAGCCCTTACGGCCATGATGGATTCTTTCGCCGCGACTATTTTCCGCAACGCCGGATTCGGGCGCATCCTCGTGTCGGAGTTGTGGCGGCGCGGGCGCGAATGGTCCGAGCCGATGCGCGCTTTGGAGGAGCGCCTGCTGGCGGTGCTGCGCGGGCAGATCGAGCGCGGGCAGCGCGAGGGCAGCATTCGCGGCGATATCGATGCGGCGTTCGAGGCGGTGGCCGTGGTGGGCATGGTGCTCACGACGACGCTGCACTACATCCGCGAGGCCGAACAGCGCGCCGAGGAGGGCTGCGACTGCGCCGAGGCGTTTGCGGCGGCGGAGCGCTCGCTTACCGTGCGCATTTGCGACTACGTGCACCACGCCAACGCGTAGGGGGCCGGGGCTTCTGCCGCCCTTGCGCGCCGCCGCCCTTGCGCGCCGCCGCACGAAACCGCTTTTTCTCCGTCAGCGCAACTGTTGCTTTAGCGCGCTAAAGTTCGCGGTATGCTGGGGATGCCTACTGAAAGGAGCTTTTCGTGTACAAGATCTACTGCCTGAACAACATCTCTCCTGAGGGCCTGGCCCTGCTCACCGACAACTATGAGGTCACCGAGAACATCGACGAGGCCGACGCCATCCTCGTGCGCTCCGCCGACATGCACGAGATGGAAGTGCCCGCGAACCTGAAGGCCGTGGCCCGCGCCGGCGCTGGCGTGAACAACATCCCCCTGGACAAGTTCGCCGAGGCCGGCATCGCCGTCTTCAACACGCCGGGCGCCAACGCCAACGCCGTGAAGGAGCTCGTGCTGGCCGGCATGCTGCTGGCGAGCCGCGACATCATCGGCGGCGTGGCGTGGGTGCGCGACAACGCCGACGACGAGAACGTGGGCAAGGCCGCCGAGAAGGCCAAGAAGCAGTTCGCAGGCGGCGAGATTCTTGGCAAGACGTTGGGCGTCATTGGCCTGGGTGCCATCGGCAAGCTGGTGGCGCAGTCCGCCGAGGCGCTGGGCATGAAGGTCATCGGCTACGATCCGGCCATGGACGAGATCACCGTGCACGAGCAGATTTCCCCGACGGTGGAGTTCGCCGACCTGCCGAAGGTACTCAAGGAGAGCGACTTCATCACCATCCACGTGCCGGCGCTGCCCGCCACCAAGGGCATGATCAACGCCGACGCCATCGCTCAGATGAAGGACGGCGTCGTGTTCCTGAACTTCTCCCGCGATGTGCTGGTCGACGACGTCGCCATGGCCGAGGCCCTGGCGTCCGGCAAGGTGGCGGCGTACGTGACCGACTTCGCCAACCCGGCCGTCGTGAAGATGGAGCGCGCCATCGTCATCCCGCATCTGGGCGCCTCCACCGCCGAGGCCGAGGATAACTGCGCCAAGATGGCCGTCGAGGAAGTCATGGCCTACCTCGAGCGCGGCGAGAAGATCCACTGCGTGAATATGTAGCAACTCGGTAATGCGGGTGGCGAAGGAGAGCGCCCTCTCGTCGCCCGCTTATCGCTTGATCCTGCTGCGAATGCGGCAAAAGAAGCAGAGAAGATGACGCACATGGGTCGGTACCATCCCGACATCGTTGCTGCTGAAGTAGAATCTGCTTCTTAACGGCCGCATTCTCCGCAGGGCGATAAGAGGTCGCCGAGAGGGCGTTCTCCTTCGCTGGCTGCGTGCGATTCGAATTAGCCAGTTGGTTCGCCTATAATAGGCGGAAAACTTCGTGGAAGGAGAGGGCGATGAGTGTGGAGCGGCCTTGCATATTGGTGGGAGTGACCGGGTGCATTGCGGCCTACAAGGCCGGGGAGATCGTGCGCGGGCTGCAGAAGGCGGGCGTGCGCGTGAAGGTGGTCATGACCGAGCACGGTACGCACTTCGTCGACCCGGTGACGTTCCGGGCGCTCACCCACGAGAAGGTGGCGGTGGGGCTGTTCGACGATCCGTCAGATCCCATTCACCACATTTCACTCGCCCAAGAATGCGACGTGTTCCTTATCGCGCCGTGCACGGCCAACGTGATGGCGAAGGTGGCCTGCGGCATTGCCGACGACTTGCTGTCCACCACGGCCCTGGCGACCACGGCGACGCTGGCCATCGCGCCGGCGGCCAACGTGCATATGTACGAGGCGGCGGCCACCCAGGAGAACATGGCCACGCTGCGCCGCCGGGGCGTGCGCTTCATCGAAGGGGGCGCGGGCTATCTGGCCTGCGGCGATGTGGGTCGCGGTCGTTTGGCCGATCCCGCTGTCATCGTGCGCGAGACGCTGGCCCTGTTGGCCGAGCGCGTGGGCTTGGACGCCCTGCGGGAGGCCTGTGAGCGGCACGGTGAGGTGCCGTTCGCGACCGTGATGGAGCAGATCGATGCTGCGCGCGCGTCGGCTTCTGCGTCTTCCACTGAGGACGCTGCCGCAAGCGCTTCCGCCCCGTGCTATCCCGAGCAGAGCGCCGAAGGCTCGGAGTCGAAGGATCTCCCAACTGCTGCCGTTCCCGACACCCCGCTGCCGGCCGCCGTGGCCGATGGCGCGGCCACCATGCCCGCGGGCGCGCTCGCTGGCCGCACGGTGCTCGTGACGGCTGGCCCTACGGTGGAACCCATCGACTCGGTGCGCTACATTTCTAATTACTCCTCGGGCAAGATGGGCTATGCCATCGCCGAGGCCGCTGCGGCTGCCGGCGCGCGGGTGGTGCTCGTGTCGGGCCCGGTGGCCCTCGCCGCACCTGATGGCGTGGAAGTGGTGCCCGTGAAGACGGCCCGCGACATGCTGGCCGCCGCTTCTTCGGTGTTCCCGGCCGCCGATGCCGCCATCTTCGCCGCCGCTGTGGCCGACCTGCGCCCGGCGAACCCGGCCGACCGCAAGCTCAAGAAGGGCCGCGACGATGCGGCGCTCGCCAACGTGCCCCTCACGGAGAACCCCGACATCCTGGCCACTCTGGCCGCGGGTAAGCGTCCCGATCAGTACGTGGTGGGCTTCGCCGCCGAGACTGACGACGTGCTCATGAACGCCCATGCCAAGCTCAAGAAGAAGAATGCCGACATGATTGTGGCCAACCAGGTGGGCGACGGCCTCGCCTTCGGCACCGACAACAACGAGGTGTGGCTCGTCACGGAAGGCGACGACGTGCTTTTGCCCCTCATGAGCAAGCGCGCCGTAGCCGAGCGCCTCATGGAAGTGGTAGCTGCGCATCTGGACTAACGCCTCTTACGCTTCCGTAAGCTGGCGCGGTTTTTCCTGAAAGCGCCCCCTGTGCAGGGGCGCTTTCGCTATCATGGTGGCGAACGAGAAAGGGCATCGGGCGCAGCGGCTCAGGTGCTGACTGCGGCGACGCGCGCGTGGAAAGGGGCATCATGCGGGTTCTGTTGGTTGAGGACGACCATGCCATCGTGCGGGCGCTCACTGATCTTTTGGAAGGCGAGGGCTTTGCCGTGCGTTCCTGCGCGACCCAGGATGGGGCATGCGCGGCATTGGCGACTGACGACTTCGACATCGCGCTTCTGGACGTGACGCTGGCCCAGGGCAATGGGTTCGCCGTGTGCGCGGCGGCCCGCGAGGCGGCGCCGGATATGCCCGTCATCTTCCTTACCGCTTCCGACGACGAGTACTCAACGGTAGCGGGCCTCGATATGGGAGCCGTCGACTACATCGCCAAGCCCTTTCGCGCCCGCGAGCTCATCTCGCGCATCCGCGGAGCGCTGCGGCGCACGGCCCCGGCCTCCAACGTGCTCACCGTCGGCGACGTGAGGCTCGACGTAGCCTCGGCGGCCGTGACCAAGGACGGCCGCGAGGTGTTTCTCTCGGCGCTGGAGTACCGGCTGCTGCTGTATTTTTTGCAGCATGCGGGCAAGCTCGTCACCCGTGAGAACCTGCGCGACGCTATTTGGGACAGCGCCGGGGAGTACGTGTCGGACAACGCGCTGAACGTGTATGTGAAACGCCTGCGCGAGAAGGTGGAGACCGACCCGGCCGAGCCTGAACTCATCGTCACCGTGCGCGGTCTTGGCTACAAGGTGGGGGAGTAGGGGCGATGGCGCGAGTTCGGTGGTCTGAGGCCGTGCGGTCGATGGAGTGCGTCGTGTGGCTGATGGAGTGCGCCGCCGCGGCACGAGGGGGCGAGTAGCGTGGGCTCCGCATCGACGCTGTTGCGCCAGTGCGCGGTCATGGTGGCGCTCATGGCCGTGCTCGCGTGGGCGGCGCCGAGCGAGGCGAAGCCGTGGGTCGCCGGCACGGGCGCGGTGCTGCTGGCGGTGTTCCTCGTCGTGTCGCTGTACCGCCACCGCCAGATTCGCCGGCTCGCCGAGGAGATCGACGAGGTGCTGCATTCGGGCCGCACGGTGGGCTTCTCGAACTGCCGTGAGGGCGACGTGGCGGTGCTCGCCAACGAGCTGTCGAAGATGGTGTCGCGCCTTTCGCGCACCCGCGACCAGCTGTCCCGCGAGCGCAACGCGCTGGCCGATTCTCTGGCCGACGTGTCCCACCAGATTCGCACGCCGCTCACGGCCATCACCCTCATGCTGCCCGTGGTGGAGCGCGCCGACGATGCCCGCGAGCGCAAACGCGCCGTGCGCGAGCTGGAATCGATGATCGAGCGCGTCTCGTGGCTCGTGACCACGCTGCTGAAGATCGCGAAGGTGGATGCCGGCGCCATGCACGTGGAGCAGCGCGAGGTGCGGGGCGCCGAGGTAGCGCGCCGGGCGGTGGCGCCTCTGGCCACCGCCATGGATCTGCGCGACGTGAATCTCGTGCTGGAATTGGACGAGACCGCCACCTTCCAGGGCGATGCGCCGTGGACTGCCGAGGCCGTGGAGAACATCGCGAAGAACTGCATGGAGCACACCCCTCCCGGTGGCACGGTGACCGTGGCCGTGAGCGAGGACGCCCTGGCCACCACTATTGCCGTTTCCGACACCGGCCCCGGCATCGCCCCGGAGGATCTGCCCCACATCTTCGAGCGCTTCTACCGAGGAAGAGGTCTCGTCCCGGCATCTCCCGAGCTTGCGCCCGAGGGGCGACTGAAGTCGCCCCCTACAGAAGGCTTCGATCCGGCTGAGGGGATTCGATCAAAACCGTCCCGTTTGGAAAATACCGATCCGACCGACAGGATGCAGGTTGATCCCGTAGGGGGCGACCTTGGTCGCCCCTGGGCCGACGACAACGGCAACGACGCTCGTCAGCCCGCCGGGTTCGGCATCGGGCTCTCGTTGGCCCAGGCCCTCGTCTCCGCCCAGGGCGGCACCCTGCGTGCCTCCAACAACCCCGCCGGCGGCGCCCGTTTCGAAATCGCCTTCCCGAAACTCGTGGTGTAGGCGGCGCGTCTGTTAATGCTCGAAATTTGGGACATTAGGCCCGTTAGTGTTCCAGATTTCGAGCATTAAGTCTTTTAATTACATTACCGTAATGGGCGCGTTAGGGGGCGGCAATGGGTGGCCGCCATACTTGTTCCGTAGATTGGGAAACCAGGAGAAGAAAGGCATCTGGCATGGACATTTTGACGGTCAGCCACTTGACGAAGATCTACGGAGAGGGCGAGGCGGCCACCCGCGCCCTGGATGACGTGTCCTTCAGCGTGGAAGAGGGCGAGTTCGTGGCTATCGTGGGTTCGTCGGGCTCGGGCAAGTCCACCCTGCTGCACCTCATCGGCGGCGTGGATCGGCCCACCTCGGGCCATGTGCTGCTGAACGGCGCCGACGTGTACGCGCGCTCCGACGAGGAGCTGGCGGTGTTCCGTCGCCGCGAGGTGGGGCTGGTGTACCAGTTCTACAACCTGGTGCCGGTGCTGAACGTGGTGGAGAACATGACGTTGCCCGTGGCCTTGGACGGCCGCACGGTGAACGCGGGCCGCCTGCAAGGCCTCGTGCAAAGGTTGGGACTCGCCGGCCGCGAGGGGCATCTGCCCAGCCAGCTCTCCGGCGGCCAGCAGCAGCGCGTGGCCATCGGGCGCGCCCTCATGAACGCGCCGGCGGTAGTGCTCGCCGACGAGCCCACGGGCAACCTGGACACCCGCAACAGCTGCGAGATCATGCAGCTTCTGCGCGATTCCAACCGCGAGTTCGGCCAGACCATGATCGTCATCACCCACGATGAGGAGATCGCGCTGGCCGCCGACCGCATCATCGCCGTGGAGGACGGCCGCATCGTGCGCGACGAGAGGATCCGCCGATGAACGCCACGACGAACTTCACCGTAAAGAGCCTGCGTGCCAACAAAGTGCGCACGCTCGTGACCATCGCCGGCGTGGCCCTGGCCGCGGCCCTGCTCACGGCGGTGCTCACCACCTATGTGTCGCTGAACGACTACCTCTATCGTTCCGAGGCGCACCTGGCCGGCACCTGGATGGCCTGCGTGGAAGCCGATGGCAGCTCGGCGCTTGACGAGAAGGTCGCCGACGCCCAAGCCGACCCGCAGGTGGCTGGCACGGCGATCCTGCGCGATGTCGGCTTCGCCGCGTTGACTGCCGACCAGCAGAATACCCAGGGAACTTATCTGGCCATTCGCTCCATCGAAGGCGACGTGGGCGACATCTGCGGCATTACGCCCAGCGAGGGACGCCTGCCCGAGAACGACCACGAGATCATGCTCTTCTCCACGTGGAACGACTACGGCGGGGTGAACCTCGGCGATACGGTCACCTTCGACGTGGGCCAGCGGGTGGCCCGACTCGCCCCGGGCGAGGAGGGATCCATGTCCGCGGGCACCATGACCGCCTCGTGGGGCGTGCAGGGGGAGGCCCACGAGAGCGAGATCACCGACGGCACACCGCTCAACTCCTCCATGGGCGTGCTGGAGGCGGACATCGACGGCGGCATCTTCAACGAGGATATCACGAACACCGAGGAGAGCACCTATACCGTGGTGGGCTTTTACGATCGTCCGGGCTACGCCCTTTCCACGGCGGCAGGCATGGTGGGCGTGACCGCTGGGGGCGCCGCGCCCGACGCCTTTACCGACGTGTTCTTCACGTTGAACGACGTGGCCAACACCCAGCAGGTGGAAGAAGCCGCAGAGGCGCTGTTCCCCGACGAGCATGTGGTGCTCCACACGGCCATGCTGCGCTACATGGGCGTTTCCAGCGACTCCTCCATTTGGGCGACGTTCTACGGCCTGGTCGTGGTGCTGGCGGCGGTCATCGTCGTGGCGTGCGTTTCGCTCATCTTCAACGCCTTCAACATCTCGGTGGCCGAGCGCATCAAGCAGTTTGGGCTTCTGTCCTCGGTGGGCGCCTCGCGCCGGCAGCTGCGCCGGGCCGTGGTGCTGGAAGGGGCCATCGTGGCCGTCATCGGCATCCCCTGTGGGCTTCTCATCGGTCTTGCCGGGTGCGCTGCCACTTTCGCGGCGCTTGGGCCGGCCATCTCCCAGCTGGCCGGGTCGGTGGAAGTGCCCTTCCGCGTGGCCGTGAGCGGCTGGGTGCTGCTTGCGGCCTCGGTGCTCACGTTCGTCACCGTGCTCGTGTCCGTGTGGATTCCGGCGAAGCGGGCGAGCCGCACGAACATCATCGACTCGCTGCGGGCCGCCAGCGGCAGCCGCGTTTCCCGGCGCGGGGCGGCGCGGGCCGCGAGGTGCACCGAGGCGTCACGGCTTTGGAAGGCCCGCGGGGCGGCCGGGCGCGTGCTCGGCGTCGGCGGCATGCTGGCGCGCATCAACCGCAAGCGCGGCACGGGGAAGGGCCGGGCGGCCTCGGTGTCGCTGGCGCTGGCCATCGTGCTGCTCATGACCGCCGGCTCACTGAACGTGTTCCTCGGCACCCTGACCAACGTGGTGACCGGCGGCGGCGAGCCGGCCGGCCAAGTGGGCGTCTGGGCCCAGCTGGATGCGAAGGCGTCCCAGGACGAAGGGACGGCCGGCGGGAACGCGCAAGCTGATGACGGAGGCGCGGCGGCTGGCGAAAGCGATGCTGCAGCCAGCGGTCCTGCGGCTGCCGAGGGCGCTGCCCAGCCCGCTGCCTCGACGACGCCCGAAGCCGTCGCGGCTGCGAACAACGAGCTGTTCGCAGCGCAGGCCCAGGTGTTCGCCGATGCCTTCGCCGATCTCTCCCAAGTGGCCGGCGCCCAGCCGGTGGGCTGGAAGATGACGGCGGACATTTACGCCATTCTTCCCGAGGCCATGGCGGGCGACGCCCTTGCCGATACGAGCAACGGCACGGGCGGCACGATGGCCGACGGCAGCATCGGCGCGGTCGGCTCCGTCGCCTACTTGGACGATGCCGCCTTCGACGACTACGCGAAGAGCTTGGGGCTTGACCCCGCCGACTTTCGCGATCCGGCTCACCTGCGGGCCATCGCCCTGGCCCAGGGCTACGGCAACAATGGCAGCGTCTACCAGTTGCTCAACGTGCTGCGAGAGCCGGGCACTTTGGAGGCCCTTACGGCGGTGACCTATCACGGCGAGCCGGCGGCGGGCATCGGCGTCGGCGCAACATCCGGAGAGGGCAATGCTGAGGCCTTCGCCTTCCAGCCCTACCTTGAAGGCGATGACGACGGGGTCGAATGGTTCCCTCTGGAGGAGGCGGAGGCGCAGACGGTCTCCGTCGAGGTTGTCGCCCTGGCCGAGGAGGCGCCTGCCATCGCCAGTGCCCGTGGGGAGGGCCTGCAGCTCATCGTGCCCGAGTCCATGGCGGCTTACCAGGGTTTCGGCAGCACGTCCCCCATCTTCTATAGCTATTTCGACTCTGCCGATGGAGACCACGGCGCGCTCGCCGAGGAGCTGGCGACGGCCGGCAGCGCGTACTTCCATGACAAGAGTCCCTACGGGCTGGCGTTCTACTCCTTTAACGACTACATCGAGCAGCGCGATTCCAACCAGATGATCGCCACGGTGGTGAACGTGTTCTGCCTGCTGTTCGCCGTTATTCTGGCGCTCATCGCCATGGCCAACGTGTTCAACACGGTGACCAACAGCCTTATCCTGCGCCGCCGCGAGTTCGCCGTTATGAAGTCGGTGGGCCTTTCGAACCGGCAGTTCCGTGCCATGGTGGCCGAGGAATGCGTCGCCTGGTGCATCCGCGGCCTCGTGCCCGGCGTGCTGCTGTCGCTGCTCGTGTCCTTCCTTTTGTGGCAGGTGATCTCCGGCTCTATGACGGGGCTGCCCTTCACGCTGCCCTGGAGCTACGTGGCCCTGGCCGCCGCCATGACCGTGGTCGCTGTGGGTGCGTCGGTGGCCTACGGCATGCACCGCTGTCGCGCCGACAACGTGGTAGAGGCCCTGCGCGCCGACGCCGTGTAGGAGGTGCTGCGACATCAAGCAAGGCGGGTGAGGGTGCGCTGCGTCCCCCACCCGCCCGAGTAAACTTGGTTTCTGCATCAAGGGGTGCCGAAATGATGCAGATAAGTTGACTACGATGCAGAAAACGTGGCCTAGTCCCCGTTTTCTGCCTTCGCTTTCGCCTTCGGGCTCAGGCCGCCTTTGCGGTAGCCGTAACGGCCCGAAAGGGCGATCATGAACGTGGCGGCCACCAGGCAGGTGAGCCCGTCGCCCACCGTGACCGAGAGCCAGATGCCGTCGATGCCGAACAGCATCGGCAGCACGATGACCGCCGCCACTTGGAACACGAGCGTGCGCAGGAACGAGATGAGCGCCGAGACGAGCCCGTTGTTGAGCGCCGTGAAGAACGCCGAGGCGTACATGGCGAATCCCATGAACAGAAAGCACAGGGCGTACAGCTTGTAGGCGCTCACGGTGAGCTCCAGCAGGGCCGCGTCGTAGCTGACGAAGATGGCCGATAGGGGTGCGGCGAGCCACTGGCCGAGCAGGAACATGACGATGCTCGCCACGCCGATGATCCCGAGGCTCTTCCACAGAAGCGAGCGCATTTCAGTATGGTTCTGGGCGCCGTACTGGAAGCTCATGAGCGGGGAGGTGCCCACGGAGTAGCCCATGAACACGGCCGAGAAGATCATCACGGTGTACATGATGACGCCGTAGGCCGCCACGCCGTCCTCGCCGATGAAGCGCAGAAGCTGCCAGTTGTATAGGATGCCCACGAGGCTCATGGCGATGTTGGTGACCATTTCCGACGAGCCGTTGGCGCAGGCCTTCCCGATGACGGGCCAGCGCAGATGCGGCCGCACGAAGTACAGGTGCGTCGAGCGCTTGCGGGCGAAGTAGACGAGTGGAATGCCGCCGCCGATGAGTTCACCGATGTTCGTGGCGAGCGCCGCACCGGGAAGCCCCCAGCCGAACACGCCGACGAACAGGAAGTCCAGAAGGATGTTCGCCACGCCGGCCGCCACAATGACCAGAAAGCCGTACTTGGGCTTGCCCGCCGTGACGAAGAAGCTCTGGAAGGCGTACTGCAAGATGAAGAACGGCAGTGAGATCATCATCATGCGGCCGTAAAGCGCGGCGTCATGGTGCATCTGGCTTCCCGGCGTGGCGCCGAGCATGGTGGCCGTGGGCTCCATGAAGAACCAGCCGCCAAGGGAAAGCACCGAGCCCACGACGAAGGCGAAGATGATGAGCAACGAGAAATGGCGCCGCGCCCGGGGCCGGTCGCCCTCGCCCAAGGTCTTGGCCACAAGGGCACTGCCCCCGGTGCCGATCATCATGCCCACGGAGGCCAAAATCATGACGGCGGGGAAGATCAGGTTCACGGCGGCGAGCGCCGTTTTGCCGGCGTAGTTCGACACGAAGAACCCGTCCACGATGGTGTAGCACGAGGTGAAGATCATCATGGCGATGGTGGGCAGCGTGAACCGTATGAGGGCGCTGGTGGAGAAGTGTTTGGACATATCGACTGACATGGGAAACCTTTCGGAGAAAAGAGGGCAGAACAAGCAAGGAAAGCGGGCGTCTCTAGTGGAAGGCGAGAGTCGAGAGGTTTTCGTTCAGCGCGTTGATGTAGCGCTTCATGGCGCTGGTAAGTTGGCGCTGCTCTTCATCGGTGAAGATTGCGACGGCTTCATGCTCGGCGGCCAGTACGGCTTGAATGTGGGCTTCGTACTGCTTTCTCCCGTAACCAGTCAGATAAACGCGTTGAGTGCGGGGCGTGTCTCCTCGCAGCTCGACTACGCCTTTGTCGATCATGCGCTTGATAGACGAGTGCACCGTTTGCTTCGAAGAGAATCCGAGCTCGCACAGCTGCTTCTGTGTGAGGCCATCTTCGTTGACGAGCGCGTACACGATATCGAAGGCGCAATCAGGGAGTCCCATGCGCCACGCGGTTTGACGATACAGCTCGTCAGCCTGGCGATAGAAATCATCGATGGCGCGGATTGTCTCCACGATTTGGCTTTTCTCGTCGAGCGCGGTGTTTTCGTTGCGTGCGATCTTGTCGGCGTTCATGGGCTTTCTGTACCTCAAAATGCGATTGGTCTGATTTCGGACTAACGAGTTCGCTAGTATAGTCCGAAATCAGACCAAAGCAAGGCCTTCACAAGGTTTCCAAGAGGTTTAGGGGCTAGAACTCGCGCTTCTCGTAGAGCTTGGCGGCGACGAAGGCGCTGGCCACGTAGATGAGGGCGACGACGGCCACTAGGGCGGCGGCGAGGAAGAGGTAGTTGCTGCCGGTGTCGAGCCACTGCACAAGGTCGGCGAGCACGCCGGTGGGCTGGATGCCGGCATCGAAAAAGCCGATGCCGCAGGCGATGGCAATCACCACGACGACGGGCACGAAGCGAGTGGCGCGGGTCATGCCGAAGCGGAAAACGAGCGGCAGCGTGACAGCCATGCCCAGCGTGATGACGCCCACCGCGCCTACCACGCTTCCGACGAGGGCGGCCGGCGGGTTCTCGGCCGGCGTCAGCCCCTCGGGCAGTGTGCCGGCGGGCATGCAGGAAATCACGCCCAAAAGCAGAAACGACAGCGCTAAGGCAAAGACGATCGTGCCGATGGCGACGAGCGCGAGGCTCGCGTAGCGGCCGAACACCACCTGGCGGCGAGTGAGGGGCAGCGTGAGCCGGAAGCGCTCCCATCCGTTCTGCTCGTCGGTGGCGGCAAGGGAGAACAGCAGCATGAACGGCGGCATGGCGGCGATGGCGGCGGCGCCTCCCACCAGGGTGCCCATGGCGTACCCCATGAACAGGGCAATGATGGCGCAGATGCCGAGCAGCTGAAGAATGGCGCTGCGCAGGACGGCGAAGTCGGAAACGATCATGGCTTTCATCGGGATTCCCCTTTCAGAATGAGGGTCATGTAGTCTTCAATGGTGGCCTTGTCCACGGGGATATCGGGGAAGGCGCGGGCGAAGGCGAAGCGGTCGGGGGCGAGCACGTCGCAGCCGTAGTCGTGGCGCAGGATGCGGGCCTCGCCGGGGGCGAAGAAGCCGGCATCCAAGATGGCGGTCACGTCTGCGGCGCGGCAGCGGGCCACGCCGGCCTCGTCGGTGATGGCATCCTTGGGGGCCGTAAACACGATGCGGCCGGCGTCCACGCAGACGACCTCGTCGGCGATCTTTTCCAAGTCGGAGGTGATATGGGTGGACATGAGGATGCCGCGATCGCCCTCGGCCATGAAGTCGCGCAGAAGGTCGAGCACCTCGTCGCGAGCGATGGGGTCGAGCCCGGCTGTGGCCTCGTCCAGCACGAGCAGCTCCGGGTTGTGCGAGAGCGCGAAGGCCAGCGTCAGCTTCATGCCCATGCCGCGCGAGAGCTCGCCCACCTTCTTTTTCGGGGCCAGGTTGAAGCGGTCGCACAGCGCGGCGAACTGGACGGCGTCCCATTCGCGGTAGGCTGCCCGCCCGATAGCGCCCACATCGCCCACGCGGCAGGTGTCGGGGAAGGCGCAGGTGTCCAGCACGACGCCGATGCGGGATTTGATGGCGTCCAGCTCGGGGCTGCCGCAGGCGATGGGCTGGCCGAACAGGCGCACGGCACCCTCGTCGGCGGCGATGATCCCCAAGGCCGCCTTGATGGTGGTGGTCTTGCCAGCGCCGTTCGATCCGATGAAGCCGGCGACGCAGCCCGGTTCCACGGCCAGGCTCACGCCGGAAAGCTCGAAGTCATCGTAGCGCTTGCCCAGGTTGTTTATCTCCATGAGGTAAGTCATGTTCGCTCCTCGTTCAGTTTTCTTCCAGCAGCACATCCAGCATGGCGTGCAGATCGGCGGCTTCTATGCCAGCGTTTTCCGCTTCGGCCACGGCGCGGGCGAGGTGTCCCTCCACCTGGCGCAGCCGCTCCTCGCGCAGAAGCTCCAGGTTGCCTCCGGCGACGAAGGAACCCTTGCCCTGCACGGTGTCGATGAAGCCGGCTTCTTCCAGTTCCGCGTAGGCCCGCTTGGTGGTGATGACGCTGATGCGCAAATCGTTCGCCAGGGCGCGGATGGAAGGAAGGGGATCGCCCTCGGCCAGCTCTCCGGCCATGATGGCCGCCTTGATCTGACGCGTGATCTGCTCGTAGATGGGCTCGCTGCTTCCGTTTGAAATGATGATGTCCAAGGTGCCTCTTTCGCAGACGGCGTATCGCGAGCTCCGGCAGCGCTCGTCTTCGCGACGAGCGCCCAAGGTGCGGCGATGTGCCGTCCTAGTTTCGGCCCTTGCCGCCCCAGCGTCCCGGGCGCGGCAAGGGCGTGAATAGTGTATATACCCTACATGCACAGTATATACACACCTATACACAGCCGTCAAGGCCGCCGGAAAAGATTTCCGTCGGTTGCGGTACAGATTTTTGAGTTGTTAGACACGAGAAGAGAGATGCAGAGCGCGACAGGAAGTTTAGTGTTTGGTTAGAATAATTGCGAACTGGTGTTTTACGACGAAGTGATTTTACGGCATGATGAATCCTGACGGTGTTTTGCAGGCGCATGCCTAACAACTCGAAAATCTTGTCTTCGTGCGCGAGCTTTCTTGTCTGAATGAGGGAATTGCAGGCTCGGGGTCGGCTCGGATCTGTCGGGAGATGGAAAGTGCGCTGCCTACGACCGCGACGCCGTGGCCCTTCGCCGTGATTTAGACGTGGAAGACGACTGGCCGTGGCGCCACGACACCTTGTCCTGTGGCCAGCAAAAGCGGCTGCAGGTAGCTTGCGCGCTCTGGCAGCGTCCCGATCTGCTTGTTATGGACGAGCCCACCAATCACGTCGATGTCCCCACCCGCGAGGCCGTCACGGCGGCTCTTGCGCGCTTCAAGGGCGTGGGCCTGCTGATCTCCCATGACCGCGCCCTGCTGGATGCGCTGTGCTCCCAGTGCTTGTTCATGGCGGCCGGTCAGGTGACGGCGCGGCCCGGCGGCTACAGCCAGGGGCGCGGGCAGGAGCAGCTCGAGCGGGAAACGGCCGTCCGCCGGCGCGATCAGGCGAAGCGCGAGAGAAAGCGCCTCGCGGGGGAGGCCCAGCGCCGTCGGGAGGAGGCCTCGCGGGCGGCCGGCATGCGCAGCTGCCGCAACCTCGACCCGAAGGACCATAGCGGGAAGGCGCGCGTCAAGCTGGCCGTCTACACGGGAAAGGACGGCGTGGCCGGCAAGCTGAGCTCCCGTATGGAGGGCCGCCTGTCTCGCGCTGAGGAGACGCTGGCGTCGGTTAAGGTGGAGAAGCGCTACGACGGTGACTTATGGATGCGCGCCGAGCCGAGCGCGCGCAAGGTTCTCCACCGGCAGCCGGAGCTGACGCTGGCCCTTGGGGAACGTCGGCTTCTCGTGCCCCCGTTTTCTGTCGGGAACGCCGATCACATCGCCCTGACCGGCCCCAACGGTGCCGGGAAGACCACGTTGGTGAGTGAGGTGGCACGGCGGATCGACCCGACCGTGCGGGTGCTCGTCATCCCGCCGGAGCCCACCGCCGAGCAGTGCCGTGACGCGCTTTCTCGATTGGCCTCCCTCGATTCGCGTAGTCGCGGGCGGGTGCTGGCGGTAGGATTTCTCCCCCTTCTTTTTCGTTGACAGAGCGGGGCGTTTTCGCCATACTGAGCAGTGGGTTTGGGGACGATGATTTGTGGAAGGAACCACCATGACCGCAACGATTCGGCCCTCTTTGATCTTTAACATGGATATCGAGGCGCCAGGCGGATCGGCTGTGCAAAGCCGGCCGTATTTTGTTGCGCCATGCAGCGGTTAGTGGGAGAGGATATCCATGGACAACATTCTGGGACTTTTCGAGAAGCTTGAGAGCCAGTCGCTGGCGGTGCAGCCGAGCCGGTGCGTGGTGGTGCGCAATCGCAACGCTTCCTGCCGTCGCTGCGCCGAGGCGTGTCCGACGGGTGCCATTCTCGTGGAAGGCAACGACTTGGCCGTGGCCCCCGAACGCTGCATCGGTTGCGGCACCTGCGCTACCGTGTGCCCGACGGCGGCGCTGGAATCGAAGAAGCCCGACGACAAGGGCTTGCTGAAGGCGGCTGTGGCGGCCATGCAGGCCAACGACGGGGTGGCCGTGGTCATGGACGAGGCCATGCAGGCGGCCGCCGAGGGCAAGTACGACCCGGCGAAAGTGGTGGCGGTGAAGAGCCTCGCCCGGGTGGACGAGAGCCTCATCGCCGTGCTGGCCGCCGGGGGCGCGAGCTCCGTGGTCCTCGTGGCGGGGCCGCGGGCCGCAACCGACGGAGAAGGGGCCGCCGCGGCCGATGCCGACCCCGCGGCCGCCGATTCGCTGGCCACGGAAGCCGCCGACGAGGCCGCCGAGGTGGACGCCGCTGTCGACCGCACGGCCCGGCTCGTGCGCGACACGGCCGCCCTGCTGCTGGAGACCTGGGGCAGCGACGTCACGGTGAAGCTTACCACCAAGCTGCCCCGTTCCGTGCGCCTTACCGCGCCGGCCGATTTCGACACGGGGCGCCGCGGCTTCTTCTCGTCGATGCGCGACGAGGCCCGGGCCGCCGCAGCCATCACCGCCGAGCACGTGGTGCGCGAGAAGCTGGGCGCCGAGGAAGAGGAAGAGCCGAAGTTCGCGAAAGTGGGCGAGGACGGCACGCTGCCCCACTTCCTGCCCGAGCGTCGCGGCCGGCTGCTGTTGGCCCTCAGCAACATGGGCGAGCCGGACGACGTCATGATCGACACGCGGCTGTTCGGCCACGTCATCATCGATCCCGAGAAGTGCACGTCCTGCCAGATGTGCGCCACGTTCTGCCCCACGGAGGCCATCCACAAGTTCGGCGACGCCGCTACGGCCGCGGAGACCGGCAAGCCCTTCGGCATCGACCACTACACGGGCCGCTGCGTGCAGTGCCGCTGCTGCGAGGACATCTGCCCCACGGGCGCGCTGACCCTGTCCACCGACGTGTTCGCCGCCGACGTCACCAAGCGCGGCCGCTCCGAGCGCATCCCCATGAAGCCCCGCGCCCGCAAGGTGAACGACCCCAAGTCCATCGTGAACGCCATGAGCGCCCTGCTGAACGTGCCGAACGTGTACGAGCGGTAGAGGCGGTTTGCGTCGTCCCGACTGGCCGGGGAATTCGGCTGGCGGCCACTGCGGCTCCTACTCCCCGTAAGGGTTAGCGGCCTGCACCAAATCCAGCAGTTCTTGCTGGGAGTGGATGCCGAGCTTCTTGTAGATGTGCTGGCGGTGGGTGCTCACGGTGCTCTTTGAGATGAACAACTCGTCTTGGATGTAGGCGAGGTTGCGGCCCTTCGCGAACATGATCATGATCTCGCCCTCGCGTTCCGACAGGCCGTAGCGCTCGATGATGAGGCGGCACTTGTCCTGGAAGCGTTCGCGGCGCTCCAGGGGCAGGATGTCCATGGTCTCCATGAGTACGCGCTCGTTGAACACGGCCCCCATGGCCACGAACACCGCCAGCACCGCCACGAGCATGCAGGCGTATACGGTCGCAGGCGTAAGGCCGCCCACCAGTAGGGCGAAGCGGCCGAGCAGAAGCCCCGCCAGGGGACCTAGGGCCCAGCCGGCGCGGATGAGCGCGAAGGTACGCACCCGAGTGGCGGAGAAACGCTGGCAGAGGGCAGCGGTCATGATCCACATGAACAGGCCGAAGCACGAGTTGGCCGCCTGGTTCACGGCATAGGGGACGATGCTCGTCAGGGACGCCCAAAGAAGCGGCGCCGGCCCCAGCAAGACGCCCACCATGAGAAACAGCGTGATGCCGCCGTAGCACAGCCGCGGCATGGAGAGGGTCTTCACGCTCATCATGGCCAGGGCGATGAGGATAGCGCCGATGACCACCGCCGCCCCAGCCAGCGCCTGCACGAGGGCGTAGGCAGCCCCTCCGGCGCTCGCGATGTCCATTTGTATGTAGAGGGTGCGCATGAGCTCGTGGGCGAAGCCGACGAGGGCCACGCAGAGCACGATGCGGAAGACGAGGCGCGAGACCTGGCGATGCTCGTCGGCGTCGGTGAGGGGGTGCTGGTCGGCCAGCTCGATGACGCTGATCTGCGCCGCCTCGCGGATACGGCGGATGGCAGCCCACAGGGCAACAGCCGCGCCGACGGGCAACAGGGCGGTGAAGGCCAAGGCCGGCGGAGGCGAGAGCACGAGCGAGAAGCTGAACAGAAGCGGCGAGGCGATCTGCCCGATGGCGACGGCCGCTGTGGCCTCGCGCAGCGATACGCGGGAGAGCGCCATGCCGAAGTACATGAGGAAAAGCGCCGAGGCCACCCCCGACAGCACCCCGGTGCCGGCAACGAAGAGCGAGCCCTCCGGGGATGGAAGACCGCCGAGGGGCATGGCCAACGTCGCGAGCACGGTGCACGCCGCCGAGACCCAGAAAGTGCCCCTGCGGGCGAGCAGGCGTTCTGCGCCGTGCTCGAAGTAGCCGACGAGCAACAGCGTGAGGGAAAGCACCGTGATGGAAACCAGGTACACCGCGTCTAAGACAGACTCGCCGTGATCCGCGAAGGCGAAGATGCCCACGCTTTGGAACGCCCCCATGACCCAGGTGCCATTGAGCGCGAGTGCGCATCCCAGAAGCGCGATGATGACGGGCGACGAAGCAGTGAAACGCGTTCCCATGGATTTCCCCCTAACCTCCCATCTATTGTAAACGCTCCGGCGCGTCTGCGGAGAAAATGACCCGCTGTCAATAAGGAAGCGAAGAAATCCCAGGTCAAACCTATCGTGCTACCAGCATGATTTTCTCATTTGTTGCATTTTCGCCAAAAACGCGCTCCCAGCCCGATGGTGCGGCCGGGGCGGGCGCGGTAGGGTCGTGCAGTGTCTGATGAAGGGTCAGACTCATTCGAGAGGAGGAGAACCATGGCTTCATTGACCATGACGCGCCGCACCTTCGCGAAAGTGGCGGCGGCCACGGCGGCGGCCGCGGGCCTGGGCGCCGGCGCGACCGGCACGGCCCTCGCCGAGACCGACGCCGGCCCCGAGAAGGGCAACGAGGTCAAGCGCATCCGTTCCGCCTGCCGCGGCTGCGGCAAGATGGAATGCGGTGTGTGGGTGACGGTGCAGGACGGTCGCGTCATCAAGAGCGAGGGCGACGAGAGCGCCTTCCAGTCGGCGGGCAACCACTGCGCCAAGGGCCAGGCGTCACTGCAGGCGGCCTACCACCCCGACCGGCTCCGCTATCCGCTGAAGCGCACCACCCCGAAGGGCGAAGACCCCCAGTGGCAGCGCATCAGCTGGGACGAGGCCTACAAGACCACGGTGGACGCCATCCATGCCAACCAGGACAAGTACGGCAAGGAAACCTGCATCTTTATGGGCGGCACGTCGCGTATTTGGTCCATGGCCCCCTACGGCGCCTTCAAGCAGCTGTTCGGCAGCCCCAACGGCATTCAGGCCAACGAGATTTGCAAGGGGCCGCGCTTCTACGCCACGGCCATCGACGCCTCCAACGCCTACAGCTGGATGGAAGTGGTGGGCCGCCCGCGCGTGTTCGTGCAGTGGGGCGGCGCTTCCGAGCTCTCCAACTACGACGACAGCTGCCGTACCACGGTGGACGTGGCCACCCGCGCCGACAAGCACATCATCGTGGACCCGCGCCAGACGAACCTCGGCAAGGAGGCGGACATCTGGGTGAACCTGCGACCCGGCACCGACGGCGCCGTGGCCAACTGCTGGGCCCAGGTCATCATCGAGAACGAGCTGTACGACGATCTGTACGTGCGCAAGTGGATGAACGCTCCCATGCTGGTGGTGCAGGAGGAGAGCTTCAAGCCCACGCCCACGAGCTCCGCCCAGCAGTCGGCGAACATCGTCACGCGCATTCTGAAGGAATCCGACCTGAAAGAGGGCGGCTCCGACGGCCGCTTCATGGTCATCAACGAGAAGAACGGCGAGCTGTCCTGGTACGACGCCACGGCTGCCAACCCCGGCTGGGAAGGGGAGGACTGGAAGCCGGCCACGGAAGGTCGCGAGGCGAATCAGCCCGGCCTGGACGCCACGGGTCAGACCCAGGGCTTCGTGCTGGACTACGTGCCCTTCCCTGACGGTCTCTGGCCGGCGCTGCACACGGAAGAGGGCGGCCGCGAGGTGACGCTCAAGGACGGCACCAAGGTGCACGTGCGCACGGTGTGGGAGCACTACATCGACTTCCTCGCCGACTACACCCCGGAGAAGGCCAGCGAGATCACCGGCGTTGACCCGGAGGTGCTGAAGGAAGCGGCCATCACCTATGCCACGCGCGTGGACCCCTCCACGGGCTACGGCAACGGCGGCATCCAGTACATGCTGGCCCCCGAGCATGCCTGCAACTCCGTGCAGAACCAGCGCGCCTGCGACCTCGTGTGCGGCATTACCGGCAACATGGATATTCCCGGCGGCATGCGCGGCTCCACCCCCGGCTGGCCCTTCTTCGACCTGGGCATGTGCAATCCCGATTCCCCGGAAATCCCGCCCTACGATTCCAGCAAGATCCTGGGCTCCATCGAGTTTCCCATGATCGGGTCGGATCACGGCCCCGGTTGGGCCGACGCCACGAGCATCTACGACGCCATCGAGACCGGCACCCCCTACAACGTCACCTGCGGCATCGGCCAGACCGGCGACTTCATGAACCAGTCGAACTCCATCAACGCCGCCGAGCAGCTGAAGAAGCTCGATTTCTGGTGCTCCATCGATCTGTGGCACACCCCCTGCGTGGACATGATCGCCGACATCGCCATGCCCGCCGCCCACTGGATGGAGCTGGACTGCATCCGCAAGTCCCAGGGCTCTTCCGGCGCCTTCGGCGCCACGGTGAAGGCCATCGACCCGCCCGGCGAGGCCAAAAACGACTTGGAGATCGTCGTGGGCCTGTACCAGGCCGCCGGCGTGCCCTACTTCGACGAGGCCAAGCACGGCGCGAAGTGGTTCACCGGCGACGAGGCCGTGAAGCACTGCAACGAGGTGGGCCTGGCCGGCTTCCGCATTCCCGATTGGGACGATTACAAAGCGGAGTTCCAGAAGAACGGCTGGTTCGATTCCAAGGTCGAGAAGCCCGAGGCCTGGGGCACCTACCGTCGCTACCAGGTGGGCACCAACGCCGTGAACGGCGACTTCCCGCCGCTGCCCCCCGAGGCCCAGCACCAGGGCTGGAACACCACCACCCACAAGCAGGAGATCTGGTCGCTGCTTTTGGAGTCGTGGCTTGTGAACGGCGCCGGCAATGACGGCGTGCGCCCGAATTTGCCCTACTCCGACACCGAGCAGTTCTCCGACAAGGAGATGTTTCCCCTGTTCGTGGAGGCGCCTCACGGGCCGGTGGCCGACCCCGACCTGTTCGCCGACGAGAACTCCTTCCTCATGACCACGGGACGCCGCCAGGGCACCTACTTCCATTCCGAGCACCGGCAGCTGCCCTGGTGCCGCGAGCTGTGGCCCGTGCCGCGCCTGGAGATGAACCCGGTGGACGCCGAGCGCATCGGCGTGACCCAGGGCGACTGGGTGTGGATCGAGACCGACCAGCACAAGATCCGCGAAGTGGTGGACCTGTACTACGGCATCGAGCCCGGCGTGGTGAACGCCGAGCACCAGTGGTGGTACCCGGAGCTGAAGCAGCCCGACCATGGCTTCATGCTGTCCGGCGTGAACTGCCTCATCGACCGCCATGCCCAGGACCGCATCTGCGGCTCGTCCAACTTGCGCGCCTACGGCGTGAAGGTGTACAAGGCCACGCCCGAGAACTCGCCCTTCGGCAACCCCGTGCCCTGCGGCGACGACGGCACGGAGATCATCCATACCTGCGACGACCCGCGCCTGAAGGAGTGGCTGCCCGACTACGCTTCCGAAAGGGGTGAGGCATAATGACCCAGTACGCGATTCTCACGGATGTGAACAAGTGCGTGGGCTGTTTGGCCTGTTCCATCTCGTGCAAGGTAACCAACGACGTGCCGGTGGGCTCCTACTGGAACAAGGTGCTGCGCATCGGCCCGAACCCGCGCCAGGAAGGCGGCCAGTGGCCCGACGTGTACACGTACTTCCTCACCATGCAGTGCCAGCACTGCGAAGATCCGGAATGCGTGAAGGTGTGCCCCACGGGCGCCTCCCATAAGCTGGCCGACGGCACGGTGCAGGTGGACAAGGAGAAGTGCATCGGCTGCCAGTTCTGCGCCATGAGCTGCCCCTACGGTGTGCGCTACCTGAACGAGACCGAACGTGTGGTGGAGAAGTGCACCCTGTGCGAGCAGAAGATCGCCCAGGACGAGCTGCCCCAGTGCGTGGCCCAGTGCGGCGGCCGGGCGCGGTTCTTCGGCGATTTGGAGCAGGGGCTCGAGAGCTTCGTGGCCCCGGGGGCGCCGGTGAAAAGCGGCGACAAGTCCTACGATGGCTGCGCGGCGGCTCGGGTGACCCTGGGCGAGTGCACCGGCGAGGGCCCGGAATACCCGGTGAAGCCCTACACCGATGCCGAGATCCACCATCTGCCCGACGTGGGCAACAAGCCCAGCTTCGTGTACATCCTGCGCCGCGAGACCTGGCAGGGCGGCGAGTAGCATCGCTTCGGCAGGGCGTCTTGCCTCCCAGGGCGCCCTGCTCTTCTGCCGATTTTCCGGGGGAACCTAGGAGAGAGGATTTTGATTATGGAACTGCAATGGCCTTTGATTCTGTTCACTACCCTGGTGGCCTGGTCGGCCGGCGTGTTCGGCACCCAGGCAGTGCTGGCCCTGCGCGGTGAGGCCCCCAAGGCCCAGCTGTCCTGCTGGATCACCGCGGCCGTGCTGCTGGCGGCCGGCGGCATCGCGGTGTTCTTCCATCTGGAGCACTTCGAACGCATCTTCAACGGCTTCGGACATTTGACCAGCGGCATCACCCAGGAGCTCATCGCCATCGTGGTGCTGGCCGTGGCGGCCATCGTGTACCTGGTGTACCTGCGCCGCGACGAGGGGAAGGTGCCGGCGTGGCTGGCTGTGCTCTCCATCGCGCTGGCGGCCGTGCTCGTGGTGGTGATGGCCCACTCCTACATGATGAGCGCCCGTCCCGCGTGGGACTCGGTGCTGTGGATCTTCTACGTGCTCGGCAACGCCTGTGTGCTGGGGCCGGCCACGGTGGCCCTCGTGTGCGCCATCGTGAAGGAGCCGGTGCGGCTGGCGGCCACGGTGGCCCTGATCGGCGCGGCCGTGAACGCGGTGACCACCATCGTCTATGCCGTGACGCTCCAGTTTTTGGAGGGCTCGTTCACTACGGTGGGCTACTATTCCGACCCCACCATGCCCACCGCGCCTTTGGTGGACGTGACGGCCGTGGGCAATGTGTTCACCGGTGAGCTGGCGCCGCTCATGTGGATCGGCGTCATCCTGGTGGGCGCCGTGGTGCCCCTCATCGCGGCCCTGCTGGAGAAGCGCTCCGGTGCCACCCCGGCCGCCGACGGCACCGCCGTGGCCTCCCGGGCCGAGCTGTGGATGGCCGTGGCCGTGATCGCCGCCGTCATCGGCGCCATCTGCATGCGCGTCGTCTTCTACGAGCTGGGCGCCAGCGTGTTCATGCTGTACTAGGCTCGATTTTTCTCAGGGCCATCCTGAGACAACGAAAGCCCCCGATGAGGGCGGGTTCGCATCCCCAAACCCCTTGCAAACGCGAACCGCCCCCACCGGGGGCTTTCTGCCTCTTACGGATGCATGGAATAGCCGATGAAGATTGAGATGACACCTACAGATATGTGCGGATGATAATTTCCTTCACTTCTTCTGGGGCATAGGCAGCCAGGCCGATGTCCTTCATGAAATGCGGGGGACATTCGACGATCTCCACGAACTCCTTCACATCCGTTCGCAATGCCCCTGGTAACTCCACACGAATTGTCGGTGGCAAAAGCGAGCACAGGCGGAAGATATCGCGTCGGTGCTTTCCGATTTCCCCCGAACGTACGGGTTCTCCGTTGGCTCGGGCTTCTCGAAGATTGAGATACGCCTTCATTTTGAAGAGGGGCAAATACTCGTGGGAAAGGGTGGGGAAGCCGTAGCGGTGCGTGACGGCCTCCTTCGAGGCGAGAAGCCCGTAGTAGGCCTCATCCAGCAAAATGGCGGACAGACTGTAGGCGGCGTTTTCTACGGGAACCTTTCCGATACGGGCCTCGATGCCTTCCAGGTAGTCGGGTCGGCGACTGAGCAGTTCTATCTGATGGGGGTAAGCTGAACTCGCCGGACGGCAGAAGCGGAACATCTGCGCATCCCCGCTCTTGGTGACGTGGGTGTAGTGGGCTTCCCGAACGAACTGGATGAATTTCGCGACGAATGGGGCATCGAGCGCCTCCGCGATGAGCACCATATCGAAGTCCTTGGTGCCCGATTCTTCCCAGAGCCCCGCTTCGCGGTAGATCATCTCCCGCGCCACACCGCCGATAACAACGTAGCGCGTCGCATCTTCGGCGAACCAGCGCGTGAACTCTGCCAAGCCGGGAATGGCGTCTTCTAGATGGGCCATCCTTCGGCCTCCTTGATTTCGTCTACCGCCATGTCAATGCGTTCGTCGCGGCGGTCGATGGTCTTCAGCATGGTGAAGGGGTCAACGGCTTCGTCTTGGGCGAAGGGAGCTGGATCAAAGGCAAGGACTTGGATTATAACTGCTGGATCGCCCTCTTCGACGGCTAAGGGCGTGAGATTCGCGGCTTGTTTGGGGCCTATCGCAAAAACAGACGTCTGCGGTGCCATGAGAAGAGTGCGAGCGGCGAGGGCGGAAAGGCCGCTTCGGAACGCATCCTCTGGAACGGCGTCGCGGGGCAAAGACAGTGTCTTCTTGACAGTTCGGCCAAAGAGCCGCCAGCCTTTTTCAAAGTATGCGGCAGGGTCGGCGACGGTGTAGTAGGCGGTGCGGTTGGTGGGGCCTCCTGTCCTTCGCTGCAGCAGCCCGTGGCGGAGAAGTTCCTCGCAGGCCCGCTGGGCTCCCCCTCGCGATAGGCCGGTGCGAGCGCACACGTCCTTGATGGTCGAGGGGGTTCCCCCGTAGTAGAGAAAGTGCAGGAACGCGGTTTTCCCCATGGCGGTCAGCTCAGTGTCGAGGGGGCGCGGCTTTGTCGCGGGCGATGGTATCGTGCGAAGCAGTCCGGGAAGGTAGAACTCTCCCGCCTGCGTTAGGAACGGCGCACGAGCTGCAATGAGGCGTTTTCTCAGGTAGGGAGTTATGGTGTCGAGATGGCACACCACAGGTGCCTGAAGTGCCGACGATATAAGCTCGCTCTGAGAGAGGAGGATCTCAGGTTTGATGGAAGCGGTAGCGCGGACGAACAGCGTGCGATTTCCGAAGAGCAGAACCGAATCGAACGAGAAAAGCGCGCACGTGGCGAGAGGTAGCTTGTCGCGCAGGGCGGCATGGTCAAAATCCACGTCAGGGGCGATGGCCTCGTTTCCGACGATGTCTCTCAACTGATTGATGAGATCACTTTCTTCCATATGATACCCTTTTGTAGCAATTAAAAATTTTGAGTATCAGTTTATATGAGAGAAGATGGGAGCGCAAGCGCGGCACCACGCAAAAGCCCCCGGTGGGAGAGGCTCGCGTTCCCCAAATCCCTTGCAACGCGAATCTCTCCCAGCGGGGGCTTTCTGGCGGATGGGACACCCTACCGGGTAAGGTGTCCCACTGGCTTTGGAAAAGTGGGCTCCGCATCCGGCGAAGTGAGACGCGTTATCCGGTAGGGTGTCTCACTTCGCGGCGGGGGCGTCCCGGATGGTGCGGGTGCCGGTCCCGGCGGGCGAATGAGTGCCGGGACCGACGTGTGACGGCGAGGGCGGCCGCCCCAGGCCGCGTGGGAAAGACGCAGCGGGAGGGGGAAGGCGGGGCGGCCGCGTCGCTTACGCGGATTGGTCTTCGGTGGGCTCGATCTCCTTCAAGTAGATGCTCGGGCTCGTGGTGGCGATGCGCTCGCCGCGGCGCAGGCGCACGCGGCCGATCTCCAGCTTGAGCTGTTCGGCCCCCACCAGGTCGATGGAGGTGAACCAGCTGGCGACGAGGCGCTCGGTGGGCTTGCCCGCGGCGGCGTAGAGGCGGCGGATGTCGGTGGCCCGGGCGAGCTTCTGCTTGTCCGGGGTCATGACCGTGGCGTCGAAGTAGTCGCGGCTGGGGAAGAAGCCGTTCACGAAGCCGGCCAGCACGAGCACGGCCGGCGAGCGGCCGACGAGGTGCTCGGGGGCGCCCACGAGCACCCGGCCCGCGGTGTCGCCGAAGGCCGCGCCGCCCAGGGCCCGCCGCGCCCGGCGGCTCAGGGTCGCGGCATCGGTGCCGCCCTCCTCGCCGGGGGCCGGGGCCGTGAGGGCACCGACGAGGGCCCGCGCCCGCGCCGCCCCGTCGCCTTCCAGGCCGAGGCCGGCCGCGAGGGCGTCCAGCAGCCCGTCACCTTCCAGGCCCTGCACCGAGGCGACGAGCTCGCGCCCGGCGCGGTAGGCGTCCACGATGCGGCCGATGCCCGTGTTCGGGAAGCCCTCGGCGGGCGCGGCGGCCGACGCCTCCTCCAGCAGCGCCACGAGGCCCGCGCCCTCGGCGGCGGCCCCGGCCCGCATATCGGCGAAGGCGGCGCTGTTGGCCAGATAGTCGCCGAAGCCGCACCAGGAGCGCCAGGCCAGAGCGTTGGCGGGGTCGGCTGCCAGGTCCAGGGCCGCCAGCAGCCGCGCCGGGGCGCAGCGGTCAAGGTCGCGGTAGTCGCCCACGGAAAGCCGTCCCTCCACGGGCGCGGCGGCGGCAATGTCCCGCGCGGCCAGGGCCCGCAGGACCTGGCGCATCCAGGCGGGATGGAAGGTGAGCACGTACACGTCCTCGGGGGCGCAGCCCGCACCCAGGGCCGCTTCCACGGCCTCGGCCACGGCGGCCACCTCGGCGGCGGGGTCGGCGCTCTCCCGGGCAGTGAAGGAGTCCGTCGCCGGGGCGTCGCCGACCCCGGTGATCTCCGGGGCACCGGGGGCCGCGTCCTCGCGCAGGCGGCTCGCCGCGTGGGCGGCGGCCCCGCAGGCATGGCTCTCGGTCAGCACGATGCGCTCGCAATCGGCGTTGGCCTGGGTGAACTCGCCCACGCCCTCACCATAGGGGTAGGAATCGAAGACCTCCACCACGGCCGCGGGATCGGCGGCCACGGCGATGGAGTCGCGGGCCAGCAGGTTCGCCACATGTTGGGAGGCGCGGGAGAGCATCTGGTAGTCGTCCACGAGCACGTGGGCCCGCTGGGCGCCGGCCAGCGCCTCGCCGTCGGCCAGCAGGTAGCGCACGGCCAGGGCGGACAGCTCCGGTTCCAGAATGCCGCCGGTGAAATCGAGGATGCCCTTCAGCAGCCCGTGCACGTCGGCCTCCTCGCCGGCCAGCAGCCAGTCGGCGTTGCCGTCGGCGTCCTCCACCAGCTCGGTCCAGCTGCGGTAGAAGAACTTCAGCATCTCCTTGAGGCGGCGGTTCTTCAGGCCGCAGGTCTTCATGTCCTCCATGATGAAACCCATCTCCACCGGGGTGACGAGGCGCCCGGCCCGGTCGCTGAACGCGCGGCCTCCCTCGGTGGCAAGCAGCCCCAGGGCCACTTCGCGCACGCAGGTCGCTTCCACGGCCGCGCCGCAGGCCGCCTCCAGACGCGCCGCCAGCATGCGGGCCGCATCGGGCGTGGCCGCCAACACCAGCAGATCGCTCGGGGCCGCGCCGCCTTCCAGCAGCGCCGCCGCCCGTTCCACCAGGCGCGTGGTCTTCCCGCAACCGACGGCGCCCTCCACCAGCACGGCTTCGGGGGTCGGGGTCAGTTCGATAGCCATAGCCTTCCTCTCTTCCGTCGGCGCGGAGAAGCCCCCGCGCCCGTCGTGTCTTTCCCCGGCAAAGAGTACCGAATACTCCCTGCCGGGGAAAGACCGCTGAAACGGTCTTTCCCGTGGGTTGCCTTTGTCGGCGGCAAGGGCAGAGCCCTTTCCCTACGGCTCGGGGCAAGGGGGGCGGCGCCTTCCGCCTCCCTTGCCCGGGCGGCCCTGGGCCCTGCGGCCCGGGCGCGTTCCCGGTCGCAACGCCCGATCCGCGCGGGTTCTACGAAGCCGTCACCGCGTCCTCGTCCTCCACGACCACGGTGGATGCGCCCTGCACCTTCTGGGGCAGGAAGGGCATCTTGATGGCCTGGGTGGGGCAGGCCTCCACGCAGGCGCGGCACTTGGTGCACTCGCTGAAGCTCATACCGGCCTCGGGATGGCGCACGTTGATGCCCTGGGGGCACACGGCGGCGCACACCTCGCAGGAGGCGCCCTCCACGGTCTCGCGGCACTTCGCGTCGTTCACCTGTGGCACGAAAGTACGGTTCGCCTTGCCGATGAGGCTCATGAGGGCGCTGATGGGGCAGAAGGTGCTGCACCACTTGCGGAAGAACACCACCTCGGCCAAAAGCAGCGCCGGCACGAGGATAACGCCCCAGGCCACGTCGCCGAAGGCGAACAGGCGCATGACCAGCACGATGGTGGCGAAGGTGAGGCCGATGGGGCAGATGAGGCAGAACACGGGGAACCCGAACACGGCCGCCGACAGCAGCGAGCCGCCGAGGATGACGTGGCGCGAGTCCAGCGCGGCCCGCTTCTCGGCGCAGGAGGAGCAACCGGCCTTCGAGCCGCAACCCTTCAAGGCCGCCTGCTCGTCGGCGGAAAGCGGCGCGGGCTCGGCCGCGGCTTCGGTCCCCGCCCCGGCGCCGTCGGCCACGGCGGCCTTCACCAGCGGGTTCTCGCTGGCGGGCAGCACGCCGGTGCCGGTCATGTCGGTGTTTGAGGTCTTCTTCGAGAAGATGCCGCGGATCTTCGACACCACGGGCACGGGGCACACCCAACCGCAGAAGGCCCGGGCGAACAGCAGGATGAGGGCGATGGCGATGACCACCGAAATGACCGCCCGGGGAATCATGGTCTTGGTGGCGATCATGGTCATAAGCGCCCCCAGGGGGCAGAGCAGCGAGATGTCCTGCCAGCCGATGGCCGACAGGGTGCCCACGCCCACGTGGGTGGCGAATCCCACGGCCACCACGGCGATGACCGCGAGGGGAATGATAGTGCGGAGTCGCTTGGTATTCACAGCGCTGGCCTCCTTTAGGCTTCGAGGGGACGGACGACGATGGCGCGCTCGGTGGCCCCGGCGGAAATGGAGCCGTTCTGCAACGAGACGCACACGCTCTCGCAGGCGCCGCAGCCGTTGCACGCGTCGTTCAGCACGTAGGGGCGGTTGTTCTCGTCCAGCGCCATGGCCTCGTACTCGCAGGCGTCGTAGCAGAAGCGGCAGCCGATGAGGCGGTAGGCCAGACACAGGTCCTGGTTCAGCTCGGCCAGGCCCAGCACGCCGGTCTCGGGGGTGCTTCCCGGTTTCAGCGCCTCGGTGGGGCACGACGCCACGCACAAGGGCTCGCCGCCGTTCTCCTCAGTGCACCAGTCGCACCAGTTCGCGCTGAAATCCATGACGGGGGTGCGCATGTTCAGCAGACCGTCCTCCAAGTGCGCCGGGGCGATGACGCCGCGGGGGCACACCTCGTAGCACTTCTCGCAGCGGATGCACGCCGACACGAGGGCGTCCTCGTCCTGGCCTCCGGGCGGGCGCACCAGCGGAGCGCTGCCGGCGTAGCGCACAGCCCCCAGCCCTACCAGCGCCGCCGTGCCGCCGAGCCCCACGCAGAGCGCCCGGCGCGTGATGACCGGCCGCCCGTCCTTCTTCGGGGCGGCCTCGGCGGCCTTCTCGTCGTTCTCAGCCATGGTCTTCTCTTCCTCTCTCATTCGCCCTTGGGTTGCAGTACGCAGTTGGCGGGAAGGACCCAGGGCCCTTCCCCGTGATGGGGCTTATTCGCCGTCCTCGTCCCCATCCTCGAAAATCTCGTCGAAGAACTCCTCTTCCACCTGCAGAAAGCCGTCGGTGAGACTCGCGAGGCCCTGGTAGAGGCCGCACTGCGCGAAGCGTCGCAGATCGGCGGTCATGAGCGGCACCCAGCTGGACAGGTGATCGGCCAGGAAGTTGCGCTGGGTGGCCAGCAGGCGCTCCACCTCGGCCTCGTCGTCGGCCTCGGCCGCCGCCACGATGCGGTCGCCGAGGGCCGCCATGAACTCCAGCTCCAAGGCGATGTGGTCCTCGGCCTCCTTCCAGGTGGGCAGCTTGTCGAGGCCCTCGCTGCGGTACACGGCCAGCACCTCATCGCGGGCCTCCTGCATCATGAGGCGCTTGGGGCTGGTGTACACCGACTCGAAGGGGTAGGCGGCGGAATAGGCGTCGATGCCGTGGCCGATGAAGGCCCGCACGTAATCGACGGCCAGGTCGGTAATGGCGTGGGCGTCGGCCCCGGACAGGTAGGTGGCGATGGTGCGGTAGCCGGTGTCCACGGCGGTGTTGCCCGTGGCGGCCGGGAAGCGCATGGTCTTCAACTCGGCCAGGAACTCCTCGTCCACTTCCACGCGGTAGAGGCGGGCGAGCAGGCGGTACACCGCGGAGCGCTGGGCGGTGAGCTCGGCCAGGGCGGCCAGGTCGGTGGCCTCCTCGGTCGCGGGGGTTGCTGCGGCGGCAGTGGCTATGGTGTCGGTTTCGGTCATGGGAATCTCCTCTGTTCTCGAAGGGGCGTACTCGACCGCCCTCTGGTTACCGGAAGGGAAGCGGTGGAAGGCGCCGCGCTACTGGGCGTCCGCGGTGGTCTCGCCGGTCTCGGCACCCTTATCGGCCTGCGCCTCGGGCTCGGGCGCGGCCTGGGCCGCTACGAGGTCGGCCACGATGCGCTGTCCCGCGCGGCCGACTTCGGTAATGCGCCAGCTCTTGTCGCGCCATTCCACGGCATCGCATTTCTCCAGCTTGTCGATGAAGTGGGGCGCGTACAGACGGGGGCTCTTCAGCAGCTCGTCGTTGTCCACGGCCTCGTTGATGGTCGGCATCGAAGCGCCGGCATCCTGGGCGGTAAGGCCGAGAATGCGCTCGTAGATCGTGGCGTACTTCGCGTCCTCGGCAAGCAGGTTGGTCAGGCGGTCGAGGGGCTTGTCGGCCTCGGCGTACGCCGCGCCGTCCTCAGTGGCAAGCCAGCAGACCTCCGGCGCCTCGCCGGCCTCGTAGTAGGACACGCCGTCGACTTCCACGAGCACCGGCTCCGGGTCGCCCTCGGGGTATGGCTCGCCGTCGGCGGTCACGCGGGCGAGGGCCCCGGCGCGCTCGAGCAAGTTCGCGAGCGAAGCGGGGGAGTACACGGAGAAGTTGTCTGTCTGCAGGCGATCCACCTCGGCATCCAGGGCGTCGGTGGTCTGCGGCGCGGCGCAGAACGTGATCATGCCGAGCAGCGTGCGACGGCGCGGCGCCATAGCGCTGAACAGGTCGGCGATGCGCTCGGGGGCCGGGCGCGTATCCACGACGGGCGCCGGGACGTCGGTGTGGGGGGTGCCCAGATAGCCCCCGGTTACCTCCTCAGCATCTTCTTCGACATCGTCGTCGAAGGCGCCGAGGGGGTCGAAACCCATGGAATCGTCTAATGCGAGATCGAGGAACGAGGAAGTGTCTTTCATGTCATCCGCCCTTTGAACAAATGCTTGCAGTCTTCCCTCTCGCACGCAGCGAGAGATGAACCTCGCCCCCGAGGTTCGACTTTTGCAAACATTGTCCGTCCGAGAATTCGGGCGGTATCCCCACAGCGCATAGTAGCCGAGGCCCATCGAATCCGTCAAGGGGGAAATTCCCCTGCGTCATCAGTCTGCCTGGCAAAAAGCCGTACTGGGCTGCGGGTTTTTGCTTCGAGTCCGCAGCCCGACACGGCTTTTTGCCAGAGTATCCGCAGCCCGACCAGGGAAAATGTCGGGAAGTCCATGGATGCCGGGAGAACCCCGACCGGATGCGGCCCTACTCCCTCGTGACGCCTTCGATGACGTCGAGCATTTCCTGTTTGGAATGGACGTCCATCTTCTGGTAGATGTGGCGCAAATGGGTGCTCACGGTCCCCTTCGAGATAAACAGCTCCTCTTGAATGCGGGCGGCCGAGCGGCCCTTGGCGAAGAGGATCATCACCTCGGTCTCCTTGGGCGACAGCTCGAAGGCGGCGGCCACTTCCAGGCAGCGGTCCTGGAAGCGCGGGCGCGGCGTTGCTAGCGGCGTTGACGATTTTGGTGCTTGTAGCTCGGCGGCAGCATTCTTTGAAGAAGCCCTGTCGACTTGCGTCACGGTTCCCGAAAAATTCTCGCTCGACGGATCCTCCGGCTCTTCGGTCAGTGCGATGAGGTCGCTCTCGCGGAACACGAACAAAAACGACAGCAGCACCGCCATGGTGGCGACAAGGGCGATGAAGCTCAGGAACTGCGGTGAGAAGGGGGCGAACCGATCCACAGCGTCCCCCGCGACGGCACCGAGCAGCACGCCGAGCGTGACCATGCCCCAACCGATGCCGAATACGCGGGTGGAGGACAATCGGTAGTTAGCAGATATTTCTGCTAGCAACATCCATATGAGCACATTAAAGGTGCCGTAACCCGTCAGAGCCAGCACGCTCTCGATGTCCTGGGCGCCGGTGAAGATGGGCAACAGCATGAAGAAGAAGGCCATGACGACGATGGCTGCCTTGTAGATAGTACGGGTGCTCTGCTCAGAGCCCAAAAGGGCGGCGCCGTAGACAATGAGCATGGTGATGAGACCAGCACCGGCTAGCGGCCATTGCAAGAGTAAATGGATGCTCAGATTGTTCGAGGAAAGGAACGCTGCGCGCACCATGCCGTCGGCAATGCCCACCAGGCAGGCGCACAAGCCGATGCGCCAGGCGAAGGACTTCAGATCGAACTCGATGGGGCGCACGGTTGGTTGGCGCTTGCGTGACCAGGCGTGCTGCTGCACGAAGAGAATCCATCCAGAGACCACGGGCAAAAGAGCGCAGAGCACGCAGCTGGTGACGGGCGGGAGCATAGCGGTGAGGGAATAGGCAACAGCGGCGAGAAAGAAGGCCAAGGGCACTTCGAAGGTGGTACGGCCTGGTGGTTCGTTGCGGTACAGCTCGCCATAGCCCAAATCGATGATCCCGGAGCCGAGGCCCGTGGTTATCGCCCCTATGATTCCGCAGACGTCGCCTATCATGCCCTCGGCACCCGAGGAGGCCAAAAGGACAGTGCCCACGCCGGTGAGCGTTGGTCCGGCGGCGCGGGCTGTCGGATGCAGCATGAGTTTCACGAAACGATCGCCGGTGAGAGCGCTTCCGAACAGCGCAATGCATAGAGCGCCCGCGGAAACGAGAAAGAACGCTGGTCGGATCGCCTCGCCGCTCCAAGTCATGAAGCTGGCGGCAGCGCCGACGAACATGAGGTACACCCAGGCCCGAATGAGCGCGAAGCCGAATACTCTATCGAGGCCTAGCGGGTGCCCTCCTGTTTCAGCACGATAGGCGAGCAGGTTCTCTTTGATATTGCAGAAATTCATGCGACCCCCCTCGGCGCGGCGGGTGACGCGGCCCTGACGAGACAGCGGATCGCGCCCTGGTCTCCTCGTCGGTCGATGAGGAGAACCCCTGTTGACGAAAGAAATTATACGGCGAAACAAGATTGCCCCATCTCACTTTTTAAATGATATGCAAGGCGATGAACTGGGAAAACTTAAAAATAATGGCAAATATATGATGTGGTACTAGCCTTCTTTTGACAAGATGTGGGCGCTGAGAGCCTCGATGCGGGGCTCCGAGGAGAATAGGAAAAGGAGGAGAGATGGGCAAGCTCAATCTGAGCCGGCGCACCTTCGCCAAGCTCACCGCAGCCACGGCTGCTACGGCCGTTGTCGGCTGCGCGGTGCCCGGTGCCGCCCTGGCCGAGGACGCCGAGGCGCCCAGCCGCGGAAGCGAGATCAAGCGCGTCCGCACCTGCTGTCGCGGTTGCGGCAAGATGGAGTGCGGCGTGTGGGTCACCGTGGAGAACGGTCGTGCGATCAAAAGCGAGGGCGACCAGTCGTCGTTCCAATCGTCGGGCAATCACTGCGGCAAGGGCCAGGCGTCCATTCAGGCGGCCTACCATCCCGATCGTATCTATCATCCGCTGAAGCGAACGAACCCCAAGGGCGAAGACCCCGGCTGGGTGCGCATCACGTGGGACGAGGCCATGGACACCATCGGTGAGAAGTTCACGGAGATCATCGATCAGTACGGCGGCCAGTCCATATTCAACATGTGCGGTACGTCTCGCCAGTGGGTTTACGGCCCCTACTGTTTCTACAAGTGGCTGTTCGATACTCCCAACGCCCATGTGGCTTCGGAAATCTGCAAGGGGCCGCGCCGCCTCATGGGCTCCATCACCTCGGTGGACGGCGCTCCGTGGATGGCGTTGCGTGACGGCCCGCGGGTCTATGTTCAGTGGGGTACCGCGCCGGAGAACTCGAACTACGACGACAGCTGCCGTAACTTGGTCGACCAGATGAACAATGCCGATGTGCACATCTGCATCGACCCGCGTCTGTCCGGCTCTGGCAAAGAGGCCGATTACTGGCTGAACCTGCGCCCCGGCACCGACGGTGCGCTGGCCCTGTGCTGGCAGCACATTATCCTGAAGCACGATCTTGTGGACTGGGAATTCGTCAAGCGCTGGTCGAATGCGTCCTTCCTCGTGGTGGAAGACATGGAACCCACGGGCGGCCGCTACTATGAGCTGTTCACCCCCATGGCGGGTTCGACGGCCGATTCGCCAGCACCCCCGGCCGATGTGGTGGGTACCAAGCTGAAGACGCGCCTTCTGAAGGAGAGCGATGTCGTCGAGGGAGGCAGCCCCCGCAAGTTCTATGCCTGGAACAAGAACGCCAATGGCGGTCAGGGCGGCCTGGTGCTGTGGGACGTGGACACGACCCAATGGGAGGGCTGCAACCACGTGGCTCCCACCCGCGATCAGATGGAGGTCATGTACGCCGGCACTTCCCAGGAGGGATACCTGCCTCCCATCTCCTATAACGAGCTGGTGGAAGCCGGTATCGATCTGGACATGCACGACTCCCATGAGGTGACCCTGGCCGACGGCAGCAAGCACACGGCTCGTCCCGTGTGGTCCTATCTCGAGGAATCCGTGGCCGACTGCACCCCCGAGTGGTGCGCGGAGATCACTGGCCTCGATCCGGCGCTCGTAGAGGAGGCTTGCGTGGTGTGGGCCACCCGTCCCGAGGGACAGACCTACGGCAACGGTGGCATCCACCTGCAGCTCGCCCCCGACCAGATCGGCAACTGCACGCAGTCGGTGCGCGCCATCCTGCACCTCATGTACATGACCGGGAACTTCGACGGGCCTGCCGGCAACCGCGGTCTTACACGCTCGCCCCTCGACGAGCAAGCCACGGGCGTTCCCGGCTCCAACATGCCCCAAGAGGTGAAGGCGCAGCTCATCTCGCTGGGCGTCATCCCCGTGGAGGGTGTCGAGCCGGATCCCATGAACGTGCCCGACCGCATCGAGACCTTGAGCAACATGGTCAGCGCCGACCGCTTCCCGCTTCTGGCCTACTACAACGAGTGGTCCGATGCCACCCGCATCTGGAACGCCTGCATCGAGGGAGACCCCTACCCGCTGAAGGGCGGCATCAACGAGTCCGGCTCGTTCATGAACATGTCCAACGCGAACCTGGCTTGGGAGGCTCTCTCTAAGCTGGATTTCTGGGTGGACATCAACATGTTCCATCACCCCGGCACCGAGATGGCCGACATCATCCTGCCCTGCCAGCATTGGCTCGAGCTGAACAACATCCGCGTGTCCCAGGGCGCCTCGGGCGGCATCGGACTCACCCAGCGCGCTATCGAGCCGCCGGCGGACACCAAGTTCGACTACGACATCAACCGTCTCCTTTTCGAAACCATGGAACGCCACGGCAGCCCGAACGGTACCTGGACCAACATCGCCGGCGACGGGCCGGGCGCCTATCATCATGATGATCGCCTGGAAGACTGGTTCCAGAACAATTCGAAGACCAACCCCAAGGTGAAGTGGGAGCACTGGGAGGACTTCCGTCAGGATTTCCAGGAGAACGGCTGGATCAACGCCAAGGAGATCGAGCCCGACCGCTGGGGCACCTACCGTCGCTTTGAAACCGGTTGGATGCGCATGGGCAAGGACGCTTGTACCGGCAAGCTTTTCACCTGCGATGAGAAGGGCGAGCCGGTCAACAACTTCGGTTGTCCCACGCCGACGGCCCTCGTCGAGTTTTGGCCGCTGCTCTTCGAGAACTACTGCGTTGACCGCGCTAACGAGATCGAGCCGGGTCGCTACGACCTGCTCCATGAGATGATGCCGCACTTCGACGAGCCGGCAAGCGGTCCGGGCGGCGGTCAGGTTGACCTGGAGGAGTACCCGATCATTCTCACTACCGGGCGTCGCATTCCCGTGTACTTCCATTCCGAGCATCGCCAGCTGCCCTGGTGCCGCGAGCTGTGGCCGGCGCCGCGCCTGGAGATGAACCCCGCCGACGCCGAGAAGCTGGGGCTCAAGCAGGGCGACTGGGCCTGGATCGAGACCGAGTGGGGCAAGGTACGCCAGTGCGTCGATCTGTACCACGGCATCGCGCCCGGCTGGGCCAACGCCGAACACGCCTGGTGGTTCCCGGAGCTGCCGGCACCGACCCATGGATTCACACTCTCGAACATCGAGTGCATTTGGGATCCCTATGGGCAAGATACCCATATCAGCTCGCACCACATGCGCGGCGTGCCGGTGAAGATCTACAAGGCCACGCCCGAGAACTGCCCCGACGGCAAGGTCATCCCCTGCGCGCCGGAGGACGGCACCCAGATCATCTGCGATGCCTCCGACCCGCGCCTGAAGGAATGGCTGCCCAACTACGACATTCGAGAGGAGGCGTAGGGCATTATGGCAACGAACGCTATCGTCACCGACCTGAACCGTTGCGTGGGCTGCCTCGCATGCATGGTCGCGTGCAAGGCCGTGAACAACGTGCCTATCGGCAGCTACTGGAACAAGGTGCTCCGCATCGGCCCGAGCCTGAAACCTGGCGCCACGAGCGCCCACGACGTGGAGATGTACTACCTGCCCGTGCAGTGCCAGCACTGCGAGAATCCGGAGTGCGTGAAGGTATGCCCGACTCAGGCATCGCACGTGACCGAGGATGGCACCGTGCAGATTGACAAATCGAAGTGCATCGGCTGCCAGTTCTGCGCCATGGCCTGCCCCTACGGCGTGCGCTATCTCAACGAAGAGGAGCGCGTCGTCGAGAAGTGCACGCTCTGCGAGCAGATCACCGCCCAGGGCGGCCTGCCTCAGTGCGTCATCCAGTGCGGCGGCCGCGCCCGCTTCTTCGGCGATCTTGAGCAGGGCATCGACACCTTCGAGGCGCCGGCGGTGGGCTACGACGTCGACCGCTCCTACGACAACCTGTATACCGGCAACCGCGTGACGCTGGGCGAGCTGGCTGTGGAGTACGGCGATGCCGACGTGCACCATCTGCCTGACGTGGGCAATGGCCCGCACTTCGCCTACATCCTGCGCGACCGCGAATGGAAAGGCGGCGAATAATGGAACTGCAATGGCCCCTTATCTTATTTACCACGCTTCTGGCCTGGGCAGCCGGCCTGTTTGCGGCTCAGTGCGTCTGGGCGCTTCGCGGGAAGGGCGCCCGCGCCCAGATGCCGGCGCTCATCACCTCGGCCGTGCTTCTGGTCGTCGGCGGTATCGCCGTGTTCTTCCACCTGGAGCACTGGGAGCGCATCTTCAACGGCTTCGGCCACATGACCAGCGGCATCACCCAGGAGCTCATCGCCATCGTGGTGCTCGCCGTGGTGATGGTGGTGTACTTCGTGTACCTGCGCCGGGGCGGCGATGAGGCCAAGGTGCCGACGTGGCTGTCCATCGTGGGCATCGTCGTGGCGGCGATTCTCGTCATCGTCATGGGCCACTCCTACATGATGGCCTCGCTGCCCGCCTGGAACTCGCTTCTGCAGATCGCCTCACTGCTCGGTGCGGCCTGCGGCTTCGGCCCGGCCACCATGGCGCTCATCTGCGCCGTGCGCGACGAGTCGTCCGACCTCGACGCGAAGGCGAACCTCATCGGTCAGGCCGTGAACGTGGTGCTCGTGGTGGCCTACCTCATCGCCATGCAGGCCACGGCCGGCTCCTACACGGCGGTGGAGTTCTGGTTCGACCCGACGAGCCCGACCATGGACATCACCCCCGACGGCTCGACGGCGCCCTTCTCCGGCGCATCGCTGGCCTGGGCGGTCGTGGCCATCGTGGCCGCTGTTGCCGGCTTGGGCTCCGCGCTGGCCGGGCGCGCCAAGGGCGACTGGAAGGTGTGGGGCGCCGTGGGCGCGGCCTGCGTGCTCGTGAGCGCGCTTGCCCTGCGCGCGGTGTTCTACATGACCGGCGTGTCCATCTACCCGTTCTTCTAGAGCACGGGGGAGGCCGGTCTCCCGGTCGGCACCCGTAGGGGGCGACCTCGGTCGCCCCTCCCGACTGGGAAACTTATGCTGGTCCTCCCCCGTAGGGGGCGACCTCGGTCGCCCCTCCCGACTGAGAAAGATTGTCTTTGTCGAGGAGGGCCGACCAAGGTCGGCCCCTACGGAAGAGCGGTCGCAGGTCTCCTACTTCGCCCCGATATCGAAAGCCCCCGATGGGCGCGGTTCGCATCCCCAAACCCCTTGCAAACGCGAATCGCCCCCACCGGGGGCTTTCTGCGTTTTCCTGTTTTGCGGAACTCCTTGCTATCGCATGAGAGCAGGGAGTTATAACTGACGAGGGCCTAGAGCCGGGTCCCTCTCTTAACGGCGATCCTGTAGCGGCTGTTTCACGAGCTGATTGCCCGCGGCGCGAGCAAAAGACGCCACCGATCCGCATGCTCCGGACGTTGTTGGTGGAGATGGGCGAAGCTGGGTGTCGGGGGCGCGATCTCTTGAGGGTCAATATTGCATAGAGACCGGTGAAGTAATGGCTTCATTTTCTCTCGTTCGAGCAGGCGGCTTCGTCGAGGCGGTCGAGCAGATCTTGCCGGCTCGAGATACCGATTTTTCTATAAGCATTGGACATATGGTAGTTGACCGTTCCTCGTGCAATGACAAGCGTCTCTTGGATGCGCTCATAGCTCCTACCTCGCGCGAAGAGGAGAAGCACCTCGCTTTCGCGAGGCGTAAGGTGATAGAGGGCCGCAAAGTCATCCCACCGTTCGAACGGGTCCGCTACGGCTTCGGCGTTTGCGCAAGCATCCCCTTCAGCTGAATGATCTGTTGCGGCTTCCTGCATGGTCTCACTTGGCTCTGACCATATGGCCGAGCGGTGGTTGAATACGAGTTGGTAGGCAGCGAAGGAGGCGAATGCCCCGATCAGGCAGAGGGTGTTGAGCTCTATGGGGGACGAGGTGATTCCGCTGAACGCATCTCGAGCAATGGCGCGGGCTATAACAATTTGCAATCCGAGGAACGAGCCTATTGCGCAACCATACACCATATTTGAGCTGAGCTGATAGGCCTGGCAGATCTGAGCAGAAAGAGTCCAGGTGAGTACCGACAATGCCGCGAAGCCAAGAAACAGGGCATAGAACGGTGCCGTATTTTGTATGCCAAGAATTGGAACCAAAAGAAAGGCGAGCAGTACGGTGGCGAATATGATTGTGTAGAGCTGGGTGTCCTTCACCCTTTGCCTACTAGCTACAACGAGAAGAAGTCCTAACAATGCTATCTCGATTAAGGCGGCTGGGGCCGATAGATCTTCAAAGTCGAGAGGTGCGCAATAGCGATAAATGTTGTAGAGCAGATTGATTGCGGCGCCCCAAAGGTTGATGGCGATAATGAACCGAACAAACGGCTGCCATTTTGTTGCCGATTGACTGTGGTCGTGCTGTCCGCTCAGGAGATGGGAGAGTTTGGTTGGTTGAGTGGCTTTCGCTGCGATCGCGAACATGAAAGCCGATCCGATAAGGTAGATCCCGCGCAGAACGGCTTCGAGATGCGGCGGCTGAAGGCATCCTGTCAGATGAATGGCTGACATGAGGAGTTGTGCTGCAATGGTTTCCAGAATGACCGTAGGCATACTTCGCTTGCTAAAGAGAGAACCCCAACCGAGAACAAGAAAAGCAAGACCGGGCGCGGTGAGCAAGGAGCAGATTATACTAATGATGGGGCTGTCGGCAGTGAAGGAAGGAGCAATAGTTCCAACTGCAGCTACTGCGCTGAAAACTGGACAGAGTATTGTCGCCTGTCGCCTGATGTCGCGAGATCGACCGACGAAAGCTGCGATGAATAGCAGCGCGGTGAAAGCTACCAAGGTAAGAAAGTCCGCACTGTTTGCAGTGGCGGAGGAGACCAAAAAACCGCTTGCGCTGAACCATGCCAAGAGGAGCGCAAATCCCACGATCCGAGCGCCCTCTATAGCGATGGGCCCCTTTTTCCGAGGACGGGTAGTATTGTCTGCTGTCATGCTCATTCTGCCATTATATCTTTCTTGCTTTCTCCCTACACCCATACGTTTTTCTCGGGGGCGTTTTGGGATAAACAGAGAGTTCGATATGATCACGGCGCATGGCTCTCTTCATATTATTTTGCCAGCGTCGGCATGACGCCGGCGCGATACAGCTAAGGTACAGCTAAGGAAGGGAGATGCTATGGCGATTTGTCACAATGGCAAGGAGGGCGGACTCGTTAGTCGCCGCTCTTTCCTGAAAGGAGGCGTCGCGGTCGGCGGAGCAGCGCTCGTTGGAGGGGTGCTCGGTGGCTGCAGTCCCCAGCAGTCTGGAAGCGATGCCGCGCCTTTGAGTCCTGTTGGGCTTCCGGAGACGTGGGACGCGGAGTCGGATGTGGTAATTGCTGGTTTTGGCGGCGCGGGCGCAGCGGCGGCTTGGGAGGCGCTAAATGCAGGCGCTACGGTAACTATCTTGGAGAAGCAAGGTAAAGCTGGTGGATCTACCAACATCTGCGGAGGTCTAATTTACATGGGCGGGGGAACTCCCACTCAAGTAGCGGCTGGGTTCAACGAGACAACGGATAACTACTATCAATATCTTGTTGCGGCAACGGGACCTGGCGTGAGCGAAGACCATTGTCGTGTTATGGCTGACGAGTCTTTGGATTTGTACCATTGGCTTGTGGACACGCTTGGCGTCGTATTTAAGCCGGGATACAACCCTCCCTGGCCCGAGGAGGAGAATTACGACGCTGGATTATCATGCACGGGCGATGAGTTCAATCTGGATTACGTCGGGTACTGCGAGGCGGTGCCCCACAGTCACTGGGTCGAAGGCTTGACCGATAATTTGGAAGGTACGCTCACCGGGGCAAAAAACGGCTCGGGCTTCTTTGCCCCCCTTCAGAAGGCTGTGGAAGATTTGTCGCCCGAGATTCTCTATAAGACACCTGCCGAACGTCTTATCGTGCATCCTGAAACAGGTCGTGTGGTCGGAGTGCAGGCTAAGAAGGATGGAAAACCCTACAACATTAAGGCCAACAAGGGCGTCGTTCTTTGTACGGGTGGATTCGCTTGCAATGACGCCATGGTTGATCAGTATGTCCCGTATGCTGCCGGAAGCTTCATCATAGGCACTGAGGGGGATACCGGTGATGGCATCCGCATGGGTCAAGGGGCTGGCGCCGACACGCGTCATATGAACTTTGCTTACGGCCAGCTTTCCCACGGTGCTTGGATAGCGCGCGATAGCGTAGTTGGCGGTCCTCTCCTCTTTAGCGCGTTTGTGAATAAGCGCGGCGTACGGTTTATCGCCGAAGACCATTACGCGGGCTCTTACTATGCGCAAGTTGCTCGTAATCCTTACTATTTCCGTGATTATGAGACGTGCTACATGGTTTTCGATCAGCAAACTTATGATCAAATGGAAGAGATTTCCGAGGTGGGCGCCGATGTTATCGTGGCTCAGGCCGAAACCATCGGTGCTTTGGCCGAGGCTCTCCAAATGCCGGCAGGAACTCTCGAGAATACCATTGCATATTATAATGAGTATGCTCAAAAGGGAGAAGACCCCCTGTGGATGAAAAGGCCAGCGTATACGAGACCAATTTCTCAGCCACCTTTCTATGCGGTAGCTGCCACGACGCTTAATGGTCTCTTTACTTATGGCGGTCTCAAGATCAACACTGATGCGCAAGTGCTTTCAGCGATGGACGATTCCCCCATTTCTGGGTTGTATTCTGCGGGCCGTAACGCGAGCGATATTCTCGGAACTGGCTATTGCGGCAGTGGTGCGTCTGTGGCCAGTTGCTATACCTTTGGGCGTATAGCGGGTAGGAAAGTTGCGGGCGAAGAGGCCTGGGCCTAAATCTGCAATTTGTTGCCTCCCCTTGCGAAGGGGGTCGCTGCGGCGGCCCCCTTCGATTGTTGATGTATAAGTTGAAGTGTTGTCGGTTTACGTCCCGTAGCGCTCGGCGACCCATTCTCGGGTGACTTCGGCGAAGGCGCGGGTGGCGGCCGAGGCGGTGTCGCGCGAGCGCACGGCGAGCGAGATGCTGCGGGAGCACTCGCGCTCGGCAGGCAGGACGGCGAGCGGGAACAGAGGGCGCGACAGAATGAGGCTCGGCAGCACGGAGAAGCCCAGGCCGGCGCTGACCATGGACATGACGGCGTAGTCGGAGTCCACCGTGAAGCGCACGTTGGGGGTGACGCCGTTGGCCTCGAACAGCGCCTCCATCTCGGAGGGGCGCGCGTTACCCTGCAGCTGCACGTAGGGCTCGCGGGCTAAGGCTTCGGTGGGGAAGAAGGGGGCGCCCGCGAGGGGATGGTCCGGCGGCAGCACCACGAGGAGCGGGTCGGTATGCAGCGGCACCGCCTCCAGGTTGCGCCGCTCGGGCGCGATGGAGAAGGCGCAGTCGGCGCGGCCCTCCCACACGGCGTTCACGAGCTCCTCCTCGTCGTCGATGCACAGAAGCTTCAGGTCGATTTTCGGATACTGGTCGAGGAAGGCCCGCGCTATGGAGGGAAACCACTCGATAGCGACGCTCGTGAAGGCTCCCACGCGCACAAGGCCGCCCTCCCGATCGGCGAGCTCGCGCACGCGGGCGGCCAGGGCGTGCTCGTCGGCGTTGATCGCCTGCACAAGACCGAGCACTTCGCGGCCCTCGGTAGTAAGATGCACGCCGCCGTATTCGCGCAAAAAGAGCGTCAGTCCCAGCTCCTTTTCCAAGGCGTTCACCAGGTAGCTGATGCCGGCCTGAGTGTAGCCCAGTTCCTCGGCGGCGGCCTTGAAGCTGCCGAGGCGCGCCACTGTGAGGAACGCGTCGTATTTCTGGTTGGCCATAAGGCGCCTCCTGGGGTGCGGATAAGCCTGCTCTGTGTTGTGCGTCTGCACAATTATAAGACTTTCTTAAAATGTTTTACAAGAAGTCTCGTTTTACTTTTTTCTGCCCGGAGCTTAGTATAGCCATCGTTCCAAATTCAGAGAAAGAACGCCCCAGGTGGGGCTTGGATTTTTGCGCTTTGAAGGAGGTTGCGCGCCGCCATGTGCCGGATGCGGGCCGCGACGAAGCTGAGAGGAGGAGCCATGAGTCATTGGAAGCAGGCGCGTTGGCCGTTCGTGGTCTTCGTGCTCATTGAAGTGGTCATTTTCGGATCGGGCAGCGCTGTGACGAAGTTCGCCTACGACTCCATCACGCCTCTGTGGTGCCTGGCCGCTCGCTTCGGCTTGGCCACGGCGGTGTTCGCCCTCTTCTTCGGGCGCCGCATCGTCGCGCGGCTTCGCAACGTGAAGGTGCGGTTGTGGCTGCCCCAGGCGCTGTGCATGGGCATTTCGTATCTGTGCTGCAACGTGGCGCTCGACCTTACCACCGCCACCAACGTGGGATTCCTCGTGGCGCTGCCGGTGGTGTTCGCGCCTCTGCTCTCGACGGTGGTGGAGCGCTCCCGCTACCCGCGCGCCATCATTCCCTTTCAGGTGGGAGTAGCCGGCGGCCTGTACCTTCTGTGCAGCCAGGGCGGCAGTCTCGCCGTGGGGCCGGGCGAGCTTCTGGCTTTAGGGTCGTCGGTGGCGCTGGCCGGCGCGCTCGTGTTCGGCAAGCAGGCGCTGGCCGAGCTTGACGCTGTGACCGTGGCCGGCACGCAGATCGCCGTGGCCTTCGCGCTGTGCCTGGGGTGCGCTCTGGCATGGGAGCCGATGCTGGACGTGGCCGCCGTGCGGCCGGTGGCCTGGGGCATCATCGTGTTCTTGGCGCTGTTCTCCACCTGCCTGGCGTTCTTCCTGCAGAGCTTGGCGCTCGACCGCCTCTCTTCCACGACGGTGTCGCTGCTGCTGACGGGCGAGCCGGTGTTCACGGCCCTGTTCGCCTACCTGTTCCTGGGGGAGACGCTTTCGGCGATGGGGCTTCTGGGTGCCGCGGTCATCGTGGGCACGGTGGTGGCCGCCACCTGGGCCGACGGACGCACGGGCGCTCCCGCAGCTCCGGCTGCTCCCGTCGTCGTTTCCCGTCGAGCCGTGCCGCGCCCGAGATTGCTCGTGTCGAAGCGCCGCGACGACAGGATGGCGGCTTAGGCTACTCCGCCACGATGACGCCGAGGCGGCGGGCTAAGGCTGCGGCCTGATAGACGTTCATCTTCGTGCCGTAGATTTCCGCCATGGTGTCGGAGAGCGCCACGCCCTCCAGCTGACAGGTGGAGAAATCGAGCCCGAGCAGGGGCGTGCGGAAGAAGCTCGTGCCGATGAAGCGGTCGTCGTCCAGCGTCACGTAGTGCAGCTCCATCTCGGCCATGTCGGCACCGGAGAAATCGCAGCGCGTGGCCGATACGGCCCAGAAACGGCAACGGTTGAAGGCGCCGAAGTCCAGCGTGCAGTCTTCAAGGGCCACGTGCTCCAGGTTCGCTTCCATAAACGACGCGCCTGTGAGCTTGCAGTTCTTGAAGGTGCAGCGGGTGAATCCGGCGCTATCGAAGTAGCTGTTGGCGAAGTCGCATCCCTCGAATACCGTATCGGTAAACAGCGAGCCGGAAAAGTCGCAGCAGGAGAGGAAGCAATTCGCGAACCGGGCGTGGGCCGCCTGCAGCTCCGAGAAATTCTCGTCGGCGATGATGAGGCCGCTCGCGTCGATGGCCTCCAGCGGTTCCTCTGCCCCGCCGCGCAGATCGTCGGCCTCCAGGGCGCGCAGCTCTTCCGGAATGGTCGGCAGCGACAGGGTGCGCTGGGCGGCGGCCGCCTCGTAGGCGGTTTGGACGGGATCGGGAATAGCGGCCACGGGGGTCCTTTCTTCGACATGGCGATGGTGGTGCGTGAGGGCCATGCTGCTGGTGCGAGCAGCGATCCCTTGACGCTCCGGCCATTGTACTACGTCTACGAAGAGGAGGGCGAGGCGTGGCCGCGGCGTTGCCCTCGGCGAGAGCCTTTGCGGTTCGAAAGCATGAGGCCGGCGATGGTGAGGGCGACGCCGCCGACGATGGGAGGCGTCATCGGCTCGCCGAGCACGAGGGCTGAGGCGGCGCCCGTGAGCGCCGGTACCAGGTAGATGTAGGTGCTCGTGACGACGGCGCCGAGATGCTTCACGGCGAAGTTCCAGGTGGCGAAGCAGGCAGCTGAGGCGCCGAGCCCCAAGAAGAGCAGGTTCGCAACGACGAGGGGGTCGACCAGGCCCAGTGCGGGGAAGGCCCCTGCAAAGGGAACGGCCGGCATCATGAACAAAAGGCCCCACGCGAAGATGCGCTTGGTGGCGGCCAGCGTTTCGTAGCCCGCGTCGGCGATGCGATCGACGAGGGTGGAGTAGACCGACCACACGAGGGCGGCGACGAAGGTGGTGCTCCAAACGAGGATGGTGAACAGGGCGAGCGCGTGCGCTTTCATGGGCGCACCTGCTCTGGCGACGAAGCAAGCGCGTCCGCAGGATCGGCTCCGGCGATGGCGCGCTGGTAGAAGCCGGGCGTCATGCCGAGACGCTCCTTGAAGGCGCGGGTCAGATGAGCCTGGTCGGAGAAGCCTGCCGCCCAGGCGGCGTCGGCGCAGCTGGCCCCGGCGGCGAGCGCCTCGCGGGCCGCTTCCACCCGCAGCGAGGCAAGGTAGCGCATGGGCGTGAGGCCGAAAGCGGCGGTGAACGACCGCAGGGCGCGGTACTTGTCCAGGCCGGCCGCAGCGCACGGTCTCGTGATGTCGGGATGAGCGGGGCTGTTGGGTATGTGGGGCGCGGGGCATTTCCATAACAGGGAGAGATGATAGCCATTTGCCCGTAGATTTCTTGCATGAAATTGCAGCGGCGCACCATGCGGTCTTGCGGACGATGAGGGCGCCGGGGAACGTCGCGGGCGGTGGGGAGCGGATGACGCTGCGACCTACCGCCACCAGGCGATGGCGATCTGGGTACGGTTTCTCAGGCCGCACTTCTGCAGGATGGCCGAGATGTGGTTGCGCACGGTGCCCTCGGACAGGTACAGCGCCTGCGCGATCTCGCGGTTGTCGAGCCCCTCGGCGATGAGCTCGGCGATATCGCGCTCGCGCTGTGTGAGCCCCTCGGCGAAGGCGGGGGCGGCCTGGCTGTTATCGGGGTGCGACAGAGAGTCGTCGAAGGCGGCTCCGGCGCCGTTCGCTGGCCGTTGCCCGATGAGCGCACTCACGCGGTCGGTGACATCGGATCCCAGGACAATTTGGCCTTCCATGACGGAATGCAGCGCTTCGGCCAGACCACGAGCTTCCTGCTTGATGAGGTAGCCGCGGGCCCCGATCGCCAGCGCGCGCACGATGTAGTCGTCGTCGGCGAAGGTGGTGAGGAAAACGATGCGCGCCTTCGGGTGGGCGGCGAGGATGGCCTCGCCGGCGGCCAGACCCGACAGATCGGGCATGCGGATGTCGAGGAGCATGATGTCGGGGTGGTGCTCGTTGAAAAGCGCCGCCGCCTCGGCCCCCTTCGTGCCGAGGCCCGCCACGCGCACGCTACCGCGCGCCTCCAGTATCGTGCGCAGCGATTGGGCCACGAACTCGTCGTCGTCCACGATGACGACGGAGAGGGGAGATGGGGCGCTCATGGGCGAACCTCCTGGGTTTTGGGGAAGGTGGCGAAGACGCGGGAGCCGGTGCGCGGTGGGGGCAACGGTTCGAACGAGAAGGTGCCGCCCAAGGCCGTCGCGCGCTCTTCCATCGAGGCGAGACCGAGGCCGCCCTCGCCAACCAGGTTCGCCGCGCGCCCGTTGTCCTCGATGGCGAGCTGATAGAAGCCGGGGAACTCGAGGAGGGAGACGGCGACGCTCGTGGCGCGCCCGTGCGTGCGGGCGTTCGCGAGCGCCTCGCGCACGATAGCCACGACGGCAAGGGCGACAGGGCGCGGAAGGCTTTCGGCCTCGAAGGCGAGCGTGCCGGCAATTCCCGGGAATTCCCCGATCAGCTCGGCCAAGGTGGTCTGTGGATCGAAGGCCTCGTCGTGCAGGTCGTGCACGCTGGCCCGCACGGTGCCGAGGGCCTCGTGGAGGGTGGCGCCGACCGCCGCCAGCTCTTTGGCGAGCGCCGGATCGTCCTCGTGCGTGACGGCGAGCGCCTCCATTTGCAGCACCGAGCGGGTGAGCAGGTGGCCGACGTTGTCGTGGATCTCCCGCGCGATGCGGGCTCGCTCGGCCAGCACCGCGCAGCTCACTTCCAAATCTTGCCGCTCGGCGAGGTCGCGAGTGCGCTCGGCCAGGGCGAGGCGGTCTTCCTGCACGGCGTCGCGCCATTGGCGGAGCGAGGCGCGCTCGGTTTGAACTTTGGTCGTGCGCCGGGCGGCCAGGCAGGCGAGCGCTCCCAGCAGAAGGGCGGCTGCCGCCAGCGCGCCGCTTCCGGACACTGCGGCGCCCAGGAGGGCCGCGGGCCATAGAAAGCGCAGGGGGCCGAGGTTCTGCGCCACGGCGGCGTAGGCCAGAAGCGGCACGAAGGCGGCGAGGGCCGGCGCGGCAAGTGCGGCGATGAGGTAGGCGGCGGCGATGACGGGACGTGCGACGCGGATGAAGCGCGCGGCGCGGACGGGGCTTGCGGCGCTGGCAGGGGCCTGGCGCTGCGCACCGCCTTCGCCGCGATCGAGCAGTTCGAGCGCGCCCGTGGCGATGAGGGTGAGAAGCGGCGCCGCTACGGCTGCGGGGGCAGCGGGAGCGAGCAGAAGGAGGGGAAGCCCCAGCCCGAAGAGAACGATCTCGTCAACAATTCTGTCCATGGGGCCATTATAAGGCGCACGTTCGCGAAGCAAGGGGCACGTCGACATTCGTGACATTTGGCACTTCTGCGGCGCGGCGGTTCTTGGAATAATGGGGCCATGACCGATAGGGGAAGGAGCGCTCATGGACGGCGAGCTTACGAACGGCAGCGCGCGGACCGGCGCGCTGAGGATCGATGGCACGCAGGATGGCGCGCAGGGCGACTGCGCGAGAGACGATAGCGCACGGGCCGGCGCTATGTCGGCGCCCATCGTCGAGGTGCGCAACTTGGTGAAGCGCTACGGAGACGTGGTGGCGCTCGACCACTTCGATTTGCGCATCGAGCCCGGCGAGATCTTCGGGCTTTTGGGCCCGAACGGTTCGGGCAAGACGACGGCCATCAATTGCATATTGCAGCTGCTCACCTTCGACAAGGGCGACATCTGCCTGTTCGGCGAGCCCATGACGCCCACGCGCTACGACCTGAAGCGCAAGATCGGCGTGGTGCCGCAGAACGTGGCGCTGTTCGAAGAGCTCACGGTGCGGGAGAACATCGACTTCTTCTGTGCCCTGTACGTGGACGATCGGCGCGAGCGGGCGCGGCTCGTGGACGAGGCCATCGCGTTCGTGGGCCTCGAGGACTACGTGAAGTTCCGCCCGCGCAAGCTCTCCGGCGGCCTTCTGCGGCGGCTCAACATCGCCTGCGGCATCGCCCACAGGCCCCGGCTCGCCTTCTTCGACGAGCCGACGGTGGCGGTGGATCCGCAGAGCCGCAACGCCATTCTGGAGGGCATCCGCCGCATGAACGCGCAGGGCTGCACCGTGGTGTACACGAGCCACTATATGGAAGAGGTGGAGGAGATCTGCTCGCGCATCATGATCATGGATCGCGGCCGGTCGGTGGCCGTGGGCACCAATGTCGAGCTGAAGGCCCTAGTGGGGGCCGGCGAGCGCATCATCGTGGAGGTGGCGGCGCTTGGTGATGCCGTGCGCGGGCGCCTGGCCTCGCTGCCCCATGTGCGGCGCGTGACCTACACCGAGCCGGAGCTGGTCGTGCAGTGCGAGCAGGGCGGCCACAACGTGGGCGACGTGCTGGGCGTGCTTGCGGACGCGGGGTGCGCCGTGGGCCGCGTCTATGCCGAGCCGCCCACCTTAAACGATGTGTTCCTCGAGATCACCGGTAAAGAGCTGAGGGATTAGGAGCGGGCTATGGGCACGTTGTTCGCAAGCACGTTGCGGGCGCTCGTTCGCGAGAAGAGCCTGTTCATCTGGTCTTTGGCCTTCCCCATCCTCATGGCGACCATCTTCATGTTCATGTTCGCGAACTTGGACGGCGCCATGGAGTTCGACCCCGTGCCCACCGGCGTGGTGGCCGATGAGGCGTGGGACACGTCGCCGTTTTCGGCGGTGGCGGAGGCGCTGGGGGAAAGGGGCGACGATCAGTTGCTGGACGTGTGCCGCTTCGCCGATGGGGAGGCGGCCGCATCGGCCCTCGTCGACGGCGAGGTGATGGGGGTGTTCTCCGTCGACGAGGACGGCGAGCCGGTGCTGTCCCTGGCGCCGGGGCTGCAGATCGGCCAGACGACAGATATGGATGCTATCGATCGCAGCATCCTGGAATCGGTGGTGGGCACCTACGTGCGCGACGCCGACCTGATGACATCCATCGCCCGCGAGAACCCCGGGGCCTTCGCCGATCCGGGCCGTCTGGAGGCGCTGTTCTCGAGCGTCGATGCGACTGAGGAGGTCTCGCTCACCCACGCCGCGCCCAAGGAGTCGGTGCGCTTCTACTACGCGCTGTTCGCCATGGCGGCCCTGTTCGGCGCCCAGATCGCCGTGGTGGCCGTCTGCTGGACCCAGCCGAACCTCTCGCCGTTGGGCGCGCGGCGGGCGTTGGGGGCCATCGGGCGCACGCGCACGCTTCTGGCGACGCTTCTGGCCTGCTGGCTGCTGTCGTTCTGCTGCCTGCTCATCGCGTTTCTGTACACGCGTCTTGTCGTGGGGGTCGACTTCGCCGGCCGCGAGGGCCTGTGCGTGGCGGGACTGGGCGCCGCATCGCTGCTCGCCTGCGCCCTGGGCACGGCGCTCGGGTCACTCCCCAAGTTGGATGTGGGATCGAAGACGGGCATTCTCACCGGGGTGGTGTGCCTGCTCTCGCTGTTCACGGGGCTCTACGGCGAGCCCTGCATGGAGCTGGCCGACATGGTCTCGCGGGAATTCCCCGTGCTGGCCTCGCTGAACCCGGCGAAGGCCATCTGCGACATGTTCTACAGCCTGTACTACTACGACGGGCTGGAGGTGTTCGCGGGGAACGTGGCGCTCATCGGCCTGTTCTCGGCCGCGCTGTTCGCCGTAGGGGCCCTGTTCGTGAGGAGGCAGCGCTATGCAAGCCTGTAGATATGCCTTGGAAGTGGTGGCGAAGCATCCCATCTATCTGCTGGTGTACGTGGGCTTTTTGAGCCTCATGGGCCTGTTTATCACCAGCGGCGTGTACCCGCCGGCGACAAGTGCGGGCTACGAGTCGGCCGAGGTGCCCTTCGCGGTGATCGATCGGGATCAAAGCGACTTATCGCGCTCGGTGGCGGCGTTTCTCGAAGAGCGGGGAACGTCGGTCGAGGTGGCCGATGAGGCGCGGGCCTGCCAGGATGCCGTGGCCACGGGCTTGGTGGACTATCTGCTCATCGTGCCCGCCGGGTTCGAGGAGGGCTATCTGGCGGCGGCCCGCGACGGCGGCGACGGCCCGCGCCTTGAGACGGTGTTCAGCTTCCAATCGATGGCGGCCACGCTGGTTGATACCCAGGTGAACCAGTATCTGGGGCTGGTGCGGGCCGCGGCGGTGCTCGAGCCGGACTCCTCGCCGGAGGTGCTGGTGGCCCAGGCCGAGGCCTCCGCGCAGAAGGAGCCGCGCATCGAGGAGGTTTCCGTCCCGGGCGTGGCGGTGGGGAGCGAGGCCTTCGTATTCTATCTTATGTGGAGCGCCTACCCGCTCACGGTGGCCGTGGTGGTGTCGGTGGGCATTCTCATGGGGGCCTTCAACCGCACCGACGTGCGGCGGCGCGTTGCCGTCTCCTCCACCTCGGGCTTGGGTCTGGGGCTGCAGAAGGCGGCGGCGGGGCTCGTCGTGGCGCTTCTCGTGTGGGCCGTTATCATGGGCATCGGCCTTGTCGCATTCGGCTATTCCGCATTCACCCTCGCACCGGCCGATCTTGCCTGCGTGCTGGCGGTGGAGCTCGTGTTCGTGCTCATCCCGCTGGCCATCGCGTTTCTGCTGGGGCAGCTGGGCTGCGGCGAGAGTGTGTCGAACACCGTGGGCAACATCACCGGCATGGTGCTGACGTTTCTAGGCGGTACGTGGATCAGCCTGGATCTTATGCCCGAGGCGGTGCGCGTCGTGGCCACCTTCACGCCGGTGTACTGGCTCGGCGAGGGCCTGCGCGCGGCGGTGGGCGATGCGACGGGGTCGGCGGCGGAAGGCGTCGCGCTTGCGGTCGACGTGCTCTTGCTGTTCGCGGCGGCCATCTTCGTTACGGCGCTCGTGGCGGGCCGGATGCGCGCGACCAGCGACGACGCCGGCGGCAATGCCGCGGCCGCTGTGCCGAGGTAGCGCCGTGGGCGCCGTGCCGGGATCGCGCCGCACGCTGCGCCGTGGGCGCTGTGCCGCGAGGTACGTGGGATGCGCTATCGTCTCGGCGCCCTGCTTTCCATTTGCTCCGGCGGGGAACTTGTGGCACAATACGGACTCGCGCATTTAGGCGCGTAATATGTTCGGTCGCGTGGCGCAGCGGGAGCGCAGGTGCCTTACAAGCACAAGGTCGGGGGTTCAAATCCCTCCGCGACCACCATGAATTGAAGCAGAAAGCCCCAGGTTGCCTGGGGCTTTCTTGTTTACCCTGGCATTTCCCTTCGCCCTTGGGACGCCAGTGCGGTCGAGGATGCGACTCCATGACGGTCGGCGCGAGGAACGAAACGGGACATTCCCGCGTCATTTTTACGGTCGTGATCTTGCATGATGTCATCGTTTCCGAAAGTCAGGAGAAGCGATGGCAATCAACAAGACGAAATGGGGTGCTCTGGCCTGCGGGCTGTGCTGCGCGTTGTGCGTGGCCCTCTACTTGGCCAGCGTGCGCGGGGAGGTGGACGCGGCCCGAGCCGAGGCGCTTGAGCGCTATGGGGGCGATCAGGTGGAAGTGTGCGTGGCCAAGCGCGACTTGGCGGCGGGCGAGGTGGTGGACGCCTCGGCCGTCGTCACGAAGATGTGGGTGGCCGATCTTCTGCCCGACACTGCCGTGACTGATTCCTCCCAAATCATCGGTAAACGTCTGGGTTCGAACGTCATCAAGGGAGAAGTCCTCTGCTCCCGGCGCACCGAGATGTCCGACTCCGAACTGGCGGTGCCGGCGGGCATGGCCGCCATCAGCGTGCCGGCGCGGCCCGTGCAGGCCGTGGGCGGTTCGGTGGAGCCGGGTATGGAAGTGGACGTGTACGCCACGGGCCCCGTGTCCACGACCAAGCTGGTGGGCGGCGCTCTGATTCTGGCCACGAGCGCTGCGTCCGAATCGGGGGCGACGGCGGAGTGGGTCACGCTGGCCGTCGAGCCCGAGCGGGTGCAGGAGGTTGTGGCGGCGGCGCAGAACTTGGAACTTTATTTCGCGCTGCCGGCTTTGGGTGGCAGCACGCCATCGGACGGTTCGACGGGAGAGGGGGTTCGCGATTCGGCGCCCCAGGGGCAGGAGGCGGCAGAGCCGTCGGCTTCGGCGGAGGCGCCTTTGGAGGGCCCCGCTGCCGAGACGCCTCCCGCTTCTGGGCAACCAGCGGCGCCTGAGAATGGGGCGATGGGGGAAGGAGCGAACCTATGACGAAGCGCAAGCGTTACTTGCTCTGCGGCCACGGCGAGAGTCTGCCGATGGCGGAAGACGGCACAACCTCGCTTTCTTCGGTGCTGGAGGAGCTGGCTGTGGAAGTGTGCGCCGAGGCGGTCTCAGCTCGGCGGTGCGTCAACGAGGAGCATTTCGATTTCGTGTGGGTGTCGTGCTGTGAAGGGGCGGAGCCCATCAATCTCGCGGCGGCTTGCAAGCGCGACAGCCCGCAGACGGCCGTCTATCTTGTGACGGCGGATCGCACGGGATCGGTGGCCTCCCGGGCTCAGGCCGCCGAGCTGGACGGCATCGTGTCCCCCGCGGAGCTGGGGGAGTATTTGCTGAAAGAAGCTGCGCGCAACATCGATGGCGACAGGGGCGATGGGGAATCCGTCGCGCTGGCGCTACCCGACTCCGAAGGCGTCCGACAAGCTCTCACGACGGCAAAAACGCAGGAAGAGAATCGCGCGGGCTTTCTGCTGACGGTGGTGAGCGGGAGCGGTGGTGCGGGTAAGAGCACGGTGGCGACCCTTGCGGCCCTTCTCGGGGCTCGGCGCGGCCTGCGCACGGCGCTGCTCGACGCTGATCTGCAGTTTGGGGATCTCGCGGCCCTGATGGGAGACGCTCCGTCGGTGCCGGTTGAAGAAGTTGCGAGAACGGGAGCAGTGCCCGATGAGCTGAGTGGGGCGCCGCTGGTGCTCGTCAGCGCTCCGCGCGCCCTGGAGCGCTCGGAGGTCGTAGCGGCCTCCATGGGATCGGTCGTCGACGTCCTCGTCGCCTCCTTCGATTTCGTGATCGCGAACACGGGAGGCGGCTGGGACGACGTGCATCTCCTTCTGCTGGAACGGGCTGCCGCCTCCCTGTTCCTCGTCGACCAGCGCGCCTCCTCGGTACGTGCCTGCCGCCATGCCCTCGATTTGTGCCTGCGCTGCGGCATTGCAACGGGATCGTTTCTGCTCGCCGTGAACCGCTGCACGCGTCATGCGCCCTTCACGTCCATCGACGTGTCCAGTGCGTTGGATGGGGCCCATGTAGCGGAGCTGGCCGACGGCGGTCGCGAAGTGGAGGAGCTGCTCGGCGCGGGCATGGCGCAGAGCCTGGTAGAGGCTTCGAGCCCTTTGTGCATAAGCATCGAGGGTGTTCTCGACGAGCTGCTGCCCTTGGCTTCTCGTCCTGCAAGTGCGGGGGTGCAGGCTCCTCTCGCCCGCATCGGCTTGGCGCCCAAGGCAGACGCGGGGTTGCGGGGCAAACAGCGCAAACGCAAGGGTCGCGCGAGCCGTCGCGAGGCCGCCTTGGCCAAGGGCGCATCGTAAGGAGGTGAGGAAATGTCTCTTCTGGAATGGGTTCGCGTGGCGGAAGACGCCCGCGATCAGCAAGACGATGAGCGCGTGGCAACGGGGCTCGAGTCCTTGCGGATGGCCGTGGGCGAGCTGGTTCCCCTGGATAGGGTCGCGCTCATCGCCGTCGACAGCCCGGAGCGGGCGCGCAACGAGATCCGGGCCGCCTGCCGGAGGCTCTCGACGCGAGATCCGTGGAAGGCGCTTGCGCCCGCGGTGTTCCGCGACTTGGTGGAGGGCCTGATCAGCACGGTGTTCGGGCTCGGGCCGCTGGAGGATCTGATTGCCGACGAGACGGTGACTGAGATCATGGTCAACGGAACGGACAGCGTGTACATAGAGCGCGACGGCCGCCTGTCCCGAGCGAGCGTGAGCTTCGAGAGCGACGAGCAGGTGCGGGCGCTCATCGATCGCATTTTAGGCCCTTTGGGCCGGCGGGTCGACGAATCGTCGCCCATGGCCAGCGCCCGCTTGCCCCAGGGCCATCGCGTCAACGCGGTGCTGCCGCCGCTCTCCCTCAATGGGCCGCTGCTCACCATTCGCGCCTTCACGCGGCGCGTCATGACGCTGGCCGAGCTGAAAGCGAGAGGTTCGTTCGACGAGACGGTAGAGCAGTTTCTCATTTGGGCTGTGGGGTCGCGCCGTTCCATTGCGGTTTCCGGTGGCACGGGCAGCGGCAAGACGACGCTCTTGAACGCCCTTTCCTGCCATATCTCCCACGAGGAGCGCGTCATCACCATCGAGGATGCCGCCGAATTGAAGTTCGACGAGCACCCCCACGTGGTGCGCTTGGAAGCCCGGGCGCCCAACGCCGAAGGCACCGGCGAGGTGACCATACGGGAGTTGGTGGTGAACGCCCTGCGCATGAGGCCCGATCGCATCATCGTGGGCGAATGCCGCTCCGACGAGGCCATCGACATGCTGCAGGCCATGAACACGGGCCACGACGGATCGCTGACGACGCTGCATGCCAACGCCCCGCGCGAGGCGGTGGAGCGCCTGGTGACCATGGTGCGGTTCGCCGTGGAGCTGCCTCCCGATGCCATCGAGGCGCAGATCGGCAACGCTTTAGATCTGATCGTGCAGACGGCGCGCCGTCCTGGGGGCGCCCGCTGCATCTCCGAGATCGCCGAGGTGTCCTTCGACCACGGGCGCCGCCGCTGCGTCGTTCGCACGCTGTACCGGTGGGAAGTGGGCCAGGAAGCGGGCTTTTGGCTGGACTATCCGCAGTGGGTCGACCGGCTGGCTCCCATGGGCCTGGCGGACAGACGGGAGGTGAAGACATGGATGCGGTCGTTGGACTTGCGGCAGTCGGCGTAGTCTCGTCGGGGGCGGCGGGGTATCTGGTCGCGCGGCTTGCGACGATCCGGCACGAGCGCCTTCGCCGTACCTGGGCCCTTGCGGCCGAAGGTGGTCGGGGAGCCGCCCACCCCGGGCTTGCTTGGCGCTTGCGCCACGGGGTGTCGGGCTTGCGGCCGGTCGCCGAGGCGCTCCTGCGCCGCGAGCCGGTGCGGCGCTATGTCCTGTGGGCGCGGATGGCCTTGGAGCAGCGGGGCTATGCCTCGACGTCCGACGCCTTGCTCTCGCTGGTTCTGGGCGTTTGCCTTGCCTTGCTTGTCGCCTGCTGGGTGGTGGCCGCATCGCCGGTATTCGGGGCGGCGGTGGCGGGGTGCGCCCTGGTGGCGCTCTGCGCTGCGGTGAAGAGCGATGCAGAACGGCGCGAGGCCGCCTTGAGAGACGAGATTCCCGATGCGCTGCGCTCGTTGGGCGTGTGCTTTCGGGCGGGGCTCTCCCTCATGCAGACGCTGGAACAGACGGGCTCGGAGATGAAGGGTCCTTTGGGCGAGTTGTTCCTCTCGGCGGCCCTGGTGCTTCAGACGGGGGGCACGGCCTCGGAGGCACTGGCGCTGTTTCGTCAGCGGACCGATGTGCCGGAACTCGCTTTCGTGGCCGTTGCCCTGGACGTGCAGCATCAGAGCGGCGGCAGTCTTGCGGCGGTGCTCGATGCGGCCCGGGAGTCGGTGGAAAGCGAGATCGACCTCGCTCGCTCTCTCAAGGTGCAGACGGCCCAGGCCCAGCTGTCGGCGCGCATCGTCACGGCGATGCCGTTCGTGCTTATCGCCCTGTTCTCGCTTATGAGCCCCGGTTTCCTCTCGCCGTTCTTCGAGAGCATGGCGGGTATGGCTCTTCTGGCGGCGGCTCTGGTCATGCAGGTGGCCGGCGTCGTCTTGGTGCATCGGATGCTGGACGCGGGCGGGAGGCGGTCGTGATGGATGTAAGTTGGGCGCAGGGAGCGGCGGCGGTCGTTGCGGTCGGCTCGGCGGCGCTGCTCGGAGGTATGGCCTCGCGCATCGTCGGGGCATGGCGGCGTCGCATCCGTCATCGCGCGGCGGTGGTGGAAGGGTCGTCCGCGCTCCAGGCCGGCCGTGCCGCAGCGGTCGGGGAAGAAGGAGTGGATGCGCGGATAGTCGCCTATGCGGTGGAGCTGTCCCAGCGGGCCCGAAGTCCGCTGTTCCGCTTCCTGTCGCCGTCGTCTCTACGGGAGCGGCCCTTGCCTGACCGTCGCTTGGCCGCAGCCGGTCTTGGCGGCGCGCTGTCGCCTGCGGGCTATGGGGAGGCGCGAGTGCGCCTGATGCTCGGCGGCGCGGTTCTCGGCGGTGCAGTGGGGCTGACGGCGACGACCGAGCTGGCGGTTCTGCTCGCTGTCATCGGCGCCGCCGCCGGGTGGAGGGCGTTGCCCTGGGCGGTGAAGCGGCGAAGTTGCCGGCGAGCCGAGGCCATGGAATGCGACTTGTCCGAGATGCTCGACGTGGTGGCGCTCGGCATGCGCAGCGGAATGTCCTTCGACCGCAGCCTCGATTTGTACACCGGGTATTTCCGCACGCAGTTGGCCGATGCGTTCCGAAGCGCCCAGCGCCAATGGGCCTGCGGCCTGGCATCGCGGCCGGAGGCGCTGCGCGAGGTGGCCGACTCCTACGCCTCCCCGCTGCTCGCCCGGGTGATCGAGAACATTGTGCGCTCCCTGCGCTTCGGCGCGACTATGGCCGACAACTTGGAGGACGCGGCGCGGGAGGCTCGCAGCGGATACAAGGCGCGTCGCCAGGAGGCGGTGGCGAAGGCGCCGGTGAAGATGATGGTTCCCACCGGCGTGCTCATCCTGCCCGCCATGCTCATGCTCGTGCTGGGGCCGGTGCTCCTGGAATTGGCGGGGGGCTTTTGAAGATGAAACGAACGAGAAAGGAAGTGCGACATGAAGAGGCTCGAATCCGTTGTGGGAAAAGTAGCGGGTGCGCGGGAGGCGGTCGATCGGCGCACACGCGCGTGGTGCGCCGCGGTGCGCTCGCGCTTGGTGGACACGCGCGGCCAGGGGACGACCGAGTACGCCATTCTCGTCGGGGTGCTCGTGGTCATTGCCATCATCGCCATCACCCTGTTCCGGCCAAAGCTGCAAGAGCTCTGGGACGCCATCGCCTCGGGAATAAACAGCCTTTAGGGAACGAGTGCGGTCAGGGCACGGTGGAGTACGCCATCGTCACGGTGGCTTTCCTATGCGTGATTGTTGCCGGGGCGGCGCTCTGGCGGGCCTTGTCCCAAGGGCTTTTCGTCGATCACGGGCTCGCCTCGGCGTCGCATCATCTCGCTGGGGCGGCCACGTGGATCGCCGATGTGCTCGTGTTTTAAGGAGGTGCGAGGCAATGGGGCGGATGGGTGCGAGGGCCCGCGATGCGCGCGGCCAGTCGACGGTGGAGGCCGCCGTGGCCCTGCCGGTGGTTTTCTTGCTCGTTCTTCTGCTCGTACAGCCGGGCATCGTGCTGTACGACCGCATGGTCATGGCCGGTGCGGCGGCCGAGGGCTGCCGGCTTCTGGCGACGAGCGACGGCGATGCGGCGACCTGCGAGGAGTACGTGCGCCGCCGCTTGGGGGCGATCCCGCCCCTCGACGTCTTCCATGTGCATGACTCCGGCTGCACATGGGAGGTGCGTTGCGAGGGCGGCGGTGCGGCGGATGTCGCGCGGGTGACCGTGCGGACGGAGGTGAGGCCGCTTCCCCTGCTGGATGGAGGGGCGACGCTGCTCGGGATGGTGAACGAGCGGGGCAACTTGGTGGTGGAGGTGACGGCGACGGCGCCGACGCGCGCCTCGTGGGCTCAGGAATCATTGAATGGCGCGAGCGTCAATGGAAAGGCAGGTGAATGGCGCCATGAAGGATAAGTCGATATTCCGCGACGAGGAGGGCTCGACGACGGCCGGCATGGCCGTGGCGCTGCTCGTCACTCTGTCGCTGCTGTTCTCAGCGGCTCAGGTGTACCGCATCCACGCCGCTGGTGCCGAGGTGCAGGAGGTGGCCGATGCCGCCGCATGCGCGGCCTTAAACCCCGTGGCCGAGTTCATGGTGGCCGTGCGCGTGGCCGATGCCGCCGTGCTGTCACTCACGCTTCTGGGTGACATTGCGTACGGGGCCGGCGTCGTCGCCCTGTGCGTCCCGCCGGCGGCGGAGTTGGGCAGCCAGCTCGTTTCGGCCGGTCAGAAAGTGATCAAGGCGCGCGACGCGTTCTCCCAGAAGGCCTGCGAGGGGCTGGAGGCGCTGCAGCGGGCGCTGCCGTTTCTCGCGGCGGCCAACGGTGCGGCGGTGGCGGCGGCCAATGGTGAGGGGAGCGGCTATGCGGCCATGGCCCTGCTGCTGCCCGGCGAGGGATCGTCTATTGCGTCAGGGGCGAGCGCGGTCGAGGAGTCCATGGAGGAGGCCGTGGAAGCGGGCAAGGGCGAGCTTGCCGAGGCGGCGTCCCGGGCCGAGGAGGCGGCGCGTGCCGCCGAGGAAGCCCGGGCTCGGGGTTTCGCCCGCGACTGCGGCGACAATCCGTCCTATTGCATGTACGAGCGCGCGGGGCGCCTCGCAGGGCTGAGCGGTGCCGATAACCCTCTGTTCGCCTCGGTGGACAGTTGGTCGTTCTCCGTGCCTCTCGAACGGGCGCGAGTCTATTACCGCGAGAGGCTGCTGAGCGAGCGTCCTGGCTCGGACTCTGCCGAGGAGCAGGCCCGCAGCGCCCTGCGCAAGCGATTCTACGCCTATGCCATAAGCGAGCTGCGCGAGGCCTTCGTCCACGAGACGGCCGACAGCTTCTCAGCGTCGTTCCCCCGCTTTCCGCGGAACATCGAGCAGATGCGGGCCACGCGGCTGTATACCGAGCCCGTCTATCCGGTGGCCGTCGATGGAGAGCTGCCGGTGATGCATGCCTGGGACGGCTGCCCGGAGGCGGGGCTCGTGGACTATTACGGGTCGGCCGAGGAGTGGGAGTCCGGTTCCTTCGAAACCTGCCCTGCCTGCAAGTTCACAGCGAGCGCCTTAGGATCGGTGGCCTCGGCCTCCACCTCCATTGACAACGGGTTCGAGTACCACTACGACGCCGTCGCCCAGGCTGCTGCCGACTACCAGAAGGCGAGAGCGGATGCTGAGCCGTTGAGTCGCGCGGCGAAGGGCAAGGCGGAGGGCCTTTTGAACGAGGTTCTGGCCGCGCTCGGTGATGCGGGCGCCTTCCGCATTAAAGCGGATCCTCCCGGAGCGGCGGGGTGCATCGCCTTCGTCGTCTCGACGGGAACGTCGGAGCCGACCGCCTTCGAGAGCGCTTTTGCGCCCTCGGGCACGCTGGGCACTCGGGCCGCGGTGTCGGCGGCGACGCTCATCCGGGACGAGGGCGAGGAGGCGTCGGTGATAGGCGACTTGCTCGACGATCTGTCGGGGTCGGGCTCTGCTCTCTCCGGCGTCGGCGGTTTGGTGCTGGACGGATGGGCCGGCGTCCTGGAGGCCTATAGCAGCGGCACCGAAGGGTTGAAAAACGGGGTGGAGGCCGTGCTTTCGGGCATACCGCTCGCCGGCTCGACGGGATTGGGAGAGTGGGCCGCCAATGGCCTTCGCGAAGGGCTCGAGGCGGTGGGCCTCGAGCCGGCCGACACGGCTCCCCTCAAGCCAGTTCTTGCCGGTACGGAAGCCGTGGCGCGCGCTGGCGGCGGCGACTGGTCAGCCCGGTACCTCTCTCTGCGCGAGCAGGCATTGGCGCGCCCCGAGGCCTCCAGCGATGCCCTCGGTTTGCTAGCGGAGCGGGTGAGCGACGAGGCCTATCAGCGCTTGGCCTCCCTGGAGATCACCCTTGCGGTTGTCGAGATTCCTCTGACAGGGGTCTCGGTTCCGTTGACGGTGACCCTCCCCGCCACCTTGGCCGAAGGAGCGACCGGACTTGTCGATGGCGCTTTCGCAGCCCTGCGCAACATCGTCGGCGCTCCGACGTATCTCGAGAGATGGGAGTGAGCTATGGACGTTCTGCGAAAGGAGCGCGGGGATGCGGGTCAGGCTACCGTCGAGCTGGCTGTCGTCCTTCCCGTGGCCATTGTGCTCGCCGTCATCGTCGTGAACGCGCTGTCGTTTTTCGAGGCATGCGCGGCTTTTGACCAGCTGGCCCGTCAAGCCATCTGCGCCTATGCTCCGTCGCCCGATGCGGGCCAGGGGCCGGCCGAGGTGGCCGCTCTTGTGGAAAGCGAGCTGGAGGGGGCTTTGGGTGCTTCCAACCTGGCAATCGAGGTAACGGTTCAGGGGCGGGCAGGCTCCTATCAGCGCTATTGCGGACGTCTCTCCTTTGCCCCTACGCTTTTCGGGCTGGGGCTTAAAGACGAGGTGTTCGGTGTCTCGCTTCCGAGGCTCGTCCACGAAGTCGATCTGACGGTGGACGCCTATCGGCCGGGGGTGCTGCTCTGATGGGTGCCGGGAAGACATGGCGCCGTCGATTCGGGTGTGCCCTCGCGCTTGTCCTGGCCCCCCTGCTCGCTCTGGCTTTGGGGCAACCGATGGGGGAGGCCATGCTGCCCGGGGCGCCAGGGGAGCTTGAGCCCGACGTCGGTCTGCGCGCGGCGTGGGAGGCCCCCAACTGGTTCGCCGAGGAAGTGGTTGATGTGGACGGTCGCGAGGAGCTGCGGGCCAACGACGACTGGTCGGTGGTCTCCTTCGTTGAGGAGGGGGACGGCCTGCCCGATCGCCTCGTTGGCGAGCTGGAGGGACGCGGGTGGGCACTGGTAGCCAGCGGCCAAGAAGGAGTATGGACGGGAGTCAAGGAAGGAGGGCGGTGCTCATGGCTCGCACTCAGCTGCACATGGGTGGGCGACGTGCTATGCGTGGTCCTTCAGGTAAATGCGCCGATGGGATGAGGGGAGACGCAAAAACGGCGTTTGCGCGCCTTTGCACGGTAAGGGATGGCGATCGGGCCCCGTTCGAGGGCCGATGGGTGGTAGCTTCAAGCCCGCTTCTGCGGTTGCGCGGATTGGCGGGACGCAGGCCGGATTCTACGGTCATGGTGTTCCCGCGCTGTCGCGATGTGCACACGCTGACGATGCGGCATCCTCTGGACGTTGCCTTTCTCGACAGGAGGGGCCGGGTGATAGCGGTTCATCGTCTCGTGCTGCCGGGGGCGCGCCTGCGTTGCGGTCGAGCCTGGGCGGTAGTGGAGCGCTTTGCCCGGCCGGGGCCCTGGTTCGTCCGAGGCGATGTGTGCCTGCTCCCCGATGCTCCGCGACGCAGAAAGCCGAGGGCGCCCGCTCTCGCAAGAACTCAGGCCGCTCCGGAAACGTCGGGCGGCAGAGGAGCGGTTAAGAACGAAACCAAGAGAAGGAGACATCGATGAAAATCTGCCCAGTTTGCGAGAGCACCCTGTTCGATGACATGGATACGTGCTTCGGGTGCCTGTACCGTTTCGGCAGCGATCCGGCTCTCGAGGCGGCCCGCTCTGCGAAGGCAGTGCCCTGGCCCGTAGATGGAGGGGAAGGGGAGTGCGCTGCCAGCAGAGGCGGCGAAGGCGGTTCTGCCGCCCCCACCGCCCAGGAGATGAGCGTTCCTGGCTGGCGTCTGCGCGTGCGCTCCGAGGGGCTTCAGCCCCGGGGGAGTTCGCTTACCATAGAGATCGAGCCCGTCTAGCGGGTCATCTCCTTGAAGAGACGATCGGCCTCGGCTGAGAGGTGCTCCTCGATGGCCAGGTAGGCATCGAGGAGGCGATTTCCGTCCTCGGTGAGCGTGGAGCCGTGAGCCCCGTCGCGCAGGAGGAGCTGCACGTCGAGCGTCTCCTCGGTGTCTTTGATGATGCGCCAGGCCTTGCTGTAGGCCATGCGCATGCCCTTGGCGGCCGCGTTGAGGGAGCCCATCTCGCGCACGCCCAGGCAGAGCTTGGCGATGCCCGGTCCGAAGGCGGACTTGTTCTCGGAAGAGGGGTTCGCCACGGTGAGGCGGACGGTGGTGGAGAGGTTCTTCAACTGGCCCATGATGGCATCGCTTCCGTTCCCGGGAGGCCTAGCGGGCGAGGAACGCCTCGGCGGCGTCCTCGATGGCCTCGACGTCGTTGTCGATAACTTCGGTGAATCGTACTTGCATTGTATCTAGGTTGGCAAGTCCGGCGGGGATGTGATGCTTGCCCGTTTCCTCGGCGATGAGCTTGTTCAGCTCGCAACCGGTGAGCGCGGCCACGTCCGCGGGCAGCTCGCCAGAAGGCTCGATGCCGTGAAGCGCCCGGTAGACGTTGTTGCCGAATTTTGCCCAGTGGGCCGTGGAGGCGATGAGGACGGGGTTCTCGCCGCGCAGGTTCTGAGCGGCGGCGTAGGCCACGGCGGTGTGGGGATCCAGCAGGTAGTCGTGGGCGTCGAGCACTTCGCGGATGGTGGCGAGACAGGTGGCGTTGTCCACGGAATCGGCGCTGAAGTTCTCCCGCACGCGGCGGAACGTCTCGGCGTCTACGCGGAAGCAACGGGCGTCGGCCAGATCGGCCATCCACTGGCGAATAGCCTCGCCATTGCGGCCCGTGAGCTCGAAGAGCTGGCGCTCGAGGTTGGAGGAGACGAGAATGTCCATCGAGGGAGAGGAGGTGAGAATGAACTCGCGGTCGGAGATGTCGTAGGTGCCGGTGTTGATGAAGTCGGTGAGCACGCGGTTGTCGTTGCTGGCGCACAGCAGCCGTTCGATGGGCACCCCGATTTGCTTGGCGTACCAAGCGGCCAGGATGTTGCCGAAGTTGCCCGTGGGAACGCACACGTCGATGGGGCATCCGGCTTCGATCTTGCCCGCCGCCACGAGTTCGGCATAGCTGGAGATGTAATAGACCACCTGAGGCAGCAGCCGCCCCCAGTTGATGGAGTTGGCGCTGGAAAGGGCGATGCGGTACTCGTCCAGCAACTTCTCGGCGAACTTCTCGTCGGCAAAGGCGTGCTTGACGCCGGTCTGGCAGTCGTCGAAATTGCCGCGCACGGCCCACACCTGCACGTTGTCTCCGGTGGTGGTGACCATCTGCTTGCGCTGGATGTCGCTCACGCCGCCATCGGGGAACAGCACCCCGATGGAAACGCCGTCTACGCCCTTGAAACCCTCCAGGGCGGCCTTGCCGGTGTCGCCGGAGGTGGCCACGAGGATCATGAACTCGTGATCGAGCGTCCCCTCCTCGCGCAGCTTCTCGGCGCTGGCCGAGAAGAAGTGGGGCAGGCACTGCAGGGCCATGTCCTTGAAGGCACTCGTCGGCCCGTGCCACAGCTCCAGGATGTGGGTGCTCTCGTCCAGTGAGGTAATAGGGCAGATGGCCTCATCGTCGAAATTGTCGCCATAGGCGCGGCCCATGAGCTCGTCGATGGCGTCGTCGGGCAGGTCGACGTTGAACGCCTTGTAGATGGCGGCCGCCCGCTGGGCGTAGGGGAGACGCGCCAGAGCGCAGATCTCGTCAAGGCTCAGCGTCGGCAGCTCTTCGGGAACGTAGAGACCGCCGCCTTGGGCCAGGCCGTTGATGACGGCTTGGGTGAAAGACACCGGCTCGCCGGCTGCTCCACGCGTGTCCACGTACAGGTTCTGGCCGAACGAGGCGGCCCGATCGATGCGTTGCGCCATGAATCATCCTTCTTCAAAGAGGTCAGATGGGATAAAGGATACCACGTCGCCCGCTCTTTGGAGGGGCGTTTCAGGCGGACTGTGCGAGTTTCGCGCTCACGTGACAAAGTATGAAAAAGCAAACTTTTAGGGTTTACATAGTCTAACTTTTGGCTACAATACAATGTTGCATGCAGCTAACATTGATTGGAGTCATCATGAGCAATGCGATGGTTATGGAGAGCGCCGTCTGCCGGGCCAGCAGCGCGGGCGCGTCGTGCCAGCCGATGCCGCTGACGTTCCTGCGTCGCGGCGATGCCGCTCAAGTTGTCCGCGTGCGGGGAAAGGGCGATGTGCACCATCATCTCGAGAACCTCGGGTTTGTCGAGGGAGCGAAGGTGTCCGTCGTTTCCGAGCAGGCAGGAAACTTCATCGTGGAGATCAAGGGCGCGAGTGTGGCGCTCGATAAATCGGTGGCCGCGAAGATCATCGTTTCATAAGAAGGCACGCCCGTCGCGCGCCCGCAAAGATGGGCGTCAAGAGGCGTTCGCGTCGTCGCGCGATCGCAATGACGGACGCCGCGGGGCGCCTGCGTTGTCGTGCCGACCCAATCAACCGGAATCGCCGAGAGGACAGAAAGGAAGAACATGGCTGAGGACAAGACCCTGCGCGATGTGCCCGTGGGGCAATCGGCGTCGGTGCGCCGCCTGGTGGGCGAGGGCGCCATCAAGCGCCGCATCATGGATATGGGCATCACCAAGGGCACCGATATCTACGTGCGCAAGGTGGCGCCTTTGGGAGACCCCATCGAGGTGACTGTCCGCGGGTTCGAGTTGTCGCTTCGCAAGGACGAGGCGCAAAACGTGCTCGTATCCTAGGGGAACCGCACCCCCCTGCGCCCGAGGGCGCATTTTTTCTCCCCTCTAGTTAGTTTTATCTAACTTCTGTCTTCGCCGCGGCGCGCATTGGGAGGCGCGAGAAGGGCCCGGCGAACAACGGTTTTTTTTGGAGAAGGAAAGGCTGATCATGGCTATCAACATTGCCCTTGCCGGCAACCCCAATTGCGGCAAGACGACCATGTTCAACGATCTGACCGGCGCGAACCAGTACGTGGGAAACTGGCCCGGCGTGACCGTTGAAAAGAAGGAGGGCCGCTACCGCGCCGATAAGGAGGTGGTCATCACCGATCTGCCCGGCGTGTACTCGCTCTCGCCCTACACCCCCGAGGAGATCGTCACCCGCGACTACCTCATGAGTGGCAAGCCGGACGCGGTCATCAATCTGGTGGACGCGACGAATCTCGAGCGCAACCTCTACCTCACCACCCAGATCATCGATCTGGGCATCCCCACCGTCGTGGCCCTCAACATGATGGATCTCGTGGAGAAAAACGGCGATAAGATCGACGTCGATGCCCTTGCCAAGCGCTTGGGCTGCCCGGTGGTGCCGACCTCGGCGCTCAAGGGCCGCGGCATGGAGGAGGTCGTGAAGGCCGCCATCGAGGCGGGCAAGAAGGGCGCCGCCCCTGCGACCACCCTGCGCTTCACCAACGAGGTGGAAGAGGCCTTAGCCCAGGTCATCGACGTGGCCGGCGCGGCCATCAAGGGCCGCCATGCTCGCTGGTACGCCATCAAACTCCTGGAAGGCGAGCAGCTCACCATCGACGCGCTGAACCTGCCGGCCGCCGCGCTCTCGAAGATCGCCGCCATCCGCGAGCGTCTGGAAGATGCGGAGGACGACGACGCCGAGTCCATCATCACCAACGAGCGTTACGACAATATCACGGAGGTCTGTGACGCCTGCGTGAGGAAGTCTCCGAAGACCATGACCACCACCCAGAAGATCGACCGCGTGGTCACCAACCGCATCCTGGGCATCCCGATCTTCATCGTCATCATGTTCCTCGTGTACTACATCTCGGTGTCCACCGTGGGCACCATCGTGACCGACTGGGCCAACGACGGCCTGTTCGGCGACGGCTGGCTCTACACCGGCACCGAACAGTACGAGGCCGCCGTCGAGGAGTTCGAGGGCATCCTCGAGACCGACGAGGGCGTGGCTGCCTTCGAGGCCGGCGGGTTGGAGGAGCCCGATCCGGCCGACTACGGCCTCTACCACGTGGGCGTGCCCGTCGTGGTGGGCGGCTGGCTTGAATCCATCGGCGCCGCTCCCTGGGTGCAGTCGCTCGTGCTGGACGGCATCATCGCCGGCGTGGGCGCCGTCATCGGCTTCATCCCGCAGCTGATCGTGCTGTTCATCCTGCTCGGCTTCTTGGAGGGCTGCGGATACATGGCCCGCGTCGCCTTCATCATGGACCGCGTGTTCCGCCGCTTCGGTCTGTCCGGCAAATCCTTCATCCCAATGCTCATTGCCTCCGGCTGCGGTGTGCCCGCGGTCATGGCCACCAAGACCATCGAGAACGAGAAGGACCGCCGTATGACCATCATGACGACGACCATGATCCCCTGCGGCGCCAAGCTGCCCATCATCGCGCTCGTCTTCGGCGCCCTGGCCGGCGGCGACTACGAGGCAACCTGGTGGGTCGCGCCCGTCTTCTACTTCCTGGGGCTGTTCGCCATCATCTTGTCCTGCATTATCCTGAAGAAGTTCCGCGCCTTCTCCGGCGAGGTCGCCCCCTTCATCATGGAGCTTCCCCAATACCATCTGCCCACGGTGAAGAACGTGCTGCTTTCCATGTGGGAGCGCGTGCGCAGCTACGTGGTGAAAGCCGGTACCATCATCTTCCTGTCCTCTATGGTCATCTGGTTCCTGCTGAACTTCGGCTTCTACGAGGGCTCCTTCGGCCTGCTCGACCCCGAGGTTGACGACTATATCCAGTACAGCCTCATGGCCGGCCTCGGCAACCTGCTCGCCTGGATCTTCGCGCCGCTCGGCTTCGGCAACTGGGAATCTACCGTCACCTCCATCACGGGTCTTGTGGCCAAGGAGAACGTCGTGGCCACCGTGGGCGTCATCACGAGCCTCGGCGAGGAAATCGGCGAGACCGACCCGTCGCTGTGGGCCTCGTTTGCCGCCATGCTCGGCGGCAGCTCGGCGGCCATCATGGCCTTCTGCGCCTTCAATCTTTTGTGCGCGCCGTGCTTCGCGGCCATCGGCACTATCCGTCGCCAGATGATGTCGGCGAAGTGGACCTGGGCCGCTATCGGCTACATGTGCGCCTTCGCCTGGTGCGTCGGTCTTATGATCTACCAGTTCGGCGGCCTGATCGCCGGCGAGATCACCTTCGGTCCGTTCACGGCCCTGGCTGTCGTGGTGGCCGCGGGCATGCTGTACCTGCTGTTCCGTCCGGCCGCCAAGCCCAAGGGTGCGGGCAAGCTTGAAACGGCGAGCAAGAACGCCTAAGTCGTAAGGAACTATCATGCAAGAGCTCAGCCTCAATTTCCCCACTGTCGTCATCCTTCTGGTCATCCTGGCCCTGGCGGTGCTCGCCATCCGGCGCATGACGCGCCGCGGCCTGTGCGACTGCGGCGACCACTGCGGCGATGGGGAAGGGGGCTGCGCCGGCTGCTCCCATTGCGCTTCGGCCGTTCGACCGATCGTTTCAAGCCGCATCAACGGCACGGGTGCCGGTGACGAGATGCCGCCGTGCTGCCAGGCGGCCGAGGCCATGGCCCAAGCCGCCGCCAAGGCCGTGGGGGATCAGGCGCCGCGCCGTCCGTAACCGTTTGGCGAAGACAATGTGAAAGAGGCTCGGAAGTTTCGGCTCCGAGCCTCTTTTTTCTTCGCGCGCCGTGCTATGATGATCTGACTTGTTCGATAAGGAGATTGCTGTGGTGAAAACGTCCATGTCCCACGAGGATTACCTCGAGGCCATCGTCATGCTGGGCGGCACGACCGACGCGCCCGTGCGCTCGGTGGATGTGGCCAACAAGCTGGGCGTTTCCAAAGCGTCGGTGAACAAGGCCATCTCCGCTCTGAAGGAGCAGGAGCTGGTCGTGCAACCGCACTACGGCGACATCACGCTGACCGAGGCGGGCTACGCCTACGGTCGGTCGGTGCTCGACCGCCATCGCATGCTCTTCGACTTTCTGACCAAGGCCTTGGGGATCGAACCCGAGGTGGCGGAAGTCGAGGCCTGCCAGATGGAACACGCCATCAGCGATGCCTCCTTCGAGAAATGGGGCGCGTTCGTCCGCAGCCTCGACTTGTGAACAAGGGGCGCCTCGGCGCCTGACCGATAATCTACCCGCTTTCGACTGACTACCCGCACCAGAAACGAACCCCGGCAGCGAAAGGACGAGCGAACTCCCGTGCCACGACAGGCGAATATCGTTTCCTTCGACACAGCGCGACGCGTTGCGTCGGATCGTCGTGCGCGCCAGACGCCGCCTGTGCGCGCCCATGCCGGCCGCTTCGCCGATGACCCGGATTTCGAGGTGCGCGTGTCCGGTCGAGCCGCAAGCGCCGGGCGCTCTTCGGCCCGGTCGTTCGCCGCGCCGGCGTCCGGTTCTCGCTACGCGCCCCTTTCCATGAGCGACGCCCACCGCGGGCCGGGCTCTTTGGAATCGCGCGGGGCCGCGCGCGCCGCAGATGTCGATGACGAGGAGCTGGAAGCCCCCTTGGGGCCCTTGGGCCGCCTGACCTCCCGGTTCGGCAAGAAGCGCCGCCAGCGCGCGAAAGAGCGGGCGGGTCGCGCCTACTATCGCCAGTACGAGGCCGGCAAGCCCTCGGACGCCTCCCAAGCCGGTCCGCGCGCCGCCGTGTACAAAGGCGAGATGGGCTCGTCGCACCGCCGTTCGTCTCGGATGCAGCAGAAGGAATCGGGCGCCTCTGGGCGCGTCAAGATGCCCGAGGCGAAAGCTCCTTTCTTTACTCGGGCGCCTTTCATCGTCACCTGCGCCACGGTTCTGTGCCTGGGGCTGGGGGCGGCTTTCCTCTACGGGCCGGCCCAGCAGCTCTACCAGGACATCCGCGAGCGAGACCGCCTCGCCGCCGAGTACGAGGCCGTCACGGAGCGCAACGCCGCCATTGAGGCGTCGGTGGATGCCCTTTCCACCGAGGCCGGCATCGAGGACGCGGCCCGCACGCAGCTCGGCTGGGTGCACGAGGGCGAGCACGCCGTGTCCGTGAGCGGGCTGGACGAAAAGGACGAGGCCTCCGAGTTCCGCGGCAACATCGTTTCCGAGGATATAACCGCCCCCGACACCTGGTACTCGGATCTCCTCGATCCCCTCTTCGGCGTGGAATAAGGTTGAACATCGACAGGAGCACGATATGACGTACGCTGATGGGCGCTATGGGGCCTTGGATATCGGGACGGTGACCTGCCGTCTTCTTGTGGCGGACGTGGAGGACGGACGCATCATCGACGTGGACAAGGAGTACGCCATCACCGATCTAGGCGTGGGCGTGGACGCTACGGGGCGCCTGTCCGAGGCGGCTATCGAGCGGGTGCTCGCCTGCGTGGATCGCTACTTGGAGGTGCTCGCACGTTACGATACCCCCGAGCATCCCGTGCGACGGCTCATCGCCATGGCCACCTCAGCCTCCCGCGATGCGGCCAACGGTCCCGAGTTCGCGGCCCGCTTGGCAGAGCGCGGCATCACGTTGGCGGTGATCCCCGGCTCCCGTGAGGCGCAGCTCACGTTCTTGGGCGCTTCCAGCGATTTCCCCGGCGAGAACCTGCTCGTCGTCGATATCGGCGGCGGCTCGACGGAGGTGGTGGCCGGCCGCTTCGGCGAGGATCCCGTTGCTTCCCATTCCTTCAACATCGGGTGCCGTCGCGTGACGGAGCGGTTCTTCCGCGACGATCCGCCGACGCCAGACCAGATGGATGCGGCCCGTCAGTGGATTCGCGAGACCATGGCGCCGTATTTCGAAGGCTTGGCCACCGCCGGGTTCGCCATCGACCGCGTGGTGGCCGTGGCCGGCACGGCCACGAGCGTCGTGAGCATCCGCGAGGCCATGGAGGTCTACGATTCCTCCCGCGTGCACAAGGCCGTTGTCGCTGCTGGAGAGCTTGCGGCCATCGAGGAACGTCTGGCCGCCGAGCCGCTGGAAGAGCGCAAGGCCACGGTGGGCCTCGACCCGAAGCGCGCCGGCGTCATCGTGGCCGGATTCGTCATTTTGGAAGAGGTGCTGGCTCTGGCCGGCGCCGACGCCTACACGGCCAGCGAATCGGACATCCTCCACGGCATGATCTTCGAGGCCGCCCGGGAAGATTGATGGTAGGGGCGGTGGGACTCGAACCCACAATCCGAAGAGGCGGATTTTAAGTCCGCTGCGTATGCCAATTCCGCCACGCCCCCGCGTATCGTGTGCCGTCCGATAACGGCGAATGTACGCATGATATCACGACAAGAGAGCGCTTCGCGCGACGTTCGCGCCCGTCGCCCCTAGCGGGCCATGACGCAGCGCACCCGCTGGTTGTCTCCGGTGCAGGTCTGCAGGGTGATGGTCTCGCCGGTCGGCGCGATGCGGCCCTCGTAGACGAAGTAGTTCGACCCGTTGGGCAGAAAGAGCGTGTCGAAGACGTAGTAGGTACGCGAGGCGCCGTCGTCGTCGAACACGGTGATCTTGTCGCCGATTTCCAAATCCATGACGCGCTCGAAGACGCCGGGGTTGTGGCCGATAAAGTAGGTGTTCGCGTTGTCGGAGACGCACCCGGTGCCCACCCAGGTGCTGGCGTAGCCGTCGGGCGCGGTGATGTCGGCTGGCTCGCCCTGGCGATAGGGCACTTCCTCGCCGAGGAAGCAGATGAGGCTGCTTGCGGCATTGGGCGTTCTGTCGTCGTCGGCCGAAGGTGCGGGCTCGGCCCGGCGCGCCGCTTGCAGGGATTGCTCGGTGAGCACATCCTGGCGGGCCTCATCAAGGTGGTGGGCCCACACCCACAAGGTGTCGCACACGCCCTGGCCCATGCGCCCCGTGAAGCGGAAGGGCGGCACCTCGTCGGCATCGCTTTCGGGCGCGGCGGCTCCCAGCATGATGGACAGCCCCAGGCACACCGCGAGAACCAGGGCAAAGGCCCTGGCTGCCTTTCGCGATGCGAGGAGGGGGCGAAGGCTCACGAGGCTCTTCCTTTCCACGATGCTTTCTCGGTGCAGCCCAGATGCGCGCCGCCGACAGGGAACAAGGAGCGCGCCGAAGCTTTCGCCCTCACTTTATCGACTTCCCGTCAAGATTTCCACCCCTCATCCCTTAATATCCTGTTAATCGAAAGCTTAGGCAAAACTTAGGCTGCGGTGCATGGGCGTCGGGTTACCATGGGAACTTGGAGAATCTTGTCGGTGCGAGGGGGTGGCCATGAGGATACGCAATATCAGCTTGCGAGTGGTATCGCTGCTCGTGCTCACCTTCGTGTTCGTGGTGGCCACCGCGGTGTTCACGCTCTTCGACATCCGCATGCAAACCCAGAACATGGAGGACTCGCTCGCCGAGGAGGCGCGCACCTTCGCGCGCGAGATGGACGCCGTGTGGGAGTTCATGGACAACTCCCAGCACACCATCAACAACACAACGACGGGCGTCTACGAGTTCAAGGGGCTGCACTGCGCCATCGTCGGCAAGAGCGTCGGCGCCATCTTCTCGGCGGGCAACAACTACTCCATCCGCTACACGAACTTCGAGCCGCGCCGGGCTCAGGACAAGCCCGATGCCTTCGAAACCGAGGCGCTGGCCCTGTTCAACGAGCAAAAGGACACTCAGGAGTTCTTCCGCATTGTGAGCGACGACCCGGCCGAGGTCGACCGCGCCCAAACTTCGGCCGACAACGGCGCCGCGCAGTTCCGCTATGTGCAGGCGCTCAGGGTAAACGAGAGCTGCCTTGAGTGCCATGGCGAACCGGCCGGGGAGATCGATGTCACCGGCTTTCCCAAGGAGGGCTGGACGCTGGACTCCGTCGGGGGCGCCATCAGCATCGTCATTCCGCTGGAGCAGCAGTATCAGGCCCTGCGGGAAAACGTTGTCCGCGACGTGGGCTTCTTCCTGCTTCTGGCCACCTTCATCGGCATCGTGGTGTTCGGGCTCATGACCGTGTTCGTGCTGCGGCCGCTTGAGGCTATGAAGAGGGCGTTCGGGGAAGTGGGCGAAGGACGTCTTCGGCAATCCATGGACGACGCGGGCACGGCGCGCGAGGTGGCGAGTCTCATCGATCGCTTCAATGTCATGTCCCGCGAGCTGAGCGTTACCTACGAGGAGCTCGAGGAGCAGGTGGAGGCGCGTACCCAGGACTTGCGCCGAGCCAACGAGGAGTTGGCTGCCCAGCGCGATAACCTGGAGGCCTTAAGTGAGAAACTGGCGAAGGAATCCCAGGTGAAGAGCGATTTGCTCTCTATGGTGAACCATGAGCTGCGCACGCCGCTCACCTCCATCATCACGCTCGCCCAAATTGCGTTGGAGTCGGGCGGGGCCGACGAGGAGGAGCGTCGCAGCTGGGAAGAGGTGCGCAAGTCGAGCTCGGTGCTTTTGGGGATGATCAACGACATGCTGGATATCGCCCGGTCGGACGCGGGGGCGATGGCGGTGTCTATGGAGCTGATGGATCTGGGCGACATCGTGGCGTCGGCGCAGAGCACCATCGGCCCTCTGGCTGTGGGGGCGCGGGTAACGCTGGCGACGACGGTGGCTCCGGATGTCCCGCTCGTTTCCGGCGATTACGAGAAGATGATGCGCATTCTGGAGAACTTGGGCAGCAATGCAGTGAAGTTCACGCCGGCTGGGGGCACGGTGTCCCTTTCCGCGATGCGCGAGGAGGAAACCGGAGATGTGCTGGTGACGGTGTCCGATAACGGCATCGGCATCGCCAAGGAGAATCAGGAGCGCATTTTCGACCGGTTCTTCCAGGTGGATAGCTCTACCACGCGCATTTACGGCGGCAGCGGGCTGGGTCTGGCGCTCGTTCGCGAGTACGCCGCGGCCCAGGGCTACACCGTGGGGGTGGAAAGCGAACTGGGGTGTGGAAGTGCGTTTACCGTGCGCATTCCCGTCAAGGCTGTGGTAGAGTTGGACGAGGACGAGTAGGCGGCTCGGAGCCACCTGCGCCCGCAGGAAACGCGGGTCTAGGATCGGCGGTCGCGGGGTGTGGCGCCTCGAAGGCCGCGGAACGCGAGAGACGAGGAGGCGGCTGTGTACAAGGTCATGCTCATCGATGACGAGGAGAGCCTGCATATGGCCATCGAGAAGCTGCTCACGAAGAACGGCTACGAGTATTGCGGGGCCACTGACGCCGAGTCGGGGATGGAAATGCTTGCCGCCGAGAAACCGGACTTGCTGCTTTTAGACGTTATGCTGCCGGGTATGAATGGGTTCGATTTGTGCACGCGTATCCGCGCCGAGGGGCGGCGCATTCCCATTATCTTCCTGTCGGCGAAAAACGACATTGTGGACAAGTCCATTGGGTTTAGGGCCGGGGGTGACGACTACGTGACGAAGCCCTTCGACGCCACCGAGCTTATTTTGCGTATCGAGGCCCACATCCGCCGTCACAAAGATACGATTGATTTCGCTCGCTGCACGACCCGCGACGGATCGGTGACTATCGGCGACTTGGAGGTGCGTTTCGACGAGTGCCAGGTGCTTGTGCACGGTGTTCCTGCGAATTTGACTACCAAGGAGTTCGAGATCGTGGCCTTTTTGGCGACGCACCCGGGTAAGGTGTTCACGCGCGGTCAGATTCAGGAGTACATCTGGGGCGAAGGGGAGGTGGACGCGCACTCGAACTCCATCACCGTGTTCGTGCGCAAGATACGCGAGAAGATAGAGGAGAACCCCAGCGAGCCCAAATACCTGCTGACGGTGCAGCGCGTTGGTTACAAAATGGCCGACACCTTGGGGTAGGCACAGGCTGTGGCGATCGTGTGGATCATGCGGGCCGCTCCGGGTCGCGCCGAGCGCCAAATCCTAAAATGAAACATCGCCAAATCCTAAAACGCCCTGTTCGGAATGCTTGTCGATTGGCCACTTAATCTCCTGTTAAGGTCAATTTAACCTAAAGCTTAGGCATAGCGTATCGCTATTAATCGGCGCACCTCGGCATAATGGCAGTATCGAAAAGTCCAAAGAGGAGACTTTTCACGCGGGCGAGGACGCGAGCCACCCCCTCCCTGGCGAACGTCCTCGTCAACATGCGAGGGAGAGAGAGGAGTCAGGACATGACCGAACAGACAACGGGCATGAGTTTCTCGCGCAGAAATTTCATCAAGGGAGCGGCCGCGCTGACGGCCACCGGCGCGCTCGTCGGCTGCGCCCCCGCCAAGGAGACGCTGGCGGAAACGGGCGAGGAGACGGTAGAGGTTCCGGAGACGAAGATCTACTCGGGCGCGTGCCGTGCCCAGTGCGGTCAGGGCTGCTACCTGAACGTCCATGTGCGCGACGGTCGCGTGGTGCGCACGACTGCGGGTCACTTCGATGACGGCCCCGAGTTCGACCGTATCTGCCCGAAGGGCCTTGTCCAACCCGCCCGCGTGTACAGCGCCGAGCGACTGCAGTACCCCATGCGTCGTGTAGGTGAGCGCGGCAGTGGCGAGTTCGAGCGCATTAGCTGGGATGAGGCGATTGCTGAGATCGCCGAGAAATGGAAGGGCTACACCGAGGAGTTCGGCCCGAAGTCCATTGCCATGTTCCTGGGCAGCGGCAACACCGGTACTCTCGGCGGCGGCGCCCCGGAGGGCTCCATTATGGCTCGCCTGCTGAACGTCATGGGCGCGAGCCGTGTCCTGCCGGACCGCGATATTGCTACGCCGATGTCCTGGGCCTACGTGTTTGGAGCCGGCCCCTATGGCAATCGCAGCTCGGACGCTATTAACGCCAAGCACCATGTAATTTGGGGCGGCGACACGGCGGTGTCCCAGAAGCAGCTCGCACACTTCTTCCTGGAGGCGCGCGATGCGGGCACCGAGCTTGTGGTGATCGATATCGCCTATCGCGTCATGCCCTCGAAGGCCGACTGGTTCATCCCGGTGCATCCGGCTACCGACGGCGCCCTGGCGCTCGGCGCTATCCACGAGATCTTCGAGCAGGGCTGGGAAGCGACCGACTTCCTGCGCGATCACACCGAGGCTCCCCTGCTGATCAAGGAGGACGGTAAATTCCTGCGCATGAGCGACTTGGGCGTGGAGCCGACCGAGACTGCGACCAACGCTCAGGGCGAGGAAGTTCCCGTCGACCCCTACGTGGTGTGGGACGAGGAGACTTCCAGCGCTGTGCCCCTGGCACAGGCCGTCAAGCCTGCGCTCGGCGGGGTTGCCCCCATCCAGGGCATCGCGGTGCGCACGGAGATGGAGCTGGTGCGGGAAGCGGTTGAGCCGTGGACGCTGGAGCACACCTCCGAGGTGACCGGCGTGAGCGTCGAGGACATCCAGCACCTCGCGCACCTCTACACGCAGGAAGGCGATGTTCAGACGGACATGAAGTTCGGTCTGAACCACTACAACAACGGCATGTACAGCTCGAAGTGCATCAACTCGCTTCTGCTCGTGTCTGGCCAGATGGGTCGTTCGGGATCGGGTCTGTTCACCGGCGAGCCGAACTTCGGCGAGGGCAATGTGCAGGCATGCATCACGATGCCGAGCGCCTCGGGTGAAGTGCCTCAGGGAGTCGGCGCTATTCTTAACTGGACCGACTTCTGCAACAACATTGTGCACACGGGCAAGAAGCTTGGCGAGGATTTCCCCATCAAGTCCTTCTACGCTTCCTGCACCAACGTCGTCTCGAATCAGACGGATCAGAACAAGACCCTCGAGCTCATGAATGCGATCGAGTTCATTGTCATCCAGGACATGACCATGAACGACACGGCGCTGTACGCTGACATCCTGCTGCCTGCTTGCCACTGGTTCGAGACTGAGGATTTGCGCGTCCGCTACTACTGCAACCCCTATCTGCTGTGGAACGAGAAGGCCGTCGAGCCCCTGTACGAGAGCAAGCCGGACTTCGAGATTTACAAGCTCATCGCCGAGGCTATGGGATACGGTGACTTCTTCCAGTTCACGGCCGACGAGTACTTGAATGTCCTTCTCTCCACTCCCTATGGGAAGGAGAAGGGGATCACTATCGACAAGATCCGCGAGAAGAATTACTTGCGTTGCGACAACGATCCCACCATCGCCTTCGAGGGCGCTGTTTTCGGAACGCCTACGGGACGCGCCATGTTCTACCGCGAGGATCCCAAGCCCGACTACATGATGGGCCAGGAGCTGGATTTGGAGAAGGAAAAGCTGTCGGTCTTCTGGGAGCCGGCGCGCGAGGCCGATCTTTCCAACCCCATCCGCGAGAAGTACCCCTTCACCATCTGCTGCGAGCATATGCGCACCCGCGCCCACACTCAGTGGTACGACGTCGATTATCTGAAGGAGTTCGAGGCCGCACCGGTGTGCCGTATCAATCCGGAAGATGCCGCCGAGCTGGGTATCGAAGAGGGAGATACCGTCCGTCTCTACAACGACCGCGGATCGGTTACCATGCTGGCCGTCCTCAATCCCGGTGAGCAGCGCAAGGCGGTTCACTGCCCGCGCAGCTTCCTGACGCGCGAGCACATTGACGGCGACCTTGCTCGTACGACCTTCAACGAATACAACCAGGCCTGCAGAAACCAGTCCTACTTCGACTGCGCTGTGGCCATCGAGAAGCTCTAGGGAGGCTGAGATAGATGACTCGATACGGAATGGCGATCGACCTTCGTCGCTGCATCGGATGCCAGGCGTGCGCTGCGGCGTGCAAGATAGCGAACAATCTGCCGAAGGAGCTGACGTACAACGTCGTGTACACCAAGACCGATGACGATTTCGACACCATTGGTACCGCCGTGTCCCGCGGCGCCCTTGCCAACGACAACGCCGGCGGCACCTTCCCCAATTGCACGCTGAACTTCCTGCCCATGCAGTGCCAGCACTGTGCTGATCCGGCCTGCCTGAGCGTGTGCCCCACTGGCGCAACCCAGCAGCGCGAGGACGGCATCGTGTTCGTTGATACGGATCTGTGCATCGGGTGCGAGTCCTGCATCAAGGCGTGCCCCTACGAGGGCGTCCGCACCCTTATCAGCGACAACCCCGAGTATTACCTTGAGGTTGAGGTCGGCGAGTTCGACGCCCCGCCCCACAAGGCCGGGACGGTGGAGAAGTGCACGTTCTGCAAGAACCTCGTCGATCGCGGAGATGTGCCGGCCTGCATGCAGCTGTGCCCGGCCCGCGCCCGCTACTGGGGCGATTTGGACGATCCGGAATCTGAGGTGTCGAAGGCCATCGAGGGCCGCGACTATCACCTCATGCTGGAGTCGGCGGGGACGAACCCGAGTGTCTACTACTTGAAGTAAGCGCGTATCTGGAAACGGCAGGGCGGGCGTCGGAAAGTACGGCGCCCGCCTCTTTGTAAGGAGGCTTCGTGAGCGCAGAGGATATGAGGAAAGTTGTCGGCTTGGCCGACGGTTGCGAATTGATGAGCGCGCTGACGCGCTTTCCTGACAACGATGTGGCGGCAGCGGTGGCGAGCGGATCGGTGCACGACGACGCGGTTGGCTGCGCGAAAGACGTGGCGGCAGCGCGTGATGACGGGCGCGCTGGTGACATTGAGGCGCTTTGCGAAGGCTTCGTGTGCGCTGCCGACGAAGATGCTGAGGCGCTCGGGGCCGCATTGCGCCGCGCATGGTCGCTGCTGTACGCGCGCCAAGGAAGCGGAGTGGCCATTTTTCCCTACGAGAGCGCGTTTGTGCACGTTCGCGAGGGGTTGCCCGGAGCGCCGGCGCTGTTCCGTACGGCGCTGACCCTGCGTGTCGAGAAAACCATGCGTGAGAGCGGCGTTCTGCCGAAGGACGCCGAGACCGAGCCGTGCGACAGCGCGTGGAACGAATGGGCGTTCCTCTCGTTTCTCCTTGGCAGCGAGGCGGCTTCTTTAGAGGCGGAAGATGAAGAGGCCGTGGCGCTTTGGCGGGGTCGGGTTGCTGATTTCGTTCGAGACCACGCGGCTTTGTGGCTGCCGGATTTCCTGACGCGCACGGCTGAAGAGGTCGAACGCCTCGCGCAGGCGGGCAAGGTGGACCCGGCGGCCGAGCGCTTCTATGGCGCGCTGGCGGCGTACGGGCGTTTTCTGCTGGCAACGCTTGCTGAGCGTGCGGCATAGGCGAGGGTGAGGAGCAAGCAATGACATTCCTTATGGTTTTGGCGGTGACGGTGGCGGCTTGCCTGGCTCTGCGCACGCCGCTGCATAAGTGGCCGGTGGCGTTTTACGTACTGGCTGTGGCGGCTGACGTGGCCTACGTCATTGGCGTCGAGGGGCTGCTCCCCCGTGTTGTAATGGGGCCGCTTACGCTGCTCATGGGCAAGTGTGTGCTGTCGCTGGCGCTGTTTGTGGTGGTCATGTACATCGGTGTGTTCGCCAAGGGATCGAAGGTGCATCAGTGGCTTAAGCCGGTGCGCAGCGAGTTGTCCATTATCGCATGCATTTTGGCTTGCGGGCATATGGCGGTGTATTTGGGCTCCTACGCTCCGCGACTCGGCGGCACGCTGGGGGTGAATGTGGTGAGCGCCCTGGTGGTAGCGCTCGCGCTGCTCGTGCTTCTGCTGGTGCTGGGCGTGACCTCTTTCGCCTTCGTAAAGCGCCGCATGCGCACCGATAGCTGGAAGCGCCTGCAGCGGTGGGCCTATGTGTTCTTCGGCTTGGTGTACGTGCACCTCATGCTGATGCTGGCGCCGGCGGCGAGCCAGGGCGGCGAGGCCGCTGTGGCAAGTGTGGTCATGTACACGGTGATCTTTGGCGCCTACGCCGTGCTGCGCGTCCGCCGGGCGTTTGTCGACCGCCGCGCTGTTGCAGCGGTCGGTGCCCTGGATGCTGCATCGGGCTTCGATCTCGAGACCGGGGACTGCGCCGTCTAGCTGATACGAATCGAATAGTCTCCCAAGAGCGGGCCCTGGCTTTTTTCGCCGGGGCCCGCTTCATTTTGCGACGCGACTGCGGTCGGCGCGAGGAACGAAACGGGACATTCCCGCGTCATTTCTACGGCTCGGCTCTGTTAGGCTCATGCTGCAAGTCCGATGGAGGAGGAGTCATGCGGGAGCGCCAAAGAAGGGTCGATTTCACCAACAGCTGGATGTTCGGGAGGGTCATGACCGACGAGTCGATATGTCGCGATGTCATCAGGGCCGTGCTGGGCATCGAGGCCGTGCGCATCGACTACCTGAACGCCGAGCAGGTGCTCGACCCCGCCCCGGAGAGCCACGGCGTCCGCATGGACGTGTACGCCAGGGAGCGCGGGTCGGGCGAGCGGGTCTACGACCTGGAGATGCAGGCGCAGCGGGAGCCCCTGCTCGGGAAGCGCTTCCGGTACTACCAGGCTGTCCTGGACGTGAGGGAGCTTCCCGCCGGGGACGACTACGACCGGCTGCCCGAGAGCTTCGTCGTCTTCCTGTGCAGCCAGGATCCCTTCGGGTACGACCTGCCCGTCTACCACCTCGAGCGCCGATGCGACGAGGTCCCCGAATTGCGGCTCGGGAATGCCTCGCACTGGCTCGCGCTGAACGCCCGGGCGTGGGAGGACGCGCCGGGCGGGGACCTGCTCGATCTGCTAAGATATGCCCAGACGGGCAAGGCCCTGGGTTCGCTCTCGCGCAAGATAGAGGAGGCGGTCGGGCGGGCCAACGAGGATCGAGAGTGGGTGGACAAGGTGTGGTCGGTGAGCACGATCGTGGAGAACGCCGCGCGGCGCGAGCGCATAAACGGCCGCATCGCCTGCGAGGAGGCGCGCGAGGAAGGCCGCCAAGAAGGCCGCCAAGAAGGCCTCGAGGAGGGCTCCGCGCGGTTCGCCGCCCTGGCGTCCCGGCTCATCGAGGCCGGCCGCGTCGACGATCTCGCGCAAGCGGCATCCGATCCCGTCCGGCGAGACGAGCTCTTTCGGGAGTTCGATCTGTAGGGCAGTCGTGCCCTTACGCTGCTTAGGGCCATGGTGCCGGCGTCGCTCCTCGCCGCCAAATCTTACATTCTTGTCGGTGGGCTGATCGCGCGGCGCGGGCCTTGGTGCCCGTGGTATTATGGTTCGATGCTGAAACGACCGCCCTCTGGCAAGAAAGCGCTATGAAGAACATCTCAGAAATCCTCGCCAGCGTCGAAGAGACGCCCGCCACGTTCGAAGACTATTTGAAAGCCTACGCCGATCCGGTCGGGGAGCTGATCAACAGCTACATTCCCCATGGGACTCACGGGGATATGGACCGCTACCTGTACGATCCGCTCTATCATTACAGCGAGAACGCGGGCAAGCGTCATCGTCCGCTCATTTGCTTCGCGGCCTGTCTGGCCGTGGGCGGCGACCCCAACCGTGCCGCCACCACCGCCGCGGCCATTGAGCACTTCCATTCCGCGGCCCTCATCCACGACGACATCGCCGACGAGGCCGAGCTGCGCCGCGGCGAGCCCTGCCTGCACCTTACCGAGGGGCTGGGGCTGGCCATCAACATGGGGGATCTGGCTCTTTCCATGGTAAACGGTCCGGTGGTGAACGACCCGCTTTTGGAAGACGCCGTGAAGGTGCGCGTTATCAAGGAGCTCATCGCCATGACCTGCCGCACGGTGGAGGGCCAGGCGCTCGATCTGGGCTGGGCCCGCGACGGCCGCTACGACATCACGCCCGAGGACTACCTCACCATGGCCATCCACAAAACGGCCCACTATTCCGGCGCGGTGCCGCTGGCCGTGGGCGCCATCGTGGGGGGCGCCTCCGACGAGGTGGTGGAGGCCCTGCGCAGCTACGGGCTTGACACGGGCCTCGCCTTCCAGATTCAGGACGATCTACTGAACCTCGTGGGCACTGACGAGGCCAAGAAGAAGGACTTCCGCAGCGACATCACTGAGGGAAAGCGCACGCTCGTTGTCGTGCACGCTCTGCAGAACACCGAGCCTGCGGCCCGAGAGCGTCTCGTCGAGATTCTGTCCTCGAAGGAGCGCGATCCGGAGGTGCTCGCCGAGGCCGTGGCCATTATGGAGAAAACGGGATCCATCGACTACGCCCGCACCTTCGCTGAGGATCTTACGCTGAATGCTAAGGCGCGACTGGCCGGGGCGCTGCCTCCCTCGCCGTATCGCGATTTGCTCGTATCCATGGCCGACTGGTTTGTGAACAGGTTGAAGTAACATGGAGCCTATCAAAAGAAATGACACCGGCGCTGCCGTCGAGGACGTGCAGACGCGCCTGGCCCGCATCGGGCACCTTCCCGAGGATGCCATCACTGGCACCTTCGACGACGCTACCGCCGCCGCATTGGCTGATTTCCTTGCCGCGTCGGCACTGCCGCCGAGTGAGGATGTGACCGAGAAGGTGTGGGCCGCTTTGGTGGATGCCACCTACAACTTGGGCGACCGCACGTTGTACTTGCGCATGCCCTACTTCCACGGTCATGACGTGCTGGAATTGCAGCAGGCGCTCGGCGCGCTCGGGTTCTTCTACGGTACACGTGACGCCATCTTCGGCGCCCATACCGAGGAGGCGCTGCGTCGCTTCCAGCTGAACCTGGGGCTGCCTTCCGATGGCATTGCCGGAGCCTACACCTACGCGGCTCTGCGCAACCTGGCCCATTCCTGGGTTGGCAAGGAGGCGACCCACGGGCCCGTGCGCCATCTGGGCTTCGCCCGCGCCGCCGACGTGCTGGAACGCAACGCCGTGTGCCTGTTCGGCACCGACGAGTTCTCCCGCGCCGTGGCTTCGCGCATGTCGAACGTGGCCCAGGCGACCAACCCGGCCTCCAAGATCATCAGCGCCGATGCGCTGTCGGTACCGCCGGATGCGTCAATGATGCTTGTGCACGTGCTGTTGGAAGCGACGGATGCCGAGGTCGGAGTGCCGCTGGTGTCCTACGAGGAGGAAGGTACGCTGGCGCTGCGTCTGGCCTCGGCCGTCGACGTGGCCCGCGATGCGAGCTGGCCCCGCGTGTCGGTGTTGCTCCCCGGCACCGTTTGGCTGGAAGCCGGCCCGGAGCGCTCCGCCCAGCATTACGCCATTACGCTGCTCGACGCCCTCTGCTCCGCGCTGCAGGAGTAGCTACTCGAACAGGTCGAGCAGCTCCTGACGGGAGTGAACGCCAAGCTTCTGGTAGATATGCTTGACGTGGGTGGCCACGGTGTTCTTCGAAAGCACCAGCTCCTCGCGGATGTAAGGTTGGCTGCGCCCGCGCGCCAGGTAGCCGAGAATTTCCGCCTCGCGGCCCGACAGACCGTGCTCCTCGGTGAGGCGCTGGCAGATGCCGTCGATGGTCGTGTCGGCGCTAGAGGTGATGCTGCCTGCCTCGCCGGGGTCATCTGGCTTGTCGATCCTGCCAATCGGCAGGACGGCCTCATTGCGCGGAGCGGTGTTGTGAGCAGCGGAGATCTCAAGCACAGAGGAGCGGTTGGTGGGGTATCCCAGCCAGGAGAGGGAAAACACGACCAAAAGACCCAGGGCGATGGCGAACAACCCCAATGGCTCGATGGAGGTCATCTCGCTCAAGGCACGCCCGGCGAGGTTGCCCGCCAGAACACCCAGCTGCAGCGACCCTTCCGCTACGCCGATGCCGAGAGCTGCTTTTGCCCCATTGCTTTTGGCCGCTGTCACCACGAAAAGCACTGCGGCGATGGTAAGCGTGGTGTCCGCAATGGCAACAAGGCTCGTGGAGAGAGCAACGGCCCACAGATCTGCCCACGGCAGGAGGGCAAGGGCGATGGCAACGAGCGGGGCAATGAGCCGAAAGAGTCCGTCGAAACTTGGACGTGCGGCGAACAGTACGATGCCGACCACGAGGGCGATGCCGCAGATTGAGCCGATGACGGTGGCGATGTCGATGCCCCAATCAATGAAGGGCGCGTCGGCGTTCGCTTGCAGCGCGCCAGAGCATCCGATGACGAAATATGAGAGGAAAAGCAGCGCGGCGATGCGGGCGAGGGTAAAGAGCGCCGGCCGGCGCAGGCCGTCTGTTGCGACGCTTGCGTTTTCAACTGGTGGAATATCTCGATAGGTGGCCAGCAGCATAAGGCCCGACGCGAGAGGCAAAGAGGCGGTCGCCAGGATGCCGACGGTGCTTGGCAAGTAGGGGAGAACCAAAGCGCAGCCGAGCATGATAAGGGAAGCAGCCGGGATGGCGACTTCGGAGCTTTCGATGTCCAGCGCTGCCAAGGCCTGTCCCCACAGTACGTAAAGAGCGCCCGTGCCGAGCCCCGTAAGCGCGCCGCTGACCACTGCTGGCGCAAGAATCCCCTCGGCGGCCGCCAGTCCCGAGAGAAGCGTTCCTGCCGCCGTTGCCACTCCCGCTGCGACGGTGAGCCAGGGGGGCGCCATGGTCTGGCGCCTCCCTAGGACGAATCCCAAAACGAAAAGCGTGAGCGTCACAACGACAGCCGAGGCGAGCCAGGAACTGTCGGCGTTGATGCCGATGCCCGCGCGCTCCGGAAAGACTGCGAAGGTCTCGAAGGATCCGTAGACCCACGCCCAGAGAAATCCGATGCCGAGATAGCGCACCTTCAGCGTCCTCTCGAGTCTCGTCAAGCTTTGTGCCGTTGCTTTCGTTTTCGGTTTCGTCACGTTCCCTCCCTGAAAGCGCTCTTGCGGAACCATCATAGGCTTCCATGGGGTCTATCACCCTCACCTATTGTAGGTGAAAACGGATGAAAACCCAGCCTTTAGGCGATGTTTGTCTATGTTGTCGGTGCCACACTGAGTCCACCTTGAAATCTCAAGGGAGGGATTTCGGCCGGGTACGTTCGGTTGCGCTCGCAGGGGATGGGCCTCTGCGACAAACAGCACCACGGCCGAAGGAGCTAAAGGAGGAACTATCATGACTGAATCTTCGCTTTCCCGCCGCTCGTTTCTGACCGGCGCCGCCGCCCTGGGGTCGCTGGCTGCTGCAGGCGCTCTGGCCGGCTGCTCCCCGAAGACGCCGGCGGAGGCGCCGACCGAGGGAGCTGCGACCGAAGAGGACACCGCCTCGGCTTCCGGCGCGCCCGACTGGCTCGGCGAAGCGCCCGCCATCAGCGATGGTGATTGCGCGGAGACCATCGAGTGCGACGTGCTCGTCATCGGCGCGGGAACGTCGGGCTATTTCGCCGCGTGCGCTGCCGCCGAGAACGGGGCCAAAACGCTGCTCATCGAGAAGTCGTCCGCCGGCAACGGCGTGCGCTCCTCGGCACTGGGCGCGGTGAACTCCCGTTTCCAGCAGGAGGTGGGCGAGGCGGCCGCCATCGATCCCATGGAGATCATGAACGACATGGATCGCTACGCCGACGGCCAGGTGCACTCGTCCCTCTACCGCAAGTGGGCCGAGAACTCCGGAGAGGCCATCGACTGGTACGCCGACGTCATCGCCAAGGACGGCCTTGAGGTTCAGCTTGAGTGGAACATGCCCAAGGGCACCTTCTACAAGGACTGGCCCACCGGCCACGGCACCAACGGTCGCGACGGTGCCGGCTACGCCGAGCGCGAGCCGCAGGTGTCCGAGTGCCTGAACAACTACCTCACCTCCTTCGACGGCTGCGAGATCCGCTTCAACACGCCCATGAAGAACCTCATCGTGGAAGACGGCAAGGTAGTGGGCGCCTATGCCGAAGGGCCGGACGGCATGATCCGCATCAATGCCGCCAAGGGCGTCGTGGTGGCCACGGGAGGCTACGCCTGCAATCAGGACATGTACCAGGCCCTGCAGCCCACGCGCTACTCGTGCCTGGGCACCTTCGACGCCTTCCCCTCCTGCACCGGCGACGGCATCAAGGCGCTTATGTGGGCCGGCGCGAAGATGGATGAGGTGCACACCTCCCTCACGTTTAACCGCTGCCTGCTGACGGCGGATCAGGAGATCGCGCATCCCTATGAGATCGGCGGCGACTCCTACGGGTACTTCTTCTACGCCTCCCAGCCCTTCCTGCGGGTCGATCCACACGGCGCGCGCTTCCACAACGAGAGCGCTCCCTACGACTACGTGATGAACGCATCGTCGAAGCGCCCTGCGGCTGAGCGTTACTGGCATCAGATCTGGGACGGCGATTGGAAGCAGTACATCCCCGTCTTCCACACGGTGGGCTGCTCCACCATCTACATGCAGCCCGAGGGCGGCAGCGACCACGACGCCTTCCCCGGGATGCTGGAGGAGTGGATCGAGCCCGAGATGGAGGCCTTCGTCGAGGCCGGCTTCATCCAGAAGGCCGATACCCTTGAGGAGCTGGCCGACAAGCTCGGCTTTACGGGCGATGACAAGCAGGTGTTCCTGGACACCTGCGCCCAGCAAACCAAGAACTACGAGGCCGGCGTCGATCCGCAGTTCGGCAAGGAGGCCTTCCGCCTGTCGGCCATCAAGACGCCGCCGTTCTACGGTTCGGTGAAGAACTGCGGCCTGACGCTGTGCACGCTGGACGGCATCCAGGTAAACGACGATCTGCAGCCCTACGGCGAGGACGGCGCCCCCATCGAGGGTGTCTATGTCGTCGGCAACGACCAGGGCTGCTACTACGCGGGCACCTACCCGAACTTGGCCGCCGGCTTCAACGCCGGGCGCTGCGCCACCTTCGGCCGTATGGTCGGCAAGATGCTGGCCGAGAAGTAAGTTAGCGACTGCCATCTTCGAGACGCCGCGGCACCCGTTCCTCCCTGCGGGTGCCGCGGCTTTTTACGTTAGCGGCTGGCTTCGTTTTCGAAATCTTCCCGCCAAATGCCAGTTCGACCCCGAAATGGTCGATACGTTCGGAAGCTCTCTGCCATTACGGGCCTGAAGCGGCAGAAAAATGCCAGTTGAGGGCAGAAATGGCAGAAGGGACAGATGGAAGCCGGCCATTTCGGGGTCGAACTGGCATTTACTGCGAGAATTCCGAAAAGAGGGATGGGGAAGGGCCCGAAAAAGGCGACGAGTGCTTTTGCGTGGAAAATCTCGCACTTAGGCCCAGGGAAACCAAGTGGAAAAACACACGGTGCTACAATAGCCGAGTGTGAGAGTAATGTTTACCGCGCGCAAAGGAGTATCCCTTGACTCGTCCCATGACCATGGCGGAGAAGATTCTCGCCGCCCATGCGGGGCTGGATGAGGTGGAGCCAGGCCAGTTGATCGAATGCGATCTGGATTTGGTGCTCGCCAACGACATCACGGCCCCCATCGCCATCAAGACCGTTCGCGAGATCACCGACAAGGTGTTCGATCCGACCAAGATCGCCCTCGTGCCCGACCACTACACCCCCAACAAGGACATCAAGTCCGCCGAGCAAGCCAAGATCGTGCGCGATTTCGTGCGCGAGCAGGGCATCACCCACTACTACGAGGTGGGCTGCATGGGCGTGGAGCACGCGCTTCTGCCGGAGCAGGGCGTCGTGGGCGCGGGCGACCTCATCATCGGCGCCGACAGCCACACCTGCACCTACGGCGCGCTGGGCGCGTTCTCCACGGGGGTGGGCTCCACCGATGCCGGCGTGGGCATGGCCACGGGCAAGGCCTGGTTCAAGGTGCCCGAGACCATCAAGTTCGTCATCAACGGCGAGCTGGCCCCCGGTGTCACGGGCAAGGACGTCATCCTGCACATCATCGGCATGATCGGCGTGGACGGCGCCCTGTACAAAGCCATGGAGTTCACAGGCAGCGCCATCGAGAATATGCCCATGGACGAGCGCCTTTCCATCTCGAACATGGCCATCGAGGCCGGTGGCAAGGCGGGCCTCATTCCCGTGGACGACGTGACCCGCGCCTACCTGGACGAGCGCGCCGAGCGGCCCTACACCGCCTACTACTCCGATGCGGACGCGCAGTTCGCCCAGGTCATCGAAATCGACGCCGCCGACATCGTGCCCACGGTGGCCTTCCCGCATCTGCCCTCCAACACGCGCCCGGTGGCCGAGGCCCGCGACGTGAAGATCGACCAGGCCGTCATCGGCAGCTGCACCAACGGACGCCTCGCCGACATGCGTCAGGCCGCGGCGGTGCTCAAGGGCCGCACGGTGCATCCGGACGTGCGCTGCATCGTCATCCCCGCCACCCAGAAGGTGTACCAGCAGTGCATCGCCGAGGGGCTCATGGACATTTTCATCGACGCCCACTGCGCCGTGTCCACCCCCACCTGCGGGCCGTGCCTGGGCGGCTACATGGGCATCCTCGCTGCGGGGGAGCGTGCCATCGCCACCACCAACCGCAACTTCGTCGGCCGCATGGGCGACCCCACCAGCGAGGTGTACCTCTCCTCGCCGGCCGTGGCCGCCGCCTCGGCCGTGCTCGGCCACATCGGCCTTCCCGAAGATTTGGAAGATGCCGCGGACGCGGCGGAGTAGGAGGGAAGCCCCATGAAATTCAAGGGAACCGTGCACCGCTACGGGCGCGACATCGATACCGACGTCATCATTCCCGCCCGTTATTTGAACACCTCCGACCCGGCGGAGCTGGCGCGCCACTGCCTGGAGGATCTGGACGTGGAATTCGTTAACAACGTGCAGCCCGGCGACATCATTGTGGCCGACGAGAACTTCGGCTGCGGCTCGTCGCGCGAGCACGCCCCCATCGCCATCAAGGCGGCCGGGGTGGACGTGGTCATCGCCAAGAGCTTCGCACGCATCTTCTATCGCAACGCCATCAACACGGGGCTGGCCATCATGGAATGCCCCGAGGCCGTGGACGCCATCAGCAACGGCGATGTCGTGAGCGTGGACGCCGATACGGGCACCATCACCGACGAGACCACGGGCGAGACCTTCACGGCCCAGCCTTTCCCGCCGTTCCTCATGGAGATCATCAACGCGGGAGGCCTCGTGCCCCGCTGGCAGAAGAAGCTCGGAAAGGACGCGTAGCATGACGACTACCTACAAGATTTGCCTGCTTGCCGGCGACGGCATCGGGCCGGAGATCATTGCCGAGGGCGTGAAGGTGCTGGACGCCGTGGGTGCGAAGTACGACACCGCCTTCGAGTACACCGACGCGCTCATCGGCGGTGCGGCCATCGATGCGACAGGCGAGCCCTTGCCGACGGCGACGCTGGATGCGGCCCGCGCCTCCGACGCGGTGCTGCTGGCTGCCGTGGGCGGCCCTAAGTGGGACACCACCGATCCTGCCGCCCCGCGCCCGGAGCAGGGGCTCTTGGGCATCCGTAAGGAGCTGGGCCTGTACACCAACCTGCGTCCCGTGCAGATCTTCAACGCTCTGGCCGACGCCTCCACGCTGCGCCCGGAGATCGTCGACGGCGTGGACATGATGATCGTCCGCGAGCTCACCGGTGGCTTGTACTTCGGTCGCCGCGAGCGCTTCTACGACGAGCCGGCCGCCGGCGTGAACGGAGCGCCGGGCCAGCGCGCCTACGACACGCTGGAGTACTCCGAGTACGAGATCGAGCGCATCGCCCGCCAGGCCTTCGAAATCGCCCGCAAGCGCCGCGGCAAGGTGACGAGTGTGGACAAGGCCAACGTGCTGGAGACGAGCCGCCTGTGGCGCGAGATCGTGCATCGCGTGCACGACGCGGACTACGCCGATGTGGAGCTGGAGGACCTGCTGGTGGACAACACGGCCATGCAGCTCATCAACCGTCCCGCCGATTTCGACGTGGTGGTGACCGAGAACATGTTCGGCGACATTCTCTCTGACGAGGCCGCCCAGATCACGGGCTCGCTGGGCATGCTCGCCAGCGCTTCTTTGGGCGACGGCGTGGCCCTGTACGAGCCGAGCCACGGCAGCGCGCCGGACATCGCCGGGCGCGGTATCGCCAACCCGCTGGCACAGATCCTTTCCGTGGAGATGATGCTGCGCTACAGCTTCGGCATGGGCGAGGCCGCCGACGACATCCGCCGCGCCGTCACCGAGGTGCTGGACGCCGGTTGGCGCACCGGCGACATCAAGGACGCCGAGACCCCGGTCGACAAGGTTGTGGGCACCGCGAAGATGGGCGACTTGGTGGTCGAGCATCTGTAGCGCCTCGCCCGTTTCGTCGGCCTGTCGGCTCGCCGCCATCGCCGCTGGGATTAAACTTGCAAAACCATTGGGAAAGGGCGGCCTGCGGGGTCGTCCTTTCTGCGTTACAATACCCGAAGTTTCACTTACCAGGGCCGCAAAGCCCCGTCGACGAAAAAGGATATCACCATGGCCATTAACGCTCCCGAGGGGACTCGCGATCTTCTGCCTGACGAGGCGCTGTTCTGGAATCAGTTCAAGCAGACGGCGGCCGAGGTGTTCGGCGCCTACGGGTATTTGCCCATCGAGACGCCCATCATGGAGCAGACCGAGCTCTTCGTCCGCGGCATCGGCGAAGCGACCGATGTGGTGTCCAAGGAGATGTTCACGGCCATTTCCGGTGAGAATCTGCGTCGCTGGGTGGAAGAGGGGAAGGCCCCGAAGGCGAAGAGCCGCCTGTCCTTGCGCCCCGAGGGCACGGCCGGTGTGGTGCGCGCCGTAGTGCAGCACGATTTGGTGCCGCAGGGCGCGGCCCCGGCGAAGCTCATGTACGCAGGCCCGATGTTCCGCGCCGAGCGCCCGCAGAAGGGGCGTCAGCGCCAGTTCAATCAGGTGGGTGTGGAGTGCCTGGGCGCCGAGGAGCCTACGATCGATGCCGAGGCCATCATCATGCTCATGCGCTTTTACGAGAAGGTGGGCATCCCGCGCGATTCCATGCGCCTTCTGTTGAACTCCATGGGCTGCGAGCAGTGCCGTCCGGCCTACCGCGAGCTCGTGCGCGCCTACATGGACGAGCACGCCGACGAGCTGTGCGACACCTGCATGACGCGCGCCGAGGTGAATCCGCTGAGGGCGTTCGACTGCAAGAATCCCCAGTGCGCGGCCATTATGGCTGACGCGCCGAAGATCACCGACCACTTGTGCGACGAGTGCCGCGAGCACTACGATGCGGTGAAGGTTCTGCTCGATGGCGCCGGGGTTGTCTACGAGGAGGACTACAAGCTCGTGCGCGGCCTGGATTACTACACCCGTACGGTGTTCGAGGTGCAGGTGGACAACGGCATGGGCGCCCAGAACGCCATCGGTGGCGGCGGGCGCTACGACAAGCTGGCCGAGGAGGTGGGGGGCCGTCCCACGCCGGGTCTCGGCTTCGCGCTCGGCTTCGAGCGCTGCGTGCTGGCCCTGGAAGCGGCCGGCGTGGAATTCCCGCGGGCCCAGAAGTGCGACCTGTTCGTGGCCTGCGTCGATGATTCCGTGCGCGCCCGGGCCTTCGCGCTCGTACAGGAATGTCGCGACGCCGGCTTCACGACCGAGATGGATCACCAGAAGCGCTCGCTGAAGAGCCAGTTCAAGCTGGCCGACAAGCTGGGTGCGGCCCGCGTGGCCGTCCTCGGCCCCGACGAGTTGGATGCGGGTGAGGTGACTCTGCGCGACATGGCCACCCACACCGAGGCCAAGGTGCGCCTGGAAGAAGTCGTCGGCGAGCTAGGTCGCGCGATTTCGTAGGAACTTTCTCGTTCTGCTTTCTGGCGTCAAAGAGGGAGCTGTCGATGCGGCGATGCGTCGACAGCTTTTCCTGTTTCTTCGGGTTTGACAGCAAGTATAGCTGCAAGTATACTTGAATTGCAAGTATACAGGAGGTGCGCTATGCCGCAGTTGTCTTTGTATCTGGATGAGCCGACCATGGAAATGCTGCGCGAGAAGTCGTCTCGAGCGCATCAGTCGATGTCGAGGTACGTGACGGGGCTCATTCGCGAGAGTGGGGAAGGGCGCGGCTGGCCGTCGGGCTACTGGGATAACGTCTACGGCTGTCTGAAGGATCCGACGTTCGTCGTCCCCGAGGAAGAGGGAGACCTCGACGAGATCGTTCTGTTCGCGTAAGGGGCCGTCATGTATTTCTTCGACTCCGATGTGTGCATCGAGATCATGCGGGGCCATCTGCCGCGGGCCCAGGAGATCATGCGGAAAAGCTCGCCGGATCTGTTCGGCGTGCCGGCTATCGTCGAGGCCGAGCTGCTGTACGGGGCCGAGAACAGTAACAATCCCGAAGAGGGCCGCTATTTTGTAGAGAGCCTCTTGTCGCCGCTGCACATCATTCCCTTCGATTCCCGGTGCGCCGCCTGCTACGCGCGAGTCCGGGCCGACTTGAAGCGGCGCGGTTGCATAATCGGGCCGAACGATCTGCTGATTGCCGCGACGGCCCTTGCCCATGGCGCGACGCTCGTTTCGAACAACACGAGGGTGTTCCGGCGTGTCGAGGGATTGCTTCTGGAGTTGTGGGCGGAGGTAGACTTTTAAGGTCGCAGTGAAGAAAATCTTCAGGCCCGTGGTTTTCTTTCGGGTATTTGACGGGTTGGGTGTTGGCGCGGGGCCTTCCTGTATAGTGTCACGAAACCTTCTACGGGGCCAACGGGGCCCCAGGACGAGGTCGCCGCGCGGTGCGCTGCGGCCGATAAGAGAGGATGAGTTACGTGGCACAATCTGGTTTGGATTCGCTGCTTGAGGCGTTGCGCCAGTCGGGTATGAACACCGATGGCGTGGGCTCGGGCACCGGTGCGTCGGATTCGGCGTCGTCCGGGCCGCAGACGCCGGGTTCCGGCTCGGGCGCCGGCGCGGGAGCGTCGGGCTCGCGCGGCGGTGTGGGCGGCTTTCCCTTCGGAGGCTTCGGCGGGTTCGGGGGTGCGGGCAACGGCGGCGGTCGCGGCCATGGCGGCTCCGGCTCCGGTTATGGCGGCGATGGCGGCCATGGTGGCCCTACGGTCGATTTCGAGTTCCTCGCCAACGACTTCCACCTGCCTTCTAAGAAATGGCTGGCGCTCATCATCGTGCTGGCGCTGCTCGTCATCGCCGGTGCCTACTGGTGGTTCCATCCGGCCATCAACATTCACTCCACGGACTTCTGGGGCTTCGTCTTCATCGTTATCCTGCTGCCGCTGTTCCTCGTTTTCTGGATGCGCTCCAAGCAGTACAAGACGGGCACCAAGGAAGTGACGAAGAACGAGGGTAAGGCGAAGACCTTCCGCATTCTGTCCTTCGTGCCCGTGGCCGTGGTGGCGCTCGTGGCCATTGGCGCCCTTATGTCCATGGCGATCTTCCCGGGCAATGCCGAGAAGTATTCCAACGTGCTGAAGACCGACACGCTGGAGTTTGCCCAGGACATCAAGGAAGTGAACTATTCGGAGATTCCCGTCATCGACCGCGATTCCGCCATTTTGCTGGGCAACCGCGAGATGGGCTCCATCCCCGAGTACGTCAGCCAGTTCGAGGTGTCGAACCTGTACTCGCAGATCAACTACCAGGGCACGCCGGTTCGCGTGAGCCCCTTGGGCTACGCCGACCTGTTCAAGTGGTTCACCAACCGCGAGGGCGGCATCCCGGCCTACGCGCTCGTGAACATGACCACCCAGGACGCCGAGATCGTGCGTCTGGAAGACAGCCCCATCTATTACTCGCAGTCCGAGCCGCTCGTGCGCAACATCGACCGCCACGTGCAGTTGTCCTACCCCTTCTACATGTTCGGCGAGAAGTCCTTCGAAATCGATGAGGACGGCCACCCCTGGTGGATCTGTCCCGTGAAGGATTTCACCATCGGACTCTTCGGTGGCGAGACCATCAGTCGCGTGGTGCTGTGTGACGCCACCACCGGCGAGACCCAAGACCTCGCCGTGGCCGACTGCCCCGAGTGGGTCGACCGCGTGTTTCCCGCCGAGCTGCTCATCCAGCAGTACAACTGGTGGGGGGCCTACAACAACGGCTGGCTGAACTCGTTCCTCGGCCAGGAGGGCGTGGTGCGCACAACGCCCGGCACCGACGGCACGCTGGGCTACAACTACATCGCCAAGGACGACGACGTGTGGGTGTACACCGGCGTCACCTCGGCCACGGCCGACAACTCCATCATCGGCTTCGTGCTGGTGAACCAGCGCACCCAGGAGTCGCACTTCTACAGCGTCTCGGGCGCCACGGAGGACTCTGCCATGCAGTCCGCCGAGGGCCAGGTGCAGAACTTGCGCTACACCTCCACGTTCCCGCTGCTCATCAACGTGTCGAACCAGCCGACCTACTTCATGGCCCTGAAGGACGGCGCGGGCCTGGTGAAGAAGTTCGCCATGATCGACATCCAGCGCTACCAGAACGTGGCCGTGGGCGATACGGTGGCCGACACCCAGAAGGCCTACGAGGCGCTGCTCGCCACCAACGGCGTGGTGGCCGAGGGCGAGGGCGGCGCGACCGATGTGGTGACGGTGAAGGGCACCATCCGCTCCATGAATCAGGCGGTCATCGAGGGCAACACCCACTTCTACCTGACCGTGGAAGGGGAGGACGGCTCCATCTTCGATTTCGCGCTGCCGGGGCTGCTGGACATCGTCGGCTATAAGGTGGGCGACGAGATCAACTTCACCTACGTGGAAGCTGCCGGTTCCAACGTGAGCCCGGCCTATGAGATTCTGGGCGAGGGCGGCAAGGCCTCCGAGAACGCCTCCGGCGAGCCCGAGGACGATGTGGTGCAGGATAACGGGGCCGCCCAGACGCCTGCCGACGTTGCTTCTGGCGAGGACACCGAGAAAGTGGCCTAGGGGCGCTTCGGAGCCAACGTAATTCTTAAGGTTTAAAGCGAGCGGGAGCAATCTCGCTCGCTTTTGTTTTCCCAGGTCAACATGAAGGTTTATAGGAGGGTTTAAAGCTTTAAACTTCTTTTTCCCGCTTGGTCGATGCGTGGATTTGCCAAGGCGTCCATAGTGCGTGGTGCAGCGAGGGAGCTGCGGCGGCGAAGCGAAAAGCTTCTCCGCAAACCAACGCAGCACGGACGCTGCAACCGAGCTTTCAGAGAAGCTCGGCGTCACGAGTGAGGGAAAGGGACCCATCATGACCAACGGAATGAATGTTTCTCGCCGCGACCTGTTCAAGTTCGGTGGCCTGGCCGCCATCACCGCTGCCGGAGCCGGCGCGCTCGCGGGCTGCGCTCCCCAGCAGAAGATGGCGAGCACGGGCGCCGCCGCTGCCGAGGACGGATCTACCTACGTGGGCCCGAGCTTTTTGCAGAAGCCGGCCGAAATCACCGAGTTCGACGAGGAGCACACCTACGACGTCGTAGTCGTCGGCGCGGGCGAGTCGGGGCTTTCTGCTATGCACGCCGCCTTGGAGGCGGGCGCCACGGTGGGCGCGCTGCAGAGTCTGTCCATCGTGCAGACCGCCGGCAACATGGGCGCTTCCATCGACCTGACGAAGACGAACGAGGCCGGCATTAAGGCGGTGCTGTCCTTCATCAACTACAAGAGCGACTACCGCGCCAACCTGGGCCAGGTAGAGACCTGGGCCCGCAACTCCCAGGAGGCGCTGGCCTGGTGGGCCGAGGCTGCGGCCAAGGGCGGCAGCGAGTCGAAGCCCTACGACTACACGGTGAACTGCAACGGGCATGAGGTGTTCTTCCATGCCAACACCTACTTCCATGACGAGGGCCATCAGAAGGGCGCGCTCGTCATCGGCGACGCCGTGCAGGCCGAGGGCGCCGAGATCTTCTTCGAGACCCCCTGCGTGCAGTTGCTCGTGGAGGACGGCCGCGTGGCGGGTGCCATCGGCGAGACCAAGGACGGCGCTCATGTGCTGCTGCGTGCCAACAAGGGCGTCATCATGGCCGCCGGCGACTATGTGGGCGATTCCGAGATGCTGTACTACTACACCCCCGACGCGAAGGGCCTGCATCAGGCCGTCGACTTCCGCAACGGCACGGGCCTGAAGGCCGCCATGTGGGCCGGCGCCCAGATGTGCCCCGCCTCTCACACCAAGATGGTGCACGGCGAGGGCCCGAAGGTGCGCTTCGAGATGCCGTATTTGTTCCTCGACCGTCACGGCAAGCGCTTCATGGACGAGGGTTGCTGCCGCATGGGCTATCTGAACGAGTTCACCAACAAGTACCTGGCCGAAGTCGATTTCGCCGAGTCCACGGCCGCCAAGTTCTTCTCCATCGTGCCCACGAACTGGGAGGAGCACTACGATGCCTGGAAGGACTTCTCCGACATCTCCATCCACAACGCCTACCGCAACGTCGATCCCGAAGCCTGGATCAAGGGCGACACGCTGGAGGAGCTGGCCGAGGGCATGATCGCCTACGCCGACGAGGAGGGCTGGGCCCACGACTACACCGTGGAGGCCATCGTCGAGTCCATCAACCGCTACAACGAGCTGGTGGCCGCCGGCAACGGCGATGAGGACTTCGGCAAGCGCGACGAGTATATGGTGCCGATCGAGGCCCCCTGCTACGCGGTGCCGCGCGGCGCGAACAACATCGACGCCCTGGTGGACGGCCTGTGGTGCGACGGCAACTTCCAGTGCCTGGACGTCGACATGAAGCCGATCGAGGGCCTGTTCGCCGTCGGAAACGCTTCCGGTCCCTTCTTCGGCAACAGCAACTACCCCATGGACATCGAGGGCCTGTCGGTGGGCCGCGCCATCACCACCGGCTTCGCCACGGGCCGCTACGTCGCCGGCCTGTAGACTCGCTAACGGCGCTTTTCTCACCCTCCCTCTGAGCCGACGCCCCTCACCGGGCGTCGGCTTTGCCGTTTCCGCCGAATTGGGGACGTGGAAAAAGCGGGACTTGCCACGGATTGGGACTTCTGGAAAATGTGGGGCATGTTTTCTGGGAATAATTTCGAGTTGTTAGACATTCGGTTCCCTGAGGATGGCCTGATTTCGTCGAAAGAGGAGCTCGGAAAAGACTTTCCGCCTTTTGAAAGACAAAAAGCGCAGTTAGGTTCAGGCGTAGACAGAGGATATGTCTAACAACTCGAAATTTCTGCCATAATAGACGGGCGAGATTGACACGAGGGTTGCAAAGGGGCTGAGTGTGAAGAGCGAGAATGCGGAAGATCGTCGGGCGCTCTTGAGGGGCGGGCGGCGCTACGTCTGCGCTTACGGGTGCGCTCGGGCGTGGGCGACGCTGACGTTCACGGGAACGTCGGGCGCGGGCGTGCTGGGCGCGCCGTCGAGCGACTTCGATTCTCACCTCACGTTCGACATCGCTTTCATTGCCGTCAGCATTCTCGTGGTGCTGCTGTTCCGGCGTCTGGTGCCCCTGAACGAGAATCGCGTGGTGAAGGCGGTCTCCTCCGGCTGTATGGCGGCTGCATCGCTGCTGTGCGTGGCGACTGCCTGGATCCCGGGGGCGTCCTTGGGGCTCATGGTCGCGGGATCGCTGGCGGCGGGCGTGGGCTATGGTCTCTTCCTGCTGCTGGCCGCGGAAGTGCTGGCCACCTTCAGTCTGTTGCGCATCTTCCTGTTCCTGTCGGGCGCGATGCTTCTAGGCTCGGTCATCACGTTCTTCTGCGAGGGGCTTGTCGGCCTTCAGGCCCAGGCCATGCTCGTGCTTTTGCCTTTGCTGGCGACGCTGTGCCTGCAGGGCGCCTACGAGCATGTGCCTGCGGCCGATCGTCCCAAGCGGGGCGTGCCGAAGTTCTCCTACCCGTGGAAGCTGTTCGTGCTGTACGGCCTGTACGCCTTCGCCTACGGCATGCGGGCGAACCAGCTGGTGGCGGGCGCGGGGAGGCACTCGTCGGCCTCGACGTTCATTCTCATGGCGGTGCTGTTCGCCACGGCCTATTTCGCGTCGAAGCGGTTCAATATCGGGCTTCTGTACCGATCTCCCGTGGTGCTCATGGTGTGCGGCTTTCTGCTGGTGCCGGCCGAGAGTCTGTTCGGCACGGCGGCGTCCAGCTACCTCATCGCCATCAGCTACTCGCTCATGTCCTTCCTCGTGATGTTCCTGCTGTTCGACATCGCCAAGCGCTTGGGTGTGGCTATCGTGGCGTTCATGGCCATCAAGAACGCCGAGCAGTTGCTGCAGCTGGCTGGTGGCGGCGCCACCGATGCGCTGGGCATGCTCGGGCTGCCGGCGTCCACCGAGGCTCTGGCGGTGACGGTCATCGTGTCGGTACTCATTTTGGCGGCCACGGTGCTGCTGTTCTCCGAGAAGGAGCTGGCTAGCAAGTGGGGCGTGTCCATCCTGGAGGAGGGCGGCCTCGTGCAGCGCACGGCCGAGGAGGAGCGCGCCGCCGAGCGCGTGGAGGAGTTCTCGCGCACCTATCGTCTAAGCCCTCGCGAGCAGGAGGTGCTGGCGCTTCTGGCCGAGGGGAAGACCGGCCGCGTCATTCAGCAGGAGCTGTTTATCGCCGAGGGTACGTTCAAGGCCCACACGCGCCACATTTACGAGAAGATGGGCATCAACTCCCGCAAGGAGCTGTTCGAGCTGCTGGGCCTTCGTTCGTAAGCAACTGCAGGTTGCTGCTGATTGGGTTGCGCAGGCTGCCGCTGGCCGGGCTGCGCAGGCTGCCGCTCGCGCGGGTTTTTTGGAGAGGGGAGAAAAACCCGTTGACACGGGCGGGATTCGCTCTAGAATAGACGAGCTGCCCAAAGGTGGGCAGTGCAACGAACAGATATGTTCCGCTACTTAAGACAGCAGGTACCGAGTCTGCAACCGCCTGCGGGGCGTTCCGGAAGGGGCGACACCTGGCGCAACGGCTCGGTTTAATCGCGAAAGCGGCCCGCCGAGGTGGTCGAAGATTCGCAACCGTGAATTTCTGCGGCCTCCGTCTTATGGGCGGGGGCCGCTTTTCTCATCTTAAGGCTTGCGGCCCACCCAGCACAGGTGCGGAACCCGGAAAGCTTTGAGAAGGAGGTGTACGTACAACATGCCCAACGCTCAGAACAAGGAGATGCTCGCCAGCATCAAGGAGGATCTCGACGGCGTTTCCGCCATGTGGGTCGTGGATTACCGCGGCCTTACCGTGAAGGAGATGCAGCAGCTGCGCCGCGACATTCGCGAGACCGGCTCGGTGATGAAGGTCTACAAGAACACGCTGGTTCACCTGGCGCTCGCTGAGGCCGAACTGCCGACGCTCGACGATATGCTCGCCGGCCCCAGCGCGTTCGTGTTCTCCGGCAACGACGTGGCCGCATCGGCTAAGGCCCTGAAGACCTTCGCTAAGGCCAACGAGAACCTTGAGATCAAGGGCGGCCTGATGGAAGGCGCTGCCGTGTCGGCCGCAGAGGTGGAGGCCATCGCTTCTCTGCCCTCTCGCGAGCAGCTCATGGCTCAGATCGCCGGTGCCATCTCCGGCGTCGCTCGCGGTCTGGCTACCACCATCAACGGTGTGCCGCGCGGTTTGGCCCAGGTCGTCAAGGCCGTGGCCGAGCAGAAGGAAGCTGCCTAACAGCTCGGGCGGCCTGAGACGGGTCGCGTAACGCAAGAAGAAATAACGGTCGGCGCGAAGAGGTGCCGGCCCCCTTTGAAAGGAAACTAACATGGCTGTTACTCGTGAAGAGATCATTGAGGCTTTGAAGGAGATGTCCCTGCTCGAGGCTTCCGAGCTCGTGAAGGACATCGAGGAGACCTTTGGCGTGTCCGCCGCCGCTCCGGTGGCCGTGGCCGCCGCCGCTCCGGCTGAGGGTGGCGCTGCCGCCGAGGAGAAGTCCGACTTCGACGTCGTGCTCGAGGGCTTCGGCGACAACAAGATCGCCGTCATCAAGGTTGTCCGCGAGATCACCGGCCTGGGCCTGAAGGAGGCCAAGGAGGTCGTCGAGGGCGCTCCGAAGGCTGTCGCCGAGGGCGTGAACAAGGAGAAGGCCGAGGAGATCAAGGCGAAGCTGGAAGAGGCTGGCGCCGCTGTGACCCTGAAGTAAATTCGCTTTCGCGAAGACTTCTCCCAACCATCACGGTTGAACACAAGGACCCCGCTTACGAGAGGGGTCCTTTTTTGTCTTCGGAGGATTGCCGGCTCTCGGTCGGCTTAGCCCAGCCACTCTACGAGGGATGTGATGTCGCGCTGGGTTTGGGCGAGGCCGTCCTTGTAGGATTTTCACGAGGGCATCGTAGTCGGTGGTCTTGTTGGTGACTTCCATCTTGTCGGGATAGAAGATCCAGGCGGCGCCCGTCTTCTCCGGGCCTTCGTACTGTGGGGTGAAACCGTGACTGGTGGCGGTGTTAACGATAAGAAGCACCTTATCCTTGTATTTGGACAGCGGCACGTCGGTGTCGCCTTAGACTCTAACGCTGAAATCATAGATGCTCATGAGGGTTCCGAGTCTTTCATTTGCTGGCGTTCGCGTACGGGTGGTCCGTGAACGCAATGGATGGACATTGCGAACAATAGCGAATGACCGAGCCTTGATATTTGGAAATGGTTAGTCGTGCTTATTTGTTGGCATTAGAAGCGAGCGAGGGCATTGGGGAGATAGTAGTACGGTGCTCTAAATATTGCGTTCGCCTCGTCGCTGCCTTCGCTCGCGCCATCAGATGGTCGCATTGACGGCAACTTCACTATAGCTAAATAACAAAAAACCCAGGTCAAAACTGGACTCATCCAAAAGAACTAGTCCCAAAACCCGCAAACGTCTGAATAGATGAGGACAAGTATAGCCCCGCGTTCTATCTTGCGGATTGTCGGCGCTTGCAAACCGGGATGTTTGCAAGAACGCTTTATCCCGTAGAGAGAAAAGGGGAACTATGTCTAATACGGAGAAGAGATTGTCAGATTTGTCTCGAAGGGGCTTCATTGGCGCGTGTGCCGCCACGGTTGCTGCCTTGGGCGCTACAAGCCTAGGGTGCTCCGAAAACAACGTCCGAATGGCAGAGACAGGAGAGTTGGAAGAAGTTGAACCGGAGTGGAAGCCAGTAGTGTGCTGGGCGCATTGCGGCGGCAAATGTGGACTCAAAGCCTATGTGAAAGACGGCACCGTCCTCAGGCTTAAAACTGACGACACCCACGACGATTCTTTCAATCATCCTCAGCACCGCGCCTGCTTGCGTGGCCGCTCGAGAAAGTTTGACGTGTTCTCGAAGGACCGCGTTCGCTTCCCTATGAAGCGGAAGCACTGGCAGCCGGGTGGCGGCGATAACGTCAACGGTGACCTACGTGGCATTGACGAGTGGGAGCGCATCTCGTGGGACGAAGCTCTCGATATGGTGGCAGACGAAATAACGCGCATCAAGGAAACCTATGGAAACCGTGCCATTCTCGGAAGCGGTCAACAGCCCACGAACCGTACTTATGTTGATTATGAAATGTACATCGATTTTCCTGACTTCTTCATCAAGGGGCTGGAATTCTTCAATGTGCTGAATCTTTACGGCGGTCAAGTGTCCCATTACGGCACGGGCTCGGCGGGCTCTTTCCAGAACGTTCCCGAACTGGTGGGTTTTGGAACAGCTAATGCTGGTGGCGGCATCGACATGCTTAATGATCGACTTGACGCACGCAACTGCGAATACGCGGTCATGGTTGGCGTGAACCCTGCTTGGAGCTCTGACGGCACAACCTTGTGGGCGAATTTCGTGCCCATGAGAGACGCCGGATGCAAGTTTTACTGCATCGACCCCATGCATACGGACACGGCAGAGGTCTTGGGTGCGGAATGGGTGCCCATTCGCCCTGGCACTGATATCGCGTTTCTCATGGCGTGCGCCTACGTGATGATCACCGAGGATGATCCCAAGAGTAATCCGCTTATTGATTGGGACGTGGTCAATCGCTGCTCCATCGGCTTCGATGCCGAATCCATGCCGGAGGGCGCCGACACCGAGAGGAACTTCAAAGACCATATTCTGGGAATCTATGACGGTTGTGCCAAAAATCCCGAGTGGGCAGAGGAGATTTGCGGCGTTCCTGCAGGCAAGATTCGAGAGATTGCCTATGTGCTGGGTATGGAAAATAAGACGGCCCTGCTTTGTGGATGGGGTCCGGGGCGCTGTAACGACGTAGATAACCTTCCTCAGATTCTTATGGCAGTGGGGTGCGTGCTCGGTGGACATTTCGGCAAGTCGGGCCATATGACCGGCAGCAGCTTGCGCGACACCTCGGCAAGTGGTGGCAATGCGCTCATCAACCCGGGCTGGAGAAAGTTGCCATGCGTGCCCGACCCCGTTGATGATTGTATTCAGGATCCGCTGCTGTGGCCCGCGATTCTGGAGGGTCGCTACGTGTACAACGGCCTTGGCCAATTTCTCGAAGGCGAAGAGCGCGAGATTGATGTTCGCTGTATCTACAACTATTCGCTCAATATGCTCAGCCGTACGGAAGACCAGATAAAGGGTATCGAGGCCTACCGAAAGATGGATTTTGTGGTGACCCATGCGCTTACGTTCAATCCGAACGCCCAGTACTCCGATATCGTACTTCCCGTGTGCTCGCCCTGGGAGCTGCCGCCCCAGTTGGGTATGTTCACGGGGCGAGAGGCGGCTTTCTTGGGCGATAAGGTGTGTGATCCGCTCTGGGAGTCGAAGTCGGTCACGTGGATTGGACGCGAACTCCTCGCGCGCTGGGGCATCGACCCCGATTTGGCCTATCCGTACTCCGACGAGCAGCAATCGTTCTATCAGATTTCCGGGACGCAGATTATTGAGGACGACGGAAAGACCTTCTCGCCCCTTGTTACCTTTACCGCAGAGGACATCGCAGCCCTCGGCGTGGAAGGTGAGCCCCAAGAAGGTAAGATTTCCTACCGGGACGCGCTAAAGCAGGGCGTGATAACCGTACCCCGTTCTGAATCTGACAATCACGGGCACATCGCATACGAGGCGTTCCGAACTGCTCCCGAGGAAAATCCCCTCGCGAGCGAAAGCGGCAAGATGGAACTGTACTGTCGTCGCCTGGAAGAGCAAACCTCTCGCGCAGGATGGGGCGTCGTGTCCCCCGTGCCCGAATACGTCGATGATCAGAAGTTCGGCTATAAGGCAACATTTGCGAACTATGAGGCACGCGAAAAAGGCCCGTATCCCTTCCAGCTCTTCAATCCTCACTACCCCCGTACAGCGCACGCTCACTTCGATAACGTCTTGGAGCTTCGCGAGGCATTCAAACGCCCGCTGTTCATAAGTCTGGAAGATGCCGAGTCGTTAGGCATTGAGACCGGCGACACGGTTCTCGTTGAGAACGATTACGGTCGGGTGGTGCGTCAGGCTTGTGTGACCAACCGCATCATGCCTGGCGTGGTTGGGCTACCCCATGGAGGATGGTTTGAGATGGACGAGCAAGGAAACGATCTAGGCGGATCCGGCGCCACGCTGTGCGGCTCGGTGACGGGCGGCACGGGCGTCTCGGGATACAACACCCAGATTTGCTCGGTGACCAAGGTGGATGGCAGCCCTGAAGATTGGGAGCGTCCTGTGGCGATGCCCGAATGCCAGAAAGACGAGGAGGAGTAACGATGGGACGTATGGGATTTTACTTCGACGCAGTCAATTGCATTGGTTGCCGAACCTGTCAGATTGCCTGCAAGGACAAGAATGCTCTTCCGGTGGGAATGTTGTTCCGCCGTGTGGTGACGGTAGAAGCGGGACGCTTCCCCGAGGGGTCATTCTTCCACATTTCCGAAGGCTGCAATCACTGCGAAGACCCTGCGTGTGTGAGCAACTGCCCTTCGGGAGCTTGCGCGAAGAACGAGCAGGGACTGGTAACTATCGATGAAGAGGTATGCATTGGTTGTCGGTCTTGCGTAATGTCGTGCCCCTATGGCCAACCCCAATATGACGCGGAGGCAAGTGTGAGCCGTAAGTGCGACGGTTGTTCGGATTTAACTGCCGCTGGAGGGAACCCCGTCTGTGTCGATTCTTGCCTGATGCGCTGCTTGGAGTTCGGCGATTTGGACGATCTGCGCGCTCTTCATGGCGAAGGCTTGGTGTCGGAGATTCCGGTGCTGCCCTCCGCTAGCGAGACGAACCCTTCGCTGCTTATAAACCCGCGTGCCTGTGCTCTTGAAGAAGAATTCACTGTTCAGAGCGTCTATTAAGAGAATCGCCAGCGTTCGTCTATAGGGATGCTTGCTGGAAAGATGCGATTTGAAAAGCCGCGAAGGCGAGTGTTCGCGAAATGAGCGTGCGAGATGGAAGGCGATTGCAATTGTGCGCGGTCGCCTTCCATATGCTGAAGTTTTCAAATCTGAAAATGTTCGGAGAACTGTCTACCGAGCCGAAGGAAAGGAAAGGCCAATGAGCACAGACGTAAGCGTATTTGATCGGCAAAAGGCGGCTGCCTTCGGTTTGGTGCTGAAGGTGTTACAGAGCGTATTCGGCGCAGAGCCCAGTGTTGGACAGGTCAATGCGTTGCGCGAAGATACCTTCCAGGAAGCTCTTGCCCTTCTTGGGTTGGGAGGCAACGAGGCTATTGCCTGCGCTATGGACCAGTTTTTGACAGATGAGAATGACTTCCAGCGCATCGGGGAGGGATACTATCGCTTATTCGTAAGCCCTTCGCTCGAGGTTTCTCCCTGGGAATCCACGTATGTTGGCAACCCTCAGCTCCTCTTTCAGGAAAGTACCCTCGATGTTCGCAATTTCTATAAGTCACTTGGCTATGTAGCCGATAAGTTTCAACAGGTGGCCGATGACCATATCGCCATCGAGCTTGGCTTTCTTTCCGCCCTCTGTCTAAGAGCCGCCTTAGCCGACGAAGAGGAGGAGGGCCGTGCTCTCGTTGCAGATGCGGCCCGTTTTGCCGATGAGCACCTTGCCCGCTGGACTCCCATTTTTTCGAAGTCGCTGCAGGAGCGGGACAAAACGGGGTATTATGCTAATTGGGCGAAGGGGCTGGAGGCATGTCTCCTCGTCCTGAAGGAGTGTGCGTAGCCGGCGATACTTTGGAGGTGCTGGCAAATTGGCGAGAGGCGCGGCATCTACAAAGAGCATGGGCGGTTTGTTTGCGGCTTTGTCGGACGAGGGGAAGAAGTGGCCCGGCATTCATTGCTTCGCCCTGGCGTTTTATATGGCTTGGTACCATATGACGTTTTTCGGGGAGTCGTGGATTCGCTTCAATGCGGCGGGTCCCGTAGAGCGCATCTTTCTCTTCGTGGCTCCCTCTCTGACTCTTGTGGCAGCTTTCGTAGCAGCGGCGTTCCTTCCTCGTCGAACGTTGAGGGTTCTTTCGCTTCCGCTGGCTATTTCCGGCTTCGCTCTTGTTGCGACTGCGGGATCGCTGCTCATGCTGTTCTCCGTAGGGTTTTTGACCCCCTTCTTCTTCGGCCTCGGCTCATGCGTTTCGGCTGCGGGAATGGCTCCACTTGCCGTGAGGATTGGTCTTGATCTTGCTGAAGAGGGGCCCAAGCGTGCGTTTCTCTTTATCTCGGCATCGTCGGTTCTCTCAATGCTTATTTGGTTTGTGGTTTCGTGCGTCACTCTGATATCAGCAGGGCTCGTGTTGGCTTTGCTCCCGATGACAACGACGGCGCTGGTGCTCACTGGCCCTTATAGAAAGGGAGGGAAGCGAGCTGACGAGGCTGAGGAAGGCGAGAGGGGACTGCGCGTATCGCTTGTCGATTTCTGGCGGTTCTTCTCGGCGTTCTTCGTGTTTGCGGCTGTGGCTGGCATGGGGCGTGTGCTGTTCCTAGACGCCTCTCAGGAGGGTTATCTCCATTCGATGATGTTCCTCGCCCTGGTTTCCTGCTTGTCGCTTATGCTGCTGGCAGTTAAGGGTCTCTCGGTATCCATGCTACGTGGCGTTTACTATTTGGTTGTGGTCAGCTGCGTTTTTGCGTTACTTCTGGTGTTTGCGGTCGGGGTAGACGCTCATTGGATGTTCGAACTGACTAATGCGCTCTACCTGGTTCTCGATGTTTTGTCATGGTGCCTCATTGCCGCGGCTGCCTTCGTGGGTCGAAAGCGGGCACTTTGTATCGTTGCGTTTGGCCGCGCCGCATTTTTGGCGGGGTCGATAGCGGGGTATTTGCTCGGTGCAGGCTATCTAAAGTCGATTTACAGCTTCCAAGGGGGCGAATATCTTTGGGTTGCTCTTGTTCTAGTCGTGGTGTGTTGCGCGACGGTAGTTCTCTCGGGGGGAAACCTTGTGGAGCTGACCCAGGTATCGATTCAGGAAGCCCCTGAGGTAACTGATCGCTCTGCGTTTGATCTTCAGCAAGCCAGAGAAGAGTATCTCAACCACAAATGCGAGCGCATTGCGGCGCAGTATCACTTGCCTCCACGCACAGCTGAGGTATTGGGAATGCTGGCTGCGGGACGTGGGAACAAAGAAATCGCGGAAGAGCTTTGTATGGGGCTGAACACCGTGCGGACCCATGTACAGAACATCTACCAAAAACTTGATGTCCATAGCCGCAGTGACTTAGCTTCGTTCATTGAGCAATATTAAAAGGTCGTTCGTTCTACCCCTAGGATGGCGTCTTCGCGGCTTCCGAAAGAGCACCTGGCGATTTGCCTGTACTCTCCTTTGCGGGGTGCTCTTGCTTTATAGGCGGTTTAGCCGAGCCACTCGATGAGGGAGCCGATATCGCGTTTGGCCTGGGCGAGGCCGGTCTCGTAGGAGCGGACGAGGGCGTCGTAGTCGGTGGTCTTGTTGGTGACCTCCATGGTGTCGGGGTAGAAGACCCAGGCCGACCCCGATTTCTCCAGAGCCTCGATCTCGTCGCACAGCTCGTTGTAGGGCTGCCAGCGGGCGATAGTGCGCTCGGCCACGATGGGATGCGCGCGGAAGGCGGCGCGGAAGAGCGCTTGGGCGGCGCGGCTCATGGGGCGCTTGCGATAACCGCGCGGCTGGGTGCGGATGATGCAGAAGCGCTCGTAGCCGTCGGCGCGGGCGGCATTCAGCAGGATGCCCCAGCTATCTCCCATGCCGCCGTCCATATAGGTGCGCCCATCGATGGTGGTAGGCGGCATGAAGATGGGCATGGTGGACGACGCGCGCACTTTCAGTCCCAGGTCGTGGGCGTCTTTCACATCGGCGCGGGTCCAGGCGACGGTCTCGCCGGTGTTCCAATCCATGGCCTCGATATGCATCTCGGCCGGGTTGGCGGCGAAGGTGTCCCAGTCGAAGGCCATGGGGTCGCCGGCGGCCGCGTTCTCGATCAGCTCCTCGTAAAGGTAAGGGCTGTTGAAGTAGCCGGTGCCCCGCAAGAAGCTGCCCCAGCCGCCGAAGCGCGGGTACTTCACCAGATCGACGAAGGAGGCACGGGCACGGGTGGCGTCGCGCACCAGGTAGTTCACCGTATGGCTGGATCCGGCCGAGATGCCGTAGACGCGCCCGAAGTTCAGGTTGCGCGCGAGCAGCTCCACCACCATGCCGGCAGTGTAGCTGTTGCGCATGCCGCCGCCCTCGAAGATGAGCGCCACATCGGGCTGGTTGATGGCGAGGCCGGCATATTTGGCGGGGTCGGTCATGAGGACTCCTTCGAGGCGCGAAAAAAGGGAGCCCATAAGAGCTCCCTTTCAGTATAGCTATTCGTCGCGATGTCGGGCGAGTTACTCCGCGTAGCGGAAGAGGGCGGCGACGGGTTGGTCGGTGGGCATCTGATCCTGCTCGACGATGTAGATGTGGGCGTCTTGGGCCAGTGCCGCCTGGGCGAAGGCGTCGGTGATGTCGGGCGCGGCCGGGTCGATGTAGCCGTCGTCGACTGGGTTGGGGTTCCCATCGAAGGTGACGGTGCCGGTGTTGATGTCGAAGCCGCCGGGGAGGATCTTGCCCTTCACGAGGAACAGCGCCCCCACGCGGCGCTCGGCCAGCGCCATGCCGATGACGTCGAAGTCGTCCGAGGCCTTGCCGTGGGCCGCATCGGCACCGAACTTCTCGGCGGTTTCCTTGATGTTCGCATCGCGGATGCCGTCCATCACGGTCAGCGACTCTTCCAGAAGCGCCTTGCCGTCAAGACCGGCGGGATCCTTCTTGATGCCGACGGGCAGGAGGTGGCGCAGCGTGGAGAGCTTGCGGAAGGCGTGCTCGTACTCCTCGTCGCAGCACAGGATGATGGGAGTGGCGTCATCGCGCACGAGGTAGTCGTTCACGGCCTGGTTCACGTAGCGGAACCACGGCAGGGCGTCGTCCTTCTTCACCTCGTTGCGGGACTGGCGGTCATGATACTGGCCCATGTGGCCTTCCAGGGTGATGTAGTCCAGCGCGCCCAGCTCGCCCTTCTTCATGTCGGCGGCGGTGTCGTCGCTGTTGGCGAACAGCTCGCTGAAGAAGTCGTGCACTTCCTGCGGCAGCTGCTGGCGCTCCACATGGGTGCGGTCGCCCTTCACCCAGCTGAAACGGTCGTTGCCGAGCTCCAGCACGTAGTACTCGGTGCCGTATTGGAAATTGCGCAGCAGCGGCTTGACGAAGTAGGTGTCGCCGGCGGCCACCATGGGGTCGGGGGCGAAGAACAGGTTGTACACGTAGATGTCGTCGTTGTTCATGAGGAAGCCCAGGCCCTCGCCGGCGTGCAGCCAAAGCGGCATGTCCGGATGCTCGAGCAGGTAGTCGGCCTTTTCCACAATGCCCTTATAGGCGTCCTTGTCGTAGGTTTCCGCAAGGGTGCGCTCGGCGTCCTTCATCAGATCCTTGAACATGTCACGATCCCAGATATCGCGGCGCTCCTCGCGCTCGGTGTGGTGCACGGGGATGTAGAGCGACACGACGGGCGCGGTCACATCGGCGAGGATGGCCGGATCGAAGTCCTCCATCACGTGAATGCTATCGGCGGTCTTCCGCAAGGTCTCCTTCTCGTCTTTCATGACGAACCTCCAAAGTGGTCGGGAACACAAAGTGCGCGCAGCAGTGTCGCCGCGCCGTTGACGTTGGAAGGCGACGGCGCGTGGTGCAACTGATGTGCTGGAAAGAGCATAGCCCCCGACTGGGAAAATCGGGGGCTATGAGCCAGCCTGTGAACGGGCGGTTGCCGAAATGCAGTTTAAAGTTGATTTGGCCGCTCGCCTTTAGTTGCCTTTAGTCGAGGTAGCGCTTCACGTTCATGGCGCGCATGGCGTTCAAGATAGCGATGACGGCCACGCCCACGTCGGCGAAGACGGCCATCCACATGTTCGCGATGCCGAAGGCGGCCAGCACCAGCACGGCGAATTTGATGCCCAGGGCGAACACGATGTTCTGCCAGACGATGCCCATGGTGCGCCGGGCCAGGTGAATGGCGCGGGCGATGTCTGCGGGGTTGTCGTTCATGAGCACGATGTCGGCGGCCTCGATGGCGGCGTCGGAGCCCATGGCGCCCATGGCGATGCCGATGTCGGCGCGGGTGAGCACGGGCGCGTCGTTGATGCCGTCGCCCACGAAGGCGAGCTTGCCCTTGCCGTGGGTGTCGCGCTCGGTTTGGGCGAGGAGCGCTTCCACCTCGGCCACCTTGTCCTGGGGAAGCAGCTCGGCGTGCACCTCGTCGATGCCGAGTGTGGCGGCGACGGCCTGGGCCACGGGCGCGCGGTCGCCGGTGAGCATGACGGTCTTCTTCACGCCGGCCGCCCGCAAGTCGGCGATGGCGCGCACGGCGCCGGGCTTCACGGTGTCGGCGATGGCGATGGCGCCCAGGTAGGTGCCGTCGGCGGCCACGTAGAGCACGGTGCCCGGGGCCTCGACGGCGGTGAAGGCGATATGGTGGGCCGTCATGAGCTTGCCGTTGCCCACGAGCACTTCGCGCCCGTCCACGACCGCTTCCACGCCCTGGCCGCTCACCTCGCGGACGTCGCGCACCCGCTCGGCCGCCACTGCGGCTCCGCGATAGGCCCGCACCGATTGCGCGATGGGATGGGTGGAAAAGGTCTCGGCCGCCGCGGCGATGTCAGCAAGCTCGGCCTTGCTTATGCCGGGGGCACAAACGAGCTCGGTCACGGAGAACGTGCCGTCGGTCAGCGTGCCGGTCTTGTCGAATACGACGGTCTCGGTGGAGCCTAGGGCCTCCAGGTAGTTCGACCCCTTCACCAGAATGCCGAGGCGCGAGGCGCCGCCGACGCCGCCGAAGAACGACAGCGGCACGGAGATGACCAGCGCGCAGGGGCACGACACCACGAGGAAGGTGAGTCCGCGCAGCACCCAGTCAGACCACTGGCCGCCGAACAGCAGCGGCGGCACGACGGCGAGCACGGCGGCCACGCCCACAACGATGGGGGTGTACACGCGGGCGAACCGCGTGATGAAGTTCTCGGTGCGGGCCTTCTTTTCGGCAGCGTTTTCCACCAACTCCAGGATGCGGCTCACGGTGGAGTCCTCGAAGGGCTTGGTGGCGCGCACGACGAGTTTGCCCGTCAGGTTCACGCAGCCGGAGATGACCTCGTCGCCCGGGCGCGCCGTGCGGGGCACCGACTCGCCGGTGAGCGCCGCCGTGTCGATTTGGCTTTCGCCGGTTAGCACCGTGCCGTCAAGCGGGATGCGCTCGCCGGGCATGACGATGAACTCGTCGTCGGGGGCCAGCTCGAAGGGGTCCACCTGCTTCAGCTTGCCCTCTTCCATGACGTTGGCGTACTCCGGCGCGATGTCCATCATGTCCGCGATGGACTGGCGCGACTTGTCCACCGCGTAGCTTTGGAACAGCTCGCCCACCTGGAAGAACAGCATCACGGCCGCGCCTTCGGCCATGTGCGGTTCGGTGTCGGGGAACAGCACCAGCGCGAACGCGCCGAAGGTGGCCACGGTCATGAGGAAGTCCTCGTCCAGCGCGTGCCCGTGCGCAAGGCCTCGCAGCGCGTCGGCGATGACGTCGTAGCCGGCGATAAGATAGGGGATGAGGAACAGCGCGAACTCGGCGTACACATCACCGGGGGTGCCGAAGGCGGCGCGCAGGATGCCGGTTTGGGTCGCCACTTCGATGGCGACGAACAGCACGAGGGCGACGATGATGCGGGTGAGGAGTTTTTTCTGCTTCGGGTTCATGGGGAATCCTAACGGACGATGCGGCAGTCTTTCTCGTAGCTGGTGCAGACGGCCTGGGCGGCGTCGACGATGGCGGACAGGGCCTCGGCGTCGGCGGCGTCCGCGTCAATCATCAGCTTGCTCGTCATGAAGCTGATGGATGCCTTGTTCACGCCGGGCAGCTCGTTGATGCCGGCTTCCATTTTCGCGGCGCAGTTGGCGCAATCAAGGTTCTCCAGTTTGAATGACTTGCGCATGGTGGTTCCTTTCAGTGTTGTTCCCACTCGCTAGGAGCGGCCGGTTCGGTGAATCGGGGGCACGGTTACTCGCACACGTGGGTCATGCCCTGGGCGAGCATGGTGTAGACGTGGTCGTCGGAGAGGGCGTAGATGACGTTCTTGCCGTCGCGGGTGGCCTTCACGAGGCGCGCCTGCTTCAACGTGCGCAGCTGGTGGCTCACGGCGCTTTGGGTGCAGCCGACGACGGCGGTGATGTCGCCGACGGATAGGCCGCTGCCCATGAGCGCGAACAGGATCTTGATGCGGGTGGTGTCGGAGAAGGCCTTGAACAGGTCGGCCACGTCGAACAGCAGCTCCTCGTCGGGCATTTCCGCAAACAAGCTGGCCGTGGCCTCGCGGTTGCAGCCGCAGGGGCAGGCCTCCAGCGACGCGCAGGCACCTTCCACGATTCTGCCGGCTTCTTTCTCTATGGCTGTCGGTTCGCTCATCTCAGCTCCTTGCAAACTATTAAACATATGAGCAACTGTTCATAAGTATAGGCACCGCCACCGTTCTGTCAAGGGGCGGAATAAAAGATTTCGTTTGGAAGGGCAACGGAAGGGGAAGCGTAACGGCTCCGTCGCCATCGGAAGGCGCGCCAAAGCTACCATTGAAAGCAGAAAACGCGATAGGACGCAGTGCCGCATGCTTTTGCCTTGCACGATCCGGCCAATTCCCAATCATTGATATGAGCTGGGGAAGAAGGCGCGGTCGGTCGTCCCGTCGCGCCCGATGCGAATTTGAAAGGTGTTGCAATGAAGGCTTACCAAATCGTCGATGCCGACTTCGTGAAGCGCGAGATAGGGCGCATGCCCATCGTGGACGTGCGGCCGCCGCTGCGCTACGACCCGGCCCATATTCCCTCGGCCATCAACATTCGGCTCGATGTGGCCGCCGCCTCGGAGGATCCTGCCGAGGAGCTGGCCGAGATGTTCCAGGACAACGGCATTTTCCCCGAGGACGCGGTCGTCGTGTACTGCCAGATGGGCGTGCATGCCAAGATCGCCTGCGATTACCTGGCGTCGGCGGGTTACAGTAGACTGTATCTGTACGCCGGCAGCATGAACGACTGGATACGCGACCCGGCGCGTCCCGTGGAGGCCTCGTCGGTTGCCTTCGCGAAGGCGTCGTAGGAGGGCGCGAAGACCTGCGGGCCGGACGTCTGGGGCTGCCGGTGCCGATGCCGATGCGCCCGTCGCGACGAAACGATGACAAGGGTCGTCTGTCCGTGGCAGGCGGCCCTTCGCTGTCCTACCATAGGCGGGAGACATCGACGCGGGAGGCCCGCGTTCGCGAAGACGGGAGGCTGCCATGACCACGGAAGAGAAGCGCATCGACGAGGAGAAGTCCTCGCAACTCGATAGACCCGAGCCCATTCCCGGGTTCCCCGAATTCGGGCACATTCCCTTTGAGGGGCTGCACAACACGCGCGACTTGGGCGGCATGCCGACGGCCGACGGGCGCGCCATCGTGCCGGCGAAGCTCCTGCGCAGCGGCGCACTGCACAAGGCGACCGAGCAGGACCTAGCGCGGCTCGTGGGCGACTACGACCTCGCCGGCGTCATCGACTTCCGCACCCAGCTCGAGCGCGACAAGGAGCCCGACCCTCGCGAGCTTATGGAAGGCGTGGTCTTCTACGACTTCCCGGCGCTGTCCGGCGAGACCATCGGCATCACCCACGGTGCCGGCGTGGCCCAGAACCTGAAGACCTTCGCCAGCTACAACGCCGGCCCCCACGAGTTGGTGTGCGGCATGTACCCGCAGATCCTGCTGGGCGAGGCGGGGCGGGTCGCCTACACGTCGTTCCTCGAGGTGCTTTTGGAAGGCGACGGCGGAGCCTATCTGTGGCACTGCACCGAGGGCAAGGATCGTGCCGGTTTGGGCGCCGTCATCGTGGAACGGGCGCTCGGCGTGCCCGAGGCCTACGTGCGCGCCGATTATCTGGCCACGAACCTGTTCGTCCGCAACCGCGCCGAGGGGATCATCGACGCCATCAGCAAGAAGCTGCGGCTTGCGCGCGGGCTCGATGCGGACGTCGACTCGCTGTTCTACGCCTACAACGACTACTACGACCGCGCCATGGCGGCGGTGAGCGCCAACTACGGCTCTTTCGATGCCTACCTCACCGAGGCCCTGGAGTTCGGCCCCGAGAAGCGTGAGGCCCTGCGGGCGAAGTACCTGCGGTAGTTGCGGCGGCCGACCACCCATTCCGCACTTTCTCGACATTTCACCTCGCAGAAATACCTCTGCGCGCGGGGAGGTGTAAAATCGCCCTCGAACATTTCGCGACCCAAGGAGGCATTGTGGCCGAGTCCGCTACCCCGGAACAGAAGGTTATCGTCGTCGATTTCGGCGCCCAGTACGGGCAGCTCATCGCCCGTCGCGTGCGCGATCTGCACGTGTATTCCGAAATCGTGCCCTGCGACATCATGGCCGAGGAGGTGCGCGCCATTGCGCCCGCGGCCATCATCCTGTCCGGCGGCCCGGCGTCGGTGTACGCGGAGGACGCCCCCTCCATCGACCCGGAGATCCTTGCCCTGGGCATTCCCGTGCTCGGCTTCTGCTACGGGCAGCAGGCTATGGCCGTGGCGCTCGGCGGGGAAGTGGGACATACCGAGAAGGGCGAGTACGGCCCGGCGGTCATCACGCGGGCGGGCGAGTCGGCGCTGTTCGACGGCACCCCCGGCGAGCAGACCGTGTGGATGAGCCACCGCGACGCCGTGAGCCGCGTGCCCGAGGGCTTCTCTGTCACGTCGCGCACCGAGGTGTGCCCGGTGGCGTCCATGGAATACCCCGAGCGGCGCCTGTTCGCCACGCAGTTCCACCCCGAGGTGCGCCACACCGAGTTCGGTCAGACCATGCTGCGCAACTTCCTGTTCGGCGTGTGCGAGCTTGAGCCGGACTGGACGATGGACTCCATCATCGACGACTCCGTGGAGGCCATCCGCGCCGAGGTGGGAGACGACCGCGTCATTTTAGGCCTTTCGGGCGGTGTGGACTCCTCCGTGGTGGCGGCGCTGTGCGCTCGCGCCATCGGCAAGCAGCTGACCTGCGTGTTCGTGAACCACGGCCTTCTGCGCAAAGGCGAGCCCGAGGAGGTGGAAGAGGTGTTCACGAAGCAGTTCGACGTGGACTTCATCCACGTGCACGCCGAGGAGCGCTACCTGGAGCTTCTGCGCGGCGTGACCGATCCGGAACAGAAGCGCCGCATCATCGGCACGCAGTTCTGGAAGGAGTTCTTCGCCGTGGCGGAGGACTTGGCTCAGGACGGGCGTCCGGTGAAGTACCTGGCCCAGGGCACCATCTACCCCGACATCATCGAGAGCGGCGCGCGCAAGACCGGCGGGAAGGCGAGCACGATCAAGAGCCACCACAACCTCATCCCGTTTCCCGAGGGCGTGCATTTCGACCTGATTGAGCCTTTGGATCACTTCTTCAAGGACGAGGTGCGCGCGCTGGGCACGGCGCTGGGCCTGCCCGACTACATCGTGCACCGCCAGCCCTTCCCAGGGCCTGGTTTGGCCATCCGCATCATCGGTGATGTGGATGCTGAGAAGCTGAACATCCTGAAGAACGCCGATGCCATCGTGCGCGAGGAGCTGGACGCCTACAACGAGCGTCTGTTCGCCGAGACGGGCGAGCGCAACAGCGAGCACAGCGTCTGGCAGTACTTCGCCGTACTGCCCGACATCAAGTCCGTTGGCGTCATGGGCGACGAGCGCACCTACGCCCGTCCGGTGATCCTGCGTGCTGTGGAAAGCTCGGATGCCATGACCGCCGACTGGGCACGTTTGCCCTACGACGTCATGGCCCGCATCTCCGGCCGTATCGTAGCCGAGGTCCCCGGCGTGAACCGAGTGGTGTATGATATCACCAGCAAACCGCCCGCAACTATCGAGTGGGAATAGCCCCAGGTCAGCATTGTAAAATCACTTGCAACGATTCACCGCGATGCACAAGATGTCAGTGAGTTGCACAACGTTGCAAGCCACTGAAAACAAAGCGGAATGACAAACCGACCAATACCCCGAAACTCAAGAAGTTTCGGGGTATTTTTTTGCCCATTAACCTGCGTCTTTGATTCGGAATCATTCCCAAAAGGTGACGCAACCTGAATGATTATTCGGAACATGCACGAACCTGCAACGACATGCAACATTGTGCAATTACGCAAAGCCACCCGTCACGACTCCTTTTGGCAGTTACAACGCAAAACAGGTTGATTCGAATCAAACATGAATCAAACGTCATTTTCATACTTGTTTTTTGAAAAAGGCCAGTTCAGCATAGGGGAATGACAAATCGTCTTTAGCGGTGTTACGGGATCTGATTTCATGCATCCAGGTTAAGAAAAACGGCCCGAAGGCCGCTGATTTTTGATTCGCAATTATTCCTGAAGTGGCTTGATTTCAGTGCAATGAGAGCTTCCATTCAGACAGCTCCTCAGAGCTGATCTCGCCAGCTTTTTCCGAATCAATCATGTGCTTCCAAGTTTTAACCGCCTGGGCGAGTTTCTGGGATTTTTCTACCTTCTTGTCGATCTTCAGAACCAATTCACCGTCAATCTCATCGGGAACGAGCCCAAACTCCCCTTCTAGTCTGAACAAGAGCTCTAGAGCCTGCCGACTTGACTCGAGGGGCACCTCGCGGAGAGATTCGGGGGAGATTCCCAAAGCAGAAGCGATGGACTCTATCTGCTCGACGCCAGGCGTCCTGTTGCAGAGCTCATAGTTCCTGATGGCGGAATCTGTCAACCCACAAGCATCTGCGAGCTCGGCCTGCGTCAGACCCTTCGCCTTGCGGTATTTCCTGATGAGCTCACCGGACCTCATGCAACTCTCCTGTCAGCGTCTAGATAGTCTCATATAGCATCGCATAGACAATATAGCACGAAATTGAACGGTATATATTGACCGTTCAATTTCGAACTATTACTATAGTCGATGATATACCGTTCAATTTCGAACTATTAGGAGGATACATGGATGGAAAAGAGAGGCGCTTGCTAAGCGCTTCTGAGGTCTCGATGAAACTCGGAGTATGCAGGAGCAAGGCGTACGAGATCATCAGGGAGCTCAACCGCGAAATGGAGCAGCGCGGGTGCGCGACCATACCAGGTAGGGTCAGCAGCCAGATAATCGAAGAGAAGTACTTCGGAGACGAGCGCGGGGTGAGAGACGATGGTCGTTAAGCAATCCGACAACGGCACCTGGTTCACTCAGTTCAGATGCAAGGACAAGTTCGGCAACGAGGTGCATAAGTGCAAGAGGGGCTTTTCCACCCCTGAAGAAGCACAGGCATGGGAGGAAGACTTCATTGCCTCGGCGGGCTGCACTATGGCAATGACATTCGGCGAGTTCTTCCAGGTCTATGCCGCCGACGTCAGGCCAAGGCTAAGAGAGCACACCTGGCGGCAGAAGGAATACACTATCAAATCGAAGATCCTGCCCTTCTTCGAGAAGAAGCGGATGGCCGAGATATCGAGCCTCGATATCGTGCGTTGGCAGAACAAGCTCATGAGCCCCGATGCCAACGATGACAAAGGATACAGCCCCACCTACCTAAGAACCGTCAACAATCAGCTAACCGCAATACTAAACCACGCGGCGCGCTTCTACGGACTTAATCCGAACCCCGCCGTACGCACCATGAAGATGGGCTCGAAGGACACCAAGGAAATGAACTTCTGGACGAAAGAGGAATACCTCAAGTTCGCCGATGCAATGATGGAAAGCCCGATGTTCTTCGTTATTTTCGAGATTCTCTACTGGACTGGGATTCGGGAAGGAGAGCTGCTGGCTCTCACACCAGACTCGTTTGACTGGAGTCGCAACACCATGCGTATAGACAAATCCTACCAGCGCCTGGGAGGACGCGACGTTATCACGGATCCCAAGACGCCCAAATCGATACGAACCGTGAAGCTTCCCAACTTCCTCGCAGAAACAATCAGGGACTACCTCTCCAAACATCCCAAAATCGGACCTGACGACAGGATGTTTCCCGTGTCAAAGAGCCAACTTTCACGCGTTATGAAACGCGGAAGTGAGAAAGCCGGCGTTAAGCGCATCCGCATCCACGACCTAAGGCACAGCCACGTAAGTCTGCTCATCGACATGGGGTTTTCCGCCGTGGCTATCGCGGACCGGATGGGCCACGAATCATCGGACATCACCTTCAGGTACGCACACCTGTTCCCCAACATCCAAGACGACATGGCAAACGAGCTTGACAACGAAAGAGGTGGTTTCTGATGCCCTGCCCCAACTACCGACGAAAACGCACCATATCGAAAGCGTTCCGCGTAAGCCCCGAGGAAAACGAGAGAATCGAGCTCCTTTCAAAAGCTGCAGGGGTGACCCAGCAGGAATACATCATGACCAAGCTTGAAAACAAGGAATTCACGATTGTTCCGGATATCCGCACCTACAAGATGCTCCGCGACGAGATGCGGGCGGTGTACCAGGAGCTCTGTCGCATACGCAACGGATCCGATATCGATGAATGCTTAGAAGCGAAGATTGAGCTTCTTACCGAATTGTTTGCAGGTTTAAACGACACCAAGACAGACAGTCCTCTGCAACAAGCCGATGACCTCATATCTGGCATGGAGCGACGATAAAAAACACTATAGCCCCAGTTCGTCTATGAGTTCTTTCATTGCGATGGCCCACCGAAGCTGCGTCGCAATAAAACTCGACCATTTTTCCGGCTTGCCTTTAATGTCATAGCCGTCTTTGTAGAACCGAAGCCCCGATGCCTTCTTGGCATCGAAAGGGGCTGCCTTGAGCTGAAGAACCGCCTCAAATCTATCCCTCAAGGAAATTGCCCTGTGGCCAATTTCCTTGTTGTCTGGCACGTAGAATTCAATTCCTATGCGTTTATGCTGCGTGTCAATGAGAAGTGCCATATGATATTCAGAACTGCCACACCCAAGCGTGCTCCAATGATCTTTCGAAGGCTTGCGGGGCTTGAAGAGAGCCATAAACTCTGAATTCTCTTGCGCAATCTCATGATACTTAGTCCAGTACGACAGCTTCACTCGTTCCGTTTCCGTGAGCTCACCAGACATTTTCACCATCTTGGTCCACTCGTTGGGCTGCTCAACGACCTGGAAGCGAGGTGCAGGATCAGAATCTCCAATCTTCCAAAGTTGAATCTCGACAAGAAAAAACCCGAAATTGCTGTCGGTATGCTGATTGAGCCACTCGATAGCTTGCTTGTGCTCATCTCGCGCGTGGGCAACTATCCAGATAACGACCTCAGCATCCTTTCCAGCAGCGTATGTAATGATTTATTATAAAATAAAAAGAAACGGCGGCTTTGATTTTTCAAAGCTGCTGCGGAAATCAAAGAACGACAAGCAACAGTTCTGATTTTGCTCCAATATGGTTATTGGGGGCACAAATTAAAATCAAAAAAGAGCCGATAACAGCAGTATTTCAAACTGCATATTATCGGCTCTGCGTCTGTGCGTCTGGCTCTTTTAATTAAATTATTTTTGTTGTTTTTTGGCTTTATTATATGTATTAGCTAATTGTCCACAAGCTGCTTTAATCTCTCTACCATGAGAAACTCTCATGGTAACTTCAAGTCCTGTTTGCTCTAATTGATGTTTGAACGCAACCATTTCTTGTTTTTGTGGTGCTCTAATTTTTGAATTACTCGTCGGGTTGTATTGCAGCACGTTAATCATAACATTTTTGCCCTTAAACCATTTTGCAAGTTGCCTTATATCTGAGGAACGGTCATTTATACCTGGTAAAAGTAAATACGCAAATACCACTTTTCGATTATGCCTTTGTGAATAGGACAATGCTTGCTTAACAACATCTTCAATAGCGTACATGTGCATATGAGGAATGATACAGTTTCTCGCAGCCTGTGTTGCTGCATGTAAAGATATTGTCAACTGAATTTTTAGATGTTCTTCGCGCAATTTTTTTAATTGATTAACTGGACCAACTGTTGATACGGTAATGCCGTCGGTTGGAAAGTTAAGTCCATTTCTATCTCGAAGAATATGGATTGCTGCAATCAAGTTGTCGTAATTGAATAAAGGTTCTCCCATTCCCATAAAAACGATACGATTTACTTTTTGACGTATCAATATGACCTGCTGGGTACTGTCAATAATCTTGCGCAAATTCCAGCAGGCGACCGCCAGCCGTCGGCATGATCACTCGTCCAGCAGCGACACGTCCAGATACCTCCTCGACCC
>NZ_CDRVLZ010000006.1:0-141883 GCF_977072305.1 Adlercreutzia sp. CNCM I-6207
CGCTGCTTGTGCGGGCCCCCGTCAATTCCTTTGAGTTTTAGCCTTGCGGCCGTACTCCCCAGGCGGGGCGCTTAATGCGTTGGCTGCGGCACGGGGGGATGGTCCCCCCACACCTAGCGCCCATCGTTTACGGCTGGGACTACCAGGGTATCTAATCCTGTTCGCTCCCCCAGCTTTCGCGCCTCAGCGTCAGTGGCGGCCCAGCAGGCTGCCTTCGCCATCGGTGTTCTTCCCGATATCTGCGCATTCCACCGCTACACCGGGAATTCCGCCTGCCTCTACCGCACTCGAGCCGCCCAGTCCGGAACCCGGCCCGAGGTTGAGCCCCGGGATTAGAGGTTCCGCTTAGGCGGCCGCCTACGCGCGCTTTACGCCCAATGAATCCGGATAACGCTCGCCCCCTACGTATTACCGCGGCTGCTGGCACGTAGTTAGCCGGAGCTTCTTCTGCAGGTACCGTCTATGTCTTCCCTGCTGAAAGCGGTTTACAACCCGAAGGCCTTCGTCCCGCACGCGGCGTTGCTGCGTCAGGGTTTCCCCCATTGCGCAAAATTCCCCACTGCTGCCTCCCGTAGGAGTCTGGGCCGTATCTCAGTCCCAATGTGGCCGGTCGACCTCTCAGTCCGGCTACCCATCGCGGGCACGGTGGGCCGTTACCCCGCCGTCTACCTAATGGGCCGCGACCCCATCCCGCGCCGTCAGGGCTTTCCCGGGGAGGCCATGGGGCCTCCCCGGAGCATCCGGTATTAGCCGCCGTTTCCAGCGGTTGTCCCGGAGCGCGGGGCAGGTTGGTCACGTGTTACTCACCCGTTCGCCACTCTATACACGGCCGAAGCCGTCTTAATCGTTCGACTTGCATGTGTTAAGCACGCCGCCAGCGTTCATCCTGAGCCAGGATCAAACTCTCCGTTCGAACAGCGCCCGGAGGCGCCGACAGATCATGTGAGTGTGATTCTGTTTGAAAACTCTCCGTCGGGGCCTTAGGGCCCCTGACAGGGAAAAAGTTAAAGCTTGCTCTCTCGAATGTCCGTCTGACATCCGAGAAGACGTTTGTTCCGTCTCTCGAATTCCATCCTCAGTATCCGGTTGTCAAGGTTCCGCGGGAGGCTTCCCGCCCCGCCGCCCTCGCGAGCGGCTCAAGGAAATACTTTACAGGGACTCGCATCCCCCGTCAAGCGGTTCACGAAATCTCGACAACTTCGCTTTCTCGCTCGACGGGCCGCCCGGACCGCCGGGGGCGCCGCCTTCCGCACTTCCGAAAAAGGCAGCTCGCATATGATACAGCTCCCGGGATTTCGCGCAAGGGGTTTTTTGAAATTTATTAAAACTTTTTGCCCAGCTGCATCACGCTGCATCTTCTTATCTCGCAAAAGCCCTGTATAATAGGGATAAATCATCGATCCTAAGGACAAGCTCTATGACTGCCGCTCACCGCAACCCCAACACATCACCGCGTCCTTATCGTTTCTCCAACGACGCATCGCGGCCTTCAGACGCGACAAAGCCCGACGAGACGGTCGCTGTCCGTGCTGGACGTGAAAACAAATTCGCTCCCGGCGAAGCGATTCGGGACGATCTTCCCCAAGCGCTGCCCCTTCCTCTTGCCGCCCATGATGCTCTGGAAATCATCGAGGAGGCCGGAGGGGAGGCATGGTGCGTGGGCGGCTTCGTTCGCGACGCTCTGCTCGGGCGGCCCATCCACGATGTGGATATCGCGACGAGCCTGCCCTGGCCCGCGGTGCAAGAGGCCTTTCGTGATGCCGGCTGGGGCACCGTGGAGACCGGCGTCGCCCATGGCACGCTCACGGTAGTGCGCGACGGCGAGCCGTTGGAGATCACCACCTACCGCACCGACGGCACCTACAGCGATGGGCGCCACCCTGACTCCGTGGCGCCGGCCTCCTCTATAGAAGAGGATCTACAGCGGCGGGACTTCACCATCAACGCCCTGGCCTACCATCCCGCCCGCGGGATCATCGATCCCTTCGGCGGCCTGAAGGACATGGAGCGCGGCGTCCTGCGCAGCGTGGGAGACCCGGCGACGCGCTTTTCCGAGGATGCACTGCGCATCCTGCGAGCCTGTCGCTTCGCCTCACAGCTCGGTGTGGCCATCGACCCTGCCACCTTCGAGGCCATGATCGCCTGCAAAAACCTGCTGCGCCAAGTGTCCGGCGAGCGCGTCTACCGCGAGCTGGAGCGCTTCGTCTGCGGCGACTATGTGCACGATGCGCTTGTGGCCTGCGTCGATGTACTGGCCTTCGTGCTGCCGGAGCTTGTGGCCATGAAGGGGTGCGCCCAGGTGACGAAGTACCATATATACGATGTGCTCGAGCACACCGCCTGGGTGGTGCAGCGCACGCCTCCCGAGCCGCTGCAGCGCTGGAGCGCCCTGTTCCACGACATGGGCAAGCCCGCAGCGGCGTTCTTCGAGGAGACCGACGAGGGGCCCGTGGAGCACTTCTACGGCCATGCCGCCGTCAGCGTGTCGCTGGCCTGCGGCATCATGCACCGCCTCCCCTTCCCTGCCTGGCTGCGCCGGGACGTGCCGCCTCTCGTGCGGGCCCACGACGACGTGGTGCCCCCCAACGCCCGAGCCGTGCGCCGCATGCTGGGGCGGCTCGGGGGACGCACCGACCTGTTCGCGGCCCTCTGCGACATCAAGCGGGCCGACGCCCTGGCCCAGGCGCCGTTCTGCGCTCCCCGAGCCGATGCCGCCGACGAGCTGCGCGCCCTCATGGAGCAGATCTTGGAAGAGGAGGCCGCTTTCACGGTGAAGCACCTCGCCATAAACGGCCGCGACATCATGGCCCTCGGCGTGGCGGCCGGCCCGGAGGTGGGCCGCCTGCTGGATGCGTGCCTGGACGCCGTCATCGACGAGCGCGTCCCCAACGAGCGCGAGGAGCTGCTCGCCTTCGCGGAAAAGCTTCGCAGGGAGACGTCCTAGGCCAGAAGGTCGGTAACGAGGCGAATGGCGAACAGGACAATGACGACGAGCATGATGGGGCGCAGGATGAGCGCCCCTTTCTTGTCGAAGAAGGTGGAGCCGAGCCAATTGCCGGCGATGTTGAAGGCCGCGGCGGCGAGCCCCAGCGGGATGAGCACCGCGCCATTGACGAGAAACACCGCCAGGGCGGCGACGTTGGTGGCCAGGTTGATCGCCTTGGTGGTGCCGGCGGCCGTGCGCACGTCCTGGTGGGCCACGGCGGCGAGCAGCAACATGAGAATGGTGCCCGTTCCCGGCCCGTAGAACCCATCGTAGACGCCCACGGCCAGGGCGATGAGGGCCGTGGCCGCAAGGGCCTGGCGCGGGGGCAGGGGACGTTCGGCGAAACGGTCGAGGTTCTTGGAGCGGAACACGAGGAACGCCACGGGGGGAAGCGCCACGAGCATCACCACGGTGAGCACGGTGGCGTCGGCCAGAAGCGCCAGATTCGCGCCGATGGCCGAGCCGACCAGGCCGCAGGCGACGCCTGCGACAACGAAGCGCTTCACCATGTAACCGAACAACGCATAGCGTACGGTGGCCACCAGCGTGCCCAAGGTGCTGGAGAGCTTGTTGGTGGCGATGGCGGCATGGGGCGGCAGTCCGGCGAAGAAGTAGGCGGGCAGGGAGATGAGCCCTCCCCCGCCGGCGATGGCGTCCACGAAACCGGCGATGAGCGCCAACGGGCACACGATGAGAAACTCCACGACGCCTTCCCTTCTCGCCTCTCCGCCACACTCGCCGGACGCAAAAAGAGCCGCCCGAGGGCGGCTCGTGAGTTCTTGGTAGCTCCGACCGGATTCGAACCGGCGACCTCCGCCTTGAGAGGGCGGCGTCCTAAACCGCTAGACGACGGAGCCACATGGCGCTTCATGAAGCCGGGAGGCGTGCGGCCTCCCGACCCGGATTCCTTGGTAGCTCCGACCGGATTCGAACCGGCGACCTCCGCCTTGAGAGGGCGGCGTCCTAAACCGCTAGACGACGGAGCCACGAAATGCCACGCGAGAAAATGGCTGGGGTGGAAGGAGTCGAACCCTCACATACGGCACCAGAAACCGCTGTCCTGCCATTAGACGACACCCCAACAGAACTTTCTCGCCACACCGCTCGAAAGCGGCGAGCGCAAGTGAGTATGTTACGGAAGCAAGCGCCCCCCGTCAAGCCCCAATTTTGGGAATTACGAAAAATGCGGGGAGCGGCCGCAACCGCATCGCGTGAAAAGCTCGCGCGAAAACCCCAGTACGACAGAGCTGTTCTCGCCCTAGCAGGGCATCGGGGCACCGTACTGCCACATGTGGTCGAGGGGACCCGAGCCACGCCCCAGGTTCAGACCGGCCGCGAGGGCGCCGGCCACGTAGGCCTTGGCGTCGCGCACGGCCACGTCCACGGAAAAGCCCCGGGCCAGGCCGCAGGCGATGGCCGAGGAGAGGGAGCAGCCGGTGCCGTGGGTGTTGTCGTTGGCGATGCGCGTACCCCGCAGCCACACCGATTCGCCGTCGGCCATGCGCAGGTAGTCGTCGGCGGCGTCCGGCTCGTCCACCCCGTGGCCGCCCTTGATGAGGATAGCGGGCACGGAAGGCGCTGCGTCCGCGAAATCCGACGCGTTCTCCCAAACGGCGACGCAGCGGTCGGCGATCAACGACGCAGCCGCCTCCACGTCTTCCGAAGATGCGATGGCCGTGCCCGAGAGCACCTCGGCCTCGGGGATGTTGGGGGTGATCACCGTGGCCCGGGGAAACAGCTGGCGCACCAGCGCGTCCACGGCGGCGTCGGCGATGAGCGCCGAGCCCGACGTGGCCACCATAACGGGATCGACCACGACATTGGCGGCTTTGTGGCGATCGAGCCCATCGGCGATGGCGCTCACGATGGCCGGCGACGACACCATGCCGATCTTCACCGCATCGGGCCGGATGTCGTCGAAGACGGCGTCGATCTGGGTGCCCACGAAAACGGGATCCACCTCGAGCACGTCGGTAACGCCGAGCGTGTTCTGGGCCGTGAGCGCCGTGATGACGCTCTCCCCGAACAGATGATGGGCGGCGATGGTCTTCAGGTCGGCCTGGATACCCGCTCCCCCGCTGGAATCGGATCCGGCAATGGTGAGAACCGCTTTCATGGCATTCCTTTCGCGACGGCGTCGACCGCTTCCCGAACGGCCGCATGAAACCATCATTTCACACGAAAGGGGCGCGCCTGCACGGCCGCCCCTTTCTGGCAATCAACCGTTGATGAGACGGGGGCTACCCCTCGATGAGCTTCACGGCCTCGTTGGTGTCGACGACCTTGGCGGCGTAGCACACCTTCATGTATTCGAGGCCTTCCTCCTGATTGCCCACGAGGAACGTGGCCGTGGCGTCGCCGACCACGATGATGTTGAAATTGTTGAAGTAGGCGTCGGCCACCGTATGCTTCACGCAGATGTTCGTGTCCATGCCGCAGCAGATGAGCGTGTCGACGCCCAGCTCGTTCAACAGCAAAAGCAGTCCCGTCTGGAAGAAGCCGCTGTAGCGGCGCTTCTCCACCACGTAATCGGAGGGCTGAGGATCAAGCAGCGGCGAGGTCTGGGCCTCCGGGGTACCGGCGATGCCGTGGGCGCCCCACAGGGCCAACTCGCGATCGATGCCGGGGAGGTGGGCGTCGTTGGTGAAGACGACGGGCATACCGGCGGCGCGGGCGGCCGTCGTGAGCTTGGCCGTCTGCTGGATGGCAGGCAGGAGCACCGGCTCGAGCGGGCCTCCCGTGGGATCGCCCAGCTCGTCGATGACGAGCAGCGCGCACTTCGCGCGATCGATGGAAGTGAGGTCGATGAGGTCGTTGTTGTTCTCGTCGCCGAGCATGGATGTTCCTTTCTCGCTAACGGGTCTTCCGATTCCCGTCCCGTTTCTCCCTGCGCGTTGCCCGAAGCCAGGAGCGCCGCCCCTTTCGCGTCTGCGGCAAGCAGGCGACCATGACTTAAATACTCAGGGTTTCGTCGATGATACGGGAAAGCTCGCGTGTTGCGGCCTCAATATCGTCAGCGGCGAAGATGGCGCTCACCACGGCGGCGCCGTCAACGTCCAGCTCGGACAGGCACGGCACCGTGGCGGCATTCACGCCGCCGATGGCGACGACGGGGATGTCCACGGCAGCGACGATAGCGCGGAACTCCTCGGCTGCGAGCACCCCGGCCTCGGGCTTGGTGGCCGTGCCGGTCACGCCGCCGACGCCCAGGTAGTCGGCACCGGCCGCCTCGGCTGCCCGCGCCTGCTCCACCGTCTGGGTGGATACGCCCACGATGGCGTCAGGGCCGAGCAGCGCCCGCGCTCGCTCGCAGGCCATGTCGTCCTGGCCTACGTGCACCCCGTCGGCGCCCACGGCGAGCGCGCATTCCACGTCGTCGTTCACCACGAAAGGCACGCCGGCCGCGCGGCAGAGCGCGAGCAGCTCCTCCGCCTCGGCCCGCAGCGCATCGCCGGTCGCCTGCTTGTCGCGCAGCTGCACGAAGGTCGCACCCCCGGCAAGCGCCGCTTCCACGCATTCCGCCAGCGTCCGCTCTCCGAGCCACGCGTTGTCCGTCACCGCGTACAGCTTCAAGGCACAGCGAATGGCCTCCGCCGACCACTTTCCACGTTCCCGTACAGGCATGTTCACTCCTTGTTCCAAACCAGGTGTTCGTTCTGGTCACTTTTTTCGAGTTGTTAGACATTGCGCAAGCGCGATGCCGAGCAAACAGGAGGAAACACTACGAAAATGCCTGGTCAGACCTTTTTAGTTCTTTGTTTCCGCAAAATGCCCTGCTGAAAAAGTCTAACAACTCGATTTTTCTGCCTCGATAGGGGGCGAAGATCGACCCGACCCTGCGCCTCGCGCCCCATTCTCTTCCAGCGCCTCCTTGGCGCCCCTACTCCGCATCCAGGTCGACCACGAGACCGTCCATGATGTCGTTCACGGTCTTCATGGCGCACATCTTGCCGCACATGGTGCAGGTGCCCTCGGTGGAAGGCGGGGCGCTCTCGAAGACGGCGCGGGCGCGGGCCGGATCCAGCGACAGCTCGAACATCTCGTCCCAGGCCACGCGCCGGCGCGCATCACTCATGCGATTGTCGCGATCGCGCGCGCCGGGCACGCCTTTGGCGATGTCGGCGGCGTGGGCGGCGATCTTCGTAGCCACCAGCCCCTCGCGCACGTCGTTCGCGTCCGGCAGGCGCAGATGCTCGGCCGGCGTCACGTAGCAGAGGAAGTCGGCGCCGGCAGAAGCCGCGATGGCGCCCCCGATGGCCGCCGTGATGTGGTCGTAGCCCGGGGCGATGTCAGTCACAAGCGGCCCCAGCACGTAGAAGGGCGCCTCGTGGCACAGCCGCTTCTCCAGCTTCATGTTTGCGGCGATCTCATCGAGCGCCATATGCCCGGGGCCTTCCACCATCACCTGCACTCCGGCGTCCCAGGCGCGGCGCGTCAGCTTGCCAATTTCGATGAGCTCGGCGATCTGCCCGGCGTCCGTGGCATCGTAGCCGCTGCCGGGACGCATGGCGTCCCCAATGGAGATGCACACATCGTGCTCGTGCAAGATGGCGAGCACCTCGTCGTAGTACTCGTAGAAGGGGTTCTCGCGACCGGTGGCCTCCATCCAGGCGAAGATGAGGGAGCCGCCGCGGGACACAATGTTGGTAAGCCGCCCCGTCTCCTTGAACGACTCGATGACCCGGCGGTTCATGCCGGCGTGGATGGTGACGAAATCGACCCCGTCCTCGGCATGGGCGCGCACCACCTCCAGGAAGTCCTCGGGCGTGATGGCGATGAGCGCTTTTTCCAGGTAACCGATGGCGTCGTACATGGGCACGGTGCCGATCATAGCCGGCGACTTCTCAACGAGCGCGCGGCGGAAGGCGCGGGTCTTGCCGGAGTTGGAAAGATCCATGATGGCGTCGGCGCCCAGTTCCAGGGCCACGTCCACCTTCTCCCATTCCAGAGCCTCATCGGCCAGATCGCCCGAGATGCCGAGGTTCACGTTCACCTTCGTGGAAAGAGGGACGCCCTCCAGGGTGGAACCGACGCCGGCTGGAACAAGGCTTGCGTGATGGATGTTGGCCGGAATGGCGGTGCGCCCGGCGGCCACGGCGGCGCGGACGGCCTCCGGCTCGCGGCCTTCGGCGGCGGCCACGGCGGCCATTTGAGGCGTGACGACGCCGGCGCGGGCGAAATCGATCTGGGTGATGGGGGTTTGCGCGTCGGCGGCGGCGCACGGTGCGGCATTGGCCATAGAGACTCCCTTCGTTGGCATTACCCATATCAGGTTCTTCGGGTCGGGGCGTATCCGGCGCCCCCTCTCAGCCTGCCCGACCGTCGCGCGGCTGCAAGCTCCCCGGGTATGAGGTTGTAGGCACAGTATAGGGAAGTTGGGCCGCGTCGCAAGCGGCGTGGGCGCGGACGGCCGCCCTACAGGGGCATAAACACCGCCAGCGTGCCGCTCTCCACCGCGATGCGCGCCGGCTCGTCGACCATCTCGTTGGAAAGGCCCCAGCTCGTGCGGTTCGTGAGGGCCACGCCGTCAAGGCCGTACTTCAAGCCTTCTTCCACGACCCCTGCAGAAACATCGGTCAGCGAGAACACCGACACGATACCGCTCGGCAACGCGGGAAGGCGCAGCTCGCCGGGGCCGACGAGAAACGCGATACGCTCGCGCTCCCCCACTGCGGCCACAGCGAGCCCCCGCTCGGCAAAGGAGGCCAAGAGCTGCAAGTTCGCCACCGTGTGGTCGAGCCGCCCCCCGAGCGCGCCGTACACCTCCACGGCATCGGCGCCGCGCGCGAGGGCCTCCTCCAAAGCCAATTCCATATCCGACGCGTCCTTCTCCGGCGAAAACGCCTTCACGGACATGCCCTCGGGCACGTATCCCAGCGAGTCGAAGTCGCCCATGGCCAGATCAGGCGCGCAGTCCACAGCTGCCAGGGAGGCAAACCCCCCGTCCACGGCGATGACCGCATCGAAGGCGCCCTCTTTCCAATGGGCGGCAAAGTGAGCGGCATTGAAATCCGATGCGCCAACTAATGCGACCGTGCTCAAAACATATCCTCCATTCACATTCACCATGTCATCCTTAAGCGAGCGCAAGTCGAAGGATCTCATTGCGGGGAGCCGCTAGATCCTTCGACCTCGTGCTGCGCGCTCCGCTCAGGATGACACGGTGTGTCACTCGTGTGGTTCGACCAGGGTGAAGCAAGTTCTGCTACAATACCACAGGCGAGCGGGCCAGACGGTCGCGTACCCCCTCAGGGGTGCGAGGAAAGTCCGGGCTCCGCAGGGCAAGATGCCAGCTAACGGCTGGGCGGGGCGACCCGACGGAAAGTGCCACAGAAAAGAAGACTCCCCTGCTCGGAACATGCGGTGCGAGCCGCATGCGCGACACAGGAGAAAAGCTGAAACGGTGCGGTAAGAGCGCACCAGCGCGGCGGCAACGTCGCGGCTTGGCAAACCCCATCTGGAGCAAGCGCAAATAGGAGCGCCATACGGTGGCCCGCCGTGCGCTCGGGTTGCGTGCTAGAGGCGCGGGGCGACTCGCGTTCGAGATAAATGGCCGTCCCCGACAGAACCCGGCTTACAGGTCCGCTCGCCTCTTTGTTTCGTTTGCCTGACGGCGCACAAACTACGTCGATGCTGCGGTTCCGACAGGCACCTGGCCTTCGCATTCAAAGCTTTCCTTCGCGTACCAAAGTACGCTCAGCCGCTTTTCAAGCGAATTCCAGGCACCTGTCGGAACCTCGCTGACTTCCTTGGGCGAACGGGTAAGACAAAAGATCAAGTAATAAGAAGAACCGCCCAATAAGGCGGTTCTTACATACCATATAGATTCTCTCAGCTGATTAGTCGATCTCTTCGAACTCGAAGTCGTCGGCGTCGCCGAAGCCCGAGAGGTCCTTCTCGTAGGGAGAGGCAACCGGGGTGGCGGCGGCCACAACGGCGGCCGGGGCCTGAGGCGTCACGTAAGCGGAGGGCGCCACGTACTCGTCGATCTCGAAGTTGCCGGTGAGGCCGGGCACCACGTCGTACTCGCCGTCCAGCGCCGTCGCGGCGGCCGGCACGTTGGCGCCGATGTCGGCCAGCTTGCGGGAAGCGTCGGAGATGATGTCCTTCAAGAGGTCAGCGTACTCCTCGCGAGCATCCTCGCGGTCGTCCTGCAGCTTGCGGATGGCGTCGATGACGTCCTGGCGATCGGTGTTGGCGCGATCGATGATGCGCTGGGCCTCGTCGCGGGCGTCCTGGATGGTCTCAGTGGCGTTCGCGTTGGCCTTGGCGAGGATCTCGTCGGCCGAGCGCTGGGCGATGATGAGGGCCTGGGCGATGGCGTTGTCGTCGGCGCGCTTGTCGGAAAGCTGGCGCTCCAGATCGGCGATGATGGCGTCCTTCTGGGCGAGCTGAGCGTCGTACTCGGAGGTGTCGACGGTCGCTGCAGCCACCTCGGTGATGGCCACCGTGGAGGCGGCGGGCGCGTCGAAGCCGCTGAAGCGGTCGGCCTCCAGCTGATCCTGGAGGTGCGCGATGGTGTCGTTCAAGATGTCGATCTCGTCGGCGACATGCTCGAGGAACACGTCCACTTCATCCACATCGTAGCCTTTGCGGTCGATGGAGAAGCTCTGATTGTGGATGTCGGAAGCGGTGATTGCCATGTAGGTACCTCAGTTTCTTACGATGTTACGTCGCTGACACGTCGGAATGCCGGCCGTCTGAATTTAGAAAATCATCACCAGCAAACGTACCCCGAATTGTAATACAAGCAGAGCGATGATGGGAGTCACGTCCACCATTCCTCCAAGGGGCGGAATCAATTTTCGGAACAAGTTCAAATACGGGTCGCACAGCTTGCCCAGAGCGCGGTAGATGTCGCCGATGATGCCGCTTTGGGTGTTCGGCAGCCAGGACATCATCACGTAGATGAAGATGATCATGGAGTAGGCGTCGGCCAGTCTCACGAGGAGGTAGGTCAGCATAGTTCAAAGGCTCCTTAGTCGGAAGGTCTTAAGGGCGCGCCAAGCGCTAGATGATACCCTGAGTGCGCAGGTAGGAGCGCTCGGCCTCGGTGAGCTCGTCGATGCGAGTGAGGGCGAACACCTTGTTGCCCACACATTCCACGTTCGCATCCAGCGCGCTGGCCACGCCGAAGGAGAAGTCCAGGATGCGCTTGGCCAGCGCATCGGGAGTGGCCGCCAAATTCAGCACCACCGCATTGCCGAGCTTGAGCGCCGTGGAGACGGCCTCGGCGTCGTTGTAGGCGCCGGGAGCCACCACCTTCAGCGTGCGAGAGGGGGTGAAGCGCGAACCGGAAGCGGAGGCAGAAGTGCCTCGCGAGCTTGCCGGGCGCGTATCGGCCGGGGGCGTGGTGGATTCGAACAGTGAGTTCAAACCCTCGGAGCGGGCGTGATGCACCGCCGAGGCGGCGGCGGAGGCGGCGGCTGTGCCTTCTGGGGTCATCTGCGGCGGCAGCGAGGAATCGACCATCGTGCGGAACGAGCTGGAGGAGCCGCGGCGGCTCGCGGGCGCATCGTCGTCGGGCAGCGTGGGGACCGCCGTGCGGGCGCGCACGGCGTCGATGGAGACGAGACGGGGCATGGAGGAGCGGCCACGGGAACGCTCGCCGGGCTCGCGGGTGGTTACCGAGTCGTAGGGGTCATAGGCCGAGCCGGACGTGCGCTCGTAGGACTCGTCGTAGCCGTACTCGCCGTAGTCGTCGCCCTCTTCGAATTCCTCGTAGTCCTCGTAGAACTCCTCGTAACCGTTCTTACGGCCGAAACCCAGCTTCGACTTGATGTCGCCGAACATGCTCTTGCCGTCCATGGAGCCTCCTGCTTCGTGTGGGCGGTGCCGCCCGCCGTGGTTCTAAGGTCTAAAGGGGCGCTTGCGGCCCCGCAGTGTTCTCGATCATCATACCAGCTTGAAGGCTACTCCTGATAAGATTCACTAAAGATGGCCCGCCCGACGCGAACAATGGTAGCCCCCAGGGGCACCGCCTCGCGCCAGTCGTCGCTCATGCCCATGGAGAGCTCCGTGAAAACGGCGGCGTCATCGGCGGGAAGCTGGGAGCGAATCTGGGCGGCCAGTTCAGCTAGTCCCGCGAAGGCCTCGCGGGCCGCCTGCGCGTCGCCGGCAGGGGCCATGGTCATAAGGCCGCGCACGGACACGTGGGGCAGGGCGGCCACCGTGCGCACCAAATCGGCCGCCTCGACGGGGTCGACGCCGCTCTTCGACACCTCGCCCGACACGTTCACCTCGATGAGCACGTCCTGTACCTTGGAAAGCTCCGCGGCCGCGCGATCGATTTTCTCGGCATGGCGTCGTTGGTACAGGGAGTGGATAAGCGTTGCAGAGGCGACGATTTCGGGAATGCGGCGCGACTGGATGTTGCCGATGAAGTGCCAGCGAGCCTCGGGGAACGCGGCGGACTTCGGCACGATCTGGTCGGGGCGGTTCTCGCCGAAATCCCGGGCGCCCCCCTCGATCGCCTCGGCCACGCCCTCGGGCCCAACCGTCTTCGACACGGCCACGAGGAGCACGTCCTCGGGCGCGCGGCCCGCAGCCACCGCTGCCTCGGCCACCTCCGCGGCCACCCTCTGATAGCGCTCGGCAATACTCACAAGCTCATTCCTTTCGACCGGCGAAGGCACTGTGGCGTCCGCAGCGGCCTCCGCTTTTGCGATACGAGAAGTAAAGGTCGTCGCGGTAGGCGGTGCACTCCCCCGACGACGCGATGCGCGCCTCCGCGACACCGGCCTCGGCGAGACTGGCGCGCACGGCGGCTTCCAAATCGAGATGATCGGCGCCGCGAGCGCACGAGGGCCCGAAGCGCTCGGCGAAGCGGCCGACGAGGTCGGGGACGCACTCGTAGCACTCCGCGCCGATATGCGGGCCGATGTAGGCGTTGTACTCGGAAGGATCGGCGGCTCGCCCCGCACGAGCGTCGAGAGCCGCCAGCGCCTCAACGGCCTTGGCGGGGATGCCGGCGAGCGCTCCGCGCCAACCCGCATGGGCCACGGCGTAAGCCCCCGACGGGGACACGACGATAACCGGGGTACAGTCGGCGAAGCACAAAAGCGCCGTCACGTCCGGCACGGCCACGGCCACGCCGTCGGCGCCGGCGGCCCCGGCGCGCGTCACCTCCTCCCATGCGGCAGCCGCATCGTCGTCCAAGGCGAGCACGACATCGCCGTGCACCTGGTTGAGCGTCAGCAGCCGAGTACTCCCGAGGCCCGCGGCATCCAAGAGGAGCGCGCGGTTCTCAGCCACGGCCATCGGGTCGTCTTCCACGTGATCACCCAAGTTGAGACCGTCGTAGGGAGGCTCGCTCACCCCGCCCTGGCGGCGCGAGAAACCCAGGCGCACGCCGGTGGCCACGAACAGAGGCTCATCGGTTAAAAAGGAAAGGCCCGCTGACGGGCGGGCCTGCAATGTCGGCTTGGGAAGTGCCATGGGACTCGAACGTCGACCTCTCCCCTAGCGGGCGCGCTTCAGGAAGTCGGGGATGTAGTCCTCATCCGTGAAACGGCTCGTGGGCGCGGGGGCCGAGAAGGTGACCGGCGCCTGCTGGACCGGCTGGGAAGCCGGCTCGGTGGAGGCGAACAGGTCCTTGCGGGGGGCGAAGTCCATGGAGGACTGAGAGGCGCCCACCTTGAAGCCCGTGGCGATGACCGTGATGCGCACGGCGTCCTTCAGCTCCTCGTCGATGATCTGGCCGTAGATGATGTTGGCGTTCTCGTCGGCACAGGCCTCCACCGTGCGGGCCGCCTCGGAGACCTCGGTCAGCGTGAGATCCGGGCCGCCGGCGATGGAGAACAGCACACGCGAGGCGCCGGCGATGGAGGACTCCAGCAAGCTGGAAGAGGTGGCCTGCTGGGCCGCGTCCAGCGCGCGGTTCTCGCCCGTGGAGATGCCGATGCCCATCATGGCCGTGCCGGCATCCTTCATGACCGTGCGGATGTCCGCGAAGTCGAGGTTGATGAGGCCGGGGATGGTGATGAGGTCGGTGACGCCCTGGATACCCTGGCGAAGCGTGTCGTCGCAGATGCGGAAGGCGTCGATCATGGACGTCTTCTTGTCGACGATCTCGAGCAGGCGGTCGTTGGGAATGACGATGAGGGTGTCGACCTTCTGGGAGAGCAGATCGATACCCTGGTCGGCCTGATTGCGGCGAAGGCGCCCCTCGAAGGAGAAGGGCTTGGTGACGACGCCCACGGTAAGGGCGCCGATCTCCTCGCGGGCGATCTCGGCCACGATGGGGGCCGCGCCGGTGCCCGTGCCGCCGCCCTCGCCAGCGGTGACGAAGACCATGTCGGCCTCGGCCAGAGCCTCGCGGATCTCCGCGCGGCTCTCCTCGGCGGCCTGACAGCCCACCTGGGGGTTGGCGCCGGCGCCGAGACCACGGGTCAGCTCCTCGCCGATGTGGATGGTCTTGTCGGCATCGGACATGAGAAGGGCCTGGCGGTCAGTGTTCACGGCGATGAACTCCACGCCGCGCACGCCGGCCTCCACCATGCGGTTCACGGCGTTCGTGCCGCCGCCGCCGACACCGACGACCTTGATGACGGCCAAATGTTCAGAGCCTGGAATGTTCGGCATTTCGTCCTCCACACCTGTTGCGTTTTACTGCTGCGTTTGTCTCGTTTCCGCGCGTCGTTGCTCGGGCGCGCCCTGCGGTCCGCCCAAAGGCGGCATTTATGCAGGACATTGTACACGATGCCCATTCGTTTGCAACGCAAATCACCGCCAAAGGAGCCTGCAGATACACGAATACGACAAGAAACCCACCGCATCGCGCTTCGCAGGGCGGCAAAGCGGGCAACCGCGCCGTGCTTCGCAGGGCTCCGAAGCGAGCGACCGCATCGTTTTCTCGCTTCCTGGGAAAACTCTCGGTCGGCGAACCTCCCCGTTTCTGCAGCAAATCTTGAGTTATAAGCGTCTCGATGCGGGAGAGAAGGCCCGCAGAAGTTTCCATATTTGCAAAACCCCAGGTCGTGAGCATTGGCTGCGGGGGTTTCAAAAAGTTCCGCACCCCCTAGACGCTTACAACTCGCGATTTGCTGCAAAAACGGGGGTGTTCGCCGACCGAAGACCGCGACACCTGCTCGGTAGACGCGGTTGGGAGGGGCGACCAAGGTCGCCCCCTACGGGAAAGATCGCTCACGGTTTCGCCCGAGGAAGTCAGGGAGAAGCCAACCGGTGCCTGTCGGGCGCGCAGCGTCGGCAGGGACGTTCGTCCCGTAGGGCGAGCGAAACCTCCTAGACGGCGCGCCAGGTGGGGCGGTCGGGGACGCGGACGTTGATGTAGGAGACTTTGCCGGGGTTGTCGGCCATGATCTGCAGGACGATGCGTTCCTTGTCGCGGATATCCTCGGCGGTGCCGAAGGCGATCTCGATGCCGTTGTCCAAGGTCAGGCACGTGGAGGCGGCGTCGGTGGCCGTCACCGTCTTTACCTGCTCGGCAAGTTCCGTGGAAAGGCCGTCCAAGATGGCCAGGGCGTTGTTCACGTTGCCGTCGGCGCAGTAGGTGCCCACCTCGGGCGTGAGGCCGAAAGGCACGCCGGTGATATGCAGCACCCGGTCGGCGTCCTCGTAGATCTGCGGAGAAATGGTGGCACCAAGTTCGGAATCGCGGGCGGGAATCTCCATGAGCCACATGCCGTCGGAGGCGATGGCCCACATCTGGGTGACCTTCGCGTTGTCGGCCGCCACTTCCACGATGGCGGCGATCTCGCGCTCGGTGACGTTGATCTCCAGCGTATCGGGGAAGATGCGGTTCACGGACACGTCGGCGACCCAGGCGTCGCGGTCGACGCTGTTGGCCACCGAAGACGTGTCCACGTTCAGAAGCGTCGTACCCTGAGGCACGGCGGCGAGGATGGCCATCTCGTCGTTGGTGAGGTGGTCGGCGCCGTTGACCTTCACCGACGTGATGGCGAAGGCCCCGCTGAAATAGAGGGCCGCATAGGTGATGCCCAGCACGCAGACGAGCACAAGCGCCACGATAAAGGCTTTGAAGGCGCCGGAGCGCTTCGGGCGGGCGATGGCCCGGGCCGCCGGCGCGCGGCGGTCGCCACGAGACGCGGGCAAGTCCCCCAGGCGCACCGATGTCGTCACCGTGCGGGGCGCGGGGCGCGCGCCCGAGGCGCGACCGCCGGCAGAGCGGCCGGCCGCCGAAGATGCCGCCGAGCCGAAATGTGCGCGCGAGGTCGGGCGCACGGACGGGGCAGGTCGGGACGAAGCCGGGCGCATCGGGGCCGACGCGGGGCGCCGCGACGGCGAGGCGCTGCGCGAAACGCCTCCGCGCGCACTCCCCCGCGAGGTGGAGCCCCGGGGAACCGAGACGTTGCGGTTGCTCGATCTCCTAGCCACGGCGACCGTCCTCGTCGCGCCCCTCGCCTGTGGAAAGCGCGCCAACCTCGCCAGCAGTCTCGCCAGCGGCCGCGTCAGCGGAAGGCGTGCCGCGCTCGCCGGTAGAAGGCGCGGAGCCCGCCGTAGAGGCAACGCTCGCGCCCGTGCCAGCAGACGTGCCGCCAGCGGCACCGCGCGCGCACTCGTCGCCAAATGCCTCGTCGGCACCGCGCGCACTCGGGAAATCTTCGTCGAAGCCCAGCATGCGCACCTCGGGCACAAGCTCGACGCCGGTGCTCTCAAGCACGGCGGCGCGCACCTGTTCCATGAGCGCGCGCACGTCGGCGGCCGTGGCGCCACCGCGGTTCACTATGAAGTTGCCGTGCAGCTCGGACACTTTCGCACCGCCCACCTCGGCGCCCTTGCATCCCGCCCCCTCGATGAGGCGCCCGGCCGATCCCCCCTCGGGGTTCTTGAACACGCTGCCGCAGGTGGGCTCGGAAAGCGGCTGGCAGCCCTTGCGCCGGGCGAGGTTGCCCTCCATCTTGTCGCGCACCCGATAGGGATCGGCGGCCTCGGCGGCCAGCTCGCATTCCAGAATCACCTCGTCCGCCGCAAAGGAACTCGCGCGGTAGCCCCAGGAGATCTCGTCGCCGCGTCGTCGGGCCAGGCCGCGCCCGGGCCGGTAGGTGGTGACGGAGACGACGCGCTGGCCTATCCACTCGTCAGCCGTGCCGGCGTTCATGCGCAGGGCGCCGCCCACGGTACCCGGAGTACCAACGGCGAACTCGAAACCGCCGATAGCGCGCTTGAAGGCCTCCTGCACCACTGCAGAGAGCGAGGCGCCCGCGCCCACGATAAAGCGGTCATCATCGAAGCGCAGGGTGCGGAAGTCGCGGCCGAGCACAATGGCCACGCCGGCGAATCCCGCATCGGCCACGAGCACATTGGAGCCGCGGCCGAGCACGACCCAAGGCGTGCCCTCGGCCGCGCAGACGTCCACCAGCCCCGTGAGCGCCCCCACGGAATTCGCGCGCACGAAGAAGCGCGCCGGGCCTCCGATGCGGTAGGTGGTGTGGCGACTTAAGGGCTCGTGGGCGTAGACGTCGCCGTCGAAGCGGTCGTCCACAAGCAGCGATTGCACGGGCGAGGCGTGACGGGCCATGGGGCTCCCTTAGCGGCCCAGCTCGTCCACAAGCTGTGGCGCGATGGCGGTCACGTCCCCCGCGCCCATGGTGATGACGAGGTCACCGGGCTCGGCCACTTCCAGCATATGGGGCACCGTGTCGATGCGGCGCGGCACGAAGACGGCATGGGGATGCCCATGGTCGGTGACCACGTTCAAGAAGGTCTTGCCGGTAACGCCCGGCACCGGCGCCTCGCCGGCGGAGTACACGTCCATGAAGGTGACGGTGTCCGCTTCGTCGAAGGCGCTGCCGAACTCGTCGCGCATGATATCGGTGAACAGGGCGACGCGGGAATAGCGGTGCGGCTGGAACAGCACGTGCACACGGTTGAAATCCAGGGCCTTGGCCGCCTTGATGGTGGCGGCGATCTCCGTGGGGTGATGGGCGTAGTCGTCCACCACCGTGACCCCGCCGGCCTCGCCGATAAGGTCGAAGCGGCGACGAACGCCGGCGAACTCCTGCAGCTTCTCGGCCGCCAGATCGACATCGAGGCCCAGAAGCGAGATGAGCGTCAGCACCGCGGCACCATTGGAGACGTTGTGCAGGCCCGGGTTCTGCTTGATGCGGCTGGCCACCACGCGCCCGTCGGGCAGCCGCAGGGTGAAGCGGGTGCCCACGCCCTGGGCCTCCGTGGCCAGGATGCGGGCGTCGCAATCCTCGGAAAAGCCGTAGGTGGTCACGGTGCGCCCGGTGCCGCGGGCCACTTCCACCAATTTCGGGTCATCGCCGCACACGACGATGGGACCGCCCTCTCGCACCCCGGAGAGGAACGCGGCGAACTGGGCGTAAATCTCCTCGAGTCCCTCGTAGTGGTCCAGGTGATCCGCCTCGATGTTCGTGACGATGGCCGCCGCCGGGGAGAGGTAGGTGAAGGACTTGTCGGACTCGTCGGCCTCCACCACGTAGGAGCGGCCGCGCCCAGAATGGGCGTTGGTGCCGTAGGCCCGCACGATGCCGCCGATGAGGAAGGTGGGATCGTAGCCCATGGCGTCCAGCGTGCTGGCGAGCATGGAAGAGGTCGTCGTCTTCCCATGGGTGCCCGCCACGGCCAGCGTGTCCAGATCGCGCCCGAGGCGAGCGAGCATCTGGGCGCGGTGCACGATGGGAAGGTTGCGCCGGCGCGCCTCGATGAGCTCGGGGTTGTTCTCCAGGATGGCCGTGGAGACGACCACCGTCACGTCGCCGTCGGGGATGTTCGCGCCGTCCTGGCCGATGAACACGGTGACCCCCGCATCGCGCAGCTGCTTGGTGTAGCGGCTCTCCTTGATGTCCGAGCCCGACACGGCCATGCCCTGGTCGTGGGCGACCCGGGCGATACCGCTCATGCCAACGCCGCCGACCCCGATAAAGTGAAGCTGCTCTTGTTCGCTATTCACGTCGCCTCGCCTTTCGTCCTCGTTGCAATCCCGCTATTGTAAAGCATCAGCGCGCCGTGGCGACGCCGACCACAACATCTGCCAAGGCGGCCGCCGCCTCGCCGGTCTTCTGGGCCCGGGCCGCCGCGACCATGCCCTCGCGCACCGACGCGTCGTCGATGAGCGCGAAGAGCTTGGCTTTGAACTCGTCGCTTCCCAGCTCGTCGTCGGGCATCATGAACGCGGCGCCCGATTCCACCCACGCGCGGGCGTTGGTGGTCTGATGGTCCGCCGTGGCGAAGGGATAGGGCACGAGCAGGGCCGGAATGGCCAGCGCGGAAATCTCCGCAAGCGAGGTGGCCCCGGCGCGCGACACGATGGCGTCGGCCGCGGCCAAAGTCTCCCCCATGCGATCCTGGTAGCCCAGAAGGTGCCAGCGGCGCGCCTCGTCATCCGTGAGCGCCAGCGCCTCGGTCACCGCATCCAGCTCCTTGGGGCCCGTGATGTGCACGATGTGCAGATTCGGGCGCGCGAGCAGCTCGTCTTTCAGGGCGACGACGGCCTCGTTGATGTGGCGCGCGCCCAAAGACCCGCCGAAGACGAGCAGCATGAAATCATCCTCGGCAAGGTCGAACATCGCCCGGCCCGCGGCGCGATCGGCCTCGATGACCGAACGGCGCACGGGATTGCCCGTCACGGTGACCGGCGCGGCCGCGCCCAGGCTCTCCGCCGAGCACTCGTAGGTCACGCAGACGGCGTCAGCCCGCCGGGCCAGATACTTGTTTGCCATACCCGCCACGGAATTCTGCTCGTGCAGCACCACGGGCACGCCGGTCTTCTCGGCCGCTCGGGCCACGGGAATGCACACGTACCCGCCAAAACCCACGACGACGTCGGGCTTGATGTCGGCAAACCACTTTTTCGCCTTGCCCGTGGAGGCGGCGATCTTCGCCACGCCCTTCGCGAGGGAGGCCGGATGCGATCGGTCGAACCCTGAGGCCTCGAAGGCCGTGAACGGGATGCCGGCGGCGGGCACGAGGCGCGACTCCACCCCGCCGGGGGTGCCGGCGAAGCGCACGTCCCAGCCGCGGCTTACCAGCTCGTCGGCCAGAGCGAGGGCGGGGTTGATATGCCCGGCGGTGCCTCCGCCGGAAAGAACGGCCAGCATGAGCTTACCTCCTGTAATTGGAACGGTTAGATGGGCGCGCGGAGCGGGATCGGGCCGAAGCATCGATGCGACCGGATCCGCTACGACTCGAGGCGCCCGCGGAACGCGAGCGCAAAGACTCCCCCGACCGCGTTCGGCCCGACGGCGCAGGGGGCGCCGGCTCCCGGCGCACGAGGCGCAGATCGGCCCGGCGCTGCTCGTAGACGGACGGGGCGGCCGGCGCCGCGGACACGGAGAGCACGAGCCCCACCAAGATGAACGAGGCGATCATAGACGTGCCGCCCGAGGAGATGAAGGGCAGCGGCTTTCCCGTCGTGGGAAACACGCCGATGACGCAGGCGATGTTCAGAAACGCCTGGAACACGAGCATCACCGTGGCACCGCCGGCGATCATGGCACCGATGTCGTCGGCCGCCCGCTCGGCGATGGCGAGCCCCGCATACAGCACGCAAAAGAACAGCCCGATGACGAAGAGCGCCCCCACAAGCCCCAGCTCCTCGCCGATGACGGCGAAGATGAAGTCGCTCTCCGAGGCGAACAGGTACTGGAACTTCTCATGGGAATTGCCGAGCCCCACGCCGAAGATACCGCCCTCGGCCAGCGCGTAGTAGGAGCGGATGATGTTGTAGCCGGTGCCGTAGCCGCCCTCCCCGTCGTTCCACGGATCCATGAACACGAGGCGGTCGGAACGGTAGCCGGTGCCGAAGATGGCCACGAGACCGCCGAGCACGGCCACGCCCAGACAGGCGAAGATGACCCGGCGCGATACCCCGCCCATCCACATGACGGCGAGAATGCCCACGAAGCAGATGGCCGTAGTACCCAAATCGGACTGGGTGCGGTACATGAGCGCGATGGGGGCGATGATGAAGATGAGCGCGCGCACCATGGTGGCCCGGCTCTCCACGAGCCCCGCCCGCCAATCGACGACGAGGCGCACGGCCACCAGGATGAAGGCGATCTTGCAGAACTCCGAGGGCTGCAGCCCGACAGGCCCGATATAGAGCCAGCGCTGGGCGCCGTAATGGTCGGTGCCAGCGAGCCACACGGCGAAGATGAGCGCCACGGCCACGGCCCACACGGCCCATACAATCGGCCCCACCCAGAAGCGGTAGGGCACGACTTTCCACAAGAAGAGGGCGCAGGCCGCGCCAAAAGCCACATATAGGAGCTGGTCGGTGAAGAAGTCCGTCGCCGGCTTGCCGGCATCCAGCGCCTTCACCATGGAGGCGGAATACACCATGACGAGCCCCACCAGCACAAGCGCCAGCACACACAGAAGCAGCAGAACGCGAGGCCCCTGACTGGAGGGGCCCGCGGACGTCTCGCTATGTCGGGAGGAGCGGCTCAAAGGCCTAGGCCTTCCCGGCCCGGTCGGCCACGAGGCGCTTGAACACGTCGCCCCGCTCCTCGAAGCAGCTAAACTCGTCGAAGGAGGCGCAGGCCGGCGAGAGCACGACCACGTCCCCGTCCTCGGCGATGGAAAGAGCCGCATCGAGCGCCTTCTCCATCGTGCCGGCGGAGAGCACTGGGGAGACCCCCGAGCCCGCGAAAGCCGCCAGGAACCGCTCGCGGGCCTCGCCGAAGCAGACCACGGCCCGGGCGTTCTCTTCGCAGGCCGCCACGAGCGGGGCCAAATCGGTGCCCTTGTCGCGGCCGCCGAGCAGCACGATGGGGCGCGTCGGCAGAAAGGCGGTGAGCGCCACCAGCGTGGCGTCCACGTTGGTGGCCTTCGAATCGTTGTAGCAGGCCGCGCCGTCCACGAGCCCTGCCGGCTCGATGCGATGCTCCAGGGGGCGGAAGGTGAGCAGACCCTCGCCCACCGCCGTGTCCGTGGCGCCCAGTACGAGCGCGCATGCGGCGGCGGCCAGGGCGTTCTGTTGGTTGTGGCCGCCCTTGATCTGGAGATCGTCCACGAAAACGAGGTCGGAGACGCGGCCGTCCCACGCCACGACGAGCTGACCGCCGTCGCCGCGGAAGGCGGCGGCGCCAGTGCCGCAGGTGGCGCGCATGTCGGCGCCGAGACCGGAGGCGCCCCCGATAGGGATGTAACGGAAGGGAACGCCGCCTCGGGCCCGCAGCTCGCGGATCTTCGCGCGCACGGCGTCGTCGCAGGCATCGAGCACGGCCACACCGCCGCTGACGCCCAGATTGGCGAGCACCTTCCACTTGGCCGCGGCGTAGGCCTCAAGGCTGCCATGCCAGGAAAGATGATCCGGCGTGATGTTGAGCACCACGGCCACATCCGGCGCGAACAGGCGCGTCGAGGCCAGCTGGTAGCTGGAGGTCTCCGCCACGTACACGTCGGTGTTCCCGGCGGCCACCGCATCGATGCAAGTCTCGCCGATGTTGCCCACGGCGGCCGCGTTCATGCCCGCCTCCCGCAGCAAATGGCAGGTGAGCGCGGTCGTAGTGGTCTTGCCGTTGGTGCCAGTGATGGCGACCCACTTCGAGGAAGCGTCGCTCTCGCGCCAGGCGAATTCCACCTCGCTGATCACCTCGGCGGAGGCCGCAGCGGCGCTCCGATAGAACGGGGAGTTCTCGGAAATGCCGGGGCTCGCGATGCACAAATCGTAGGCGCCTTCGATGGTCTCGTGGTCGAAGAGCACCACGGCCCCGCGCTCGCGGGCGCCCTCGGCCCAGACCAGCGCCGCCTCGCCCGGCGCGCCGGCGGCCACGGCCAGCGTCTCCACGCGGCTGCCCAGCGCATCCAAGCAGTACTCCGCCGCCGCTGTGCCCGACTTTCCCAGCCCTAAGATAAGCACGCGCCCGAGGTTCTTCGGGGCGTGTTTCTTGCCGGCGATCATCTCCACGTTTTCCATGCCTTCCCTAGCCATTGCCTCTACGCCCCCAGCGTCGTCGCGAAGTACAGCACAAAGCCGCAGGCGGCCAGCATGCCCGAAACGATCCAGAAGCGCACGACCACCTTCGTCTCCGACCAGCCCTTCTTCTCGAAATGATGGTGCAGAGGCGCCATGAGGAAGATGCGCTTTTTGGTCTTTTTGTAGTAGAACACCTGGATCATGACCGAGAGCGCCTCGGCCACGAACAGGCCGCCGATGATGATGACGACGAACTCCGTCTTGGTCACCACGGCGAGGCACCCGAGCGCCATGCCGAGGGCGAGCGAGCCGGTGTCGCCCATGAAGATGTCGGCGGGATGCGAGTTGAACCAAAGGAAGCCGATGCAGGCGCCGGCGAGCGCCCCGGCGAACAGGGCCGGCTCAAGCACGCCCGCGCGGAAGGCGATGGCGGCCATGACGAGCATGACCACCATGACCGTGCCCGCGGCCAAACCGTCAAGCCCGTCGGTGAGGTTCACGGCGTTGCAGAGCCCCACGAGCAGGATAAGGCAGTAGATAAGGTAGAGCCAGGGAATGGCGATGCCGTCGCCCACGGGCACCACCGTGGTGAGCACGCCCAAATCGAGGGTGGCCACAAACGGGATCTCCACGGTGGGCTTGATACCGAGCAGGTTCACCGCCACCAGCACGAAAACGGCGGCGATGAGAAACTGGCCGATCAGCTTCGCCTTGGGCGTGAGCCCAAGCGATCGCTCGTGGGCCACCTTCGAAGCATCATCGATGAGCCCGAGGATACCGGTGGCCACCGTGGCGCCGAGCAGAAGCCACAGCTCCGCGGTAGGGGCGCCCACCGAGGCGAGCAAGGTGAAGACGATGACGGCGATGAGCATGATGACGCCGCCCATAGTGGGGGTTCCCTGCTTCACCAGATGGCTCTGGGGGCCGTCGGCGCGCACCTGCTGGCCGATGTGGCTCGTCTTCAGAAAGCGGATCCAGGCGGGCATGAGCACCATGGTGATCACCATGGCGATGGCCACGCCGAGGAAGATCATGAACGTGGGGTAGGCGGAGAACAGAGAGAACATCAGTTGACCAATCCTTCGACGATACGGGTAAGGCCCATGAAGTGCGAGGCCTTCACGAGCACGGCGTCGCCCGGCTCGAGCAGCGCGTCCAGCTCCTCCAGCACGTCGGCGACGGTGTCGGCGCGGCTGATGCGCGCCGCGTCCATGCCGGCAGCCTCGGCGCCTGCGGCGATATGCCGCGCCAGCTCGCCGATGCAGATGAGCTTATCGAGATGGTGCGAGGCAGCGGCGGCGCCGACGCCCTCGTGGCAGGCGGGGGCGAAGCTGCCGAGCTCGCCCATGTCGCCGAGCACGGCGATGCGCCGGCCGGCCACGTCCGTGGCGGCGAAGGTCGCGAGCGAGGCGCGCATGGAATCGGGGCTCGCGTTGTAGGCGTCGTTGATGACCGTGAAGCCGCCGCGGGCGGCGATGACCTCCTGGCGGCCCGGCTCGGGCACCGACGCTCCCAGCGCGGCGGCGATGGTGGCCAAATCGAGCCCCAAGGCGAAGCCCACCGAGGCGGCGGCGCAGGCGTTGTCCACGTTGTGGGCGCCGGTGAGGGAGAGCGCGCAGGGCACGCGTTCCACGGTGGCGAACAGGGCGCCGTCGTCGTGGTCGGCGGCATCGCGGGCGCACAGGGTGAAGCGGGGGCGGCCCTCGGCGTCCAGCGACACGTCCTCGGCCCAGACCGCCTGATCGCAAGCGGCGCTCTCGCGCTCGAGCGCCCCGCGGAGGGCCGCATCGGGATGCCCGGCGAAGCCTGAGAGGGCCACAGAGCGCTCGGACAGGCGTCCGCGCTCGGCCATAAAGGCGGCGAAGTCGTCGTCCAGGTTGGCGAAGGCGCGGCCCACACCGGCGGGCAGGGCCTCGAAGAGCTCGGACTTGGCCCGGGCGATGTTCTCCCGACTGCCCAGAAGCTCGATGTGGCTCTCGCCCACGTTGGTGATAAGGCCCCACACCGGCCGCACGAAATCGCACAGCTCGGCAATTTGCCCGCGGCCGCGCATGCCCATCTCAACGACGACCACGGCCGTCTCCGGATCGGCGTTGAGCAATGTGCGGGGAACGCCCAGCTCGTTGTTCTGATTGGCCTTGGTGGCCACCACGCTGCCGTAGGCGGCGCACACGTCCCGGGTGAGGTTCTTGGTGGTGGTTTTGCCCACCGAGCCGGTCAGCCCGATGACGCGGCCCCGCAAATGGGAGCGCCAGGCCCGGGCCAGGTCGGTGATGGCCGAGGCGGTGTTGGGCACCTCGATGATGGCGGCCCCCAGCTCCCGGGCCAAAAGAGCGCAGGATTGCGAGGGGCCATCGGTGACCAGCGCGCCCGCGGCGCCGGCGCGCAGGGCGGCCTCCACGAACGCGTGGCCGTCGACGCGCTCGCCGGGCAGGGCCACGTAGAGCCAGCCCGGGCGCACTTCCCGCGAATCCCAGGTGATGCCCGTCATGAGGGCGCTGGCGTCGATGGGGTCTACAAGGAACTGGCCGCCGGTGTATGCTGCGATTTGTTTTGCGTTGAGGCGCACGCCGAGTCCTTTCGCCTAGTCCGAACACGCACCGCCGAAGGCGCGCTCCAACTCCTCAGCCGCCACAACGCGGTCGTCGAAGGAGAGCACTTCATCGCCCACGAGCTGGTAGTCCTCATGGCCCTTGCCGGCCACGAGAATGGCATCGCCCGGGCGTGCGAGCGCGATGGCGGCCGCGATGGCACTACGGCGGTCGGGCTCCACGGTGAAGCGCTCGGCGTCTTCCATACCCGCCACGATATCGGCGATGATGGCATCGGGCTCCTCGTGGCGCGGGTTGTCGCTCGTCACCACGGCGTAGTCGGCGGCCAGCGCCGCAGCTCCCATGATGGGGCGCTTGGTGGCATCGCGGTTGCCGCCGCAGCCGAAGACGACGATGGTGCGTCCGTGTGAGAGCTCCTTGATAGAGGCGATGGCCTTGGTGAGCGCGTCGGGGGTGTGGGCGTAATCCACGTACACCGACACCGGCGCGTCCACCGCAGGGCGCACGCGCTCCAGGCGGCCGGGAACCGCCGGCATGGTGGCCAGGGCCTCGGCGATGATCTGGGCGGGAATCCCTAAGGCCAACGCGCAGCCGAAGGCCGTCATGACGTTCTCCACGTTGAAGCGCCCCACGAGCGGGTACTCCACCGCGATGCGCGTCCCGCGCACCTCGAGCACCGCCTTGGTGCGGGCGGCCTCGTAGGTGACCTCCACCGGATGGATCTGGGCGGAGACGTCGAAGCCCGTGGTGATGACCTCGTCGCCGGCGGCGGTGCAGCGGCGCAGAAGCTCGCGCCCCCAGGAGCCGTCGATGGAGATGACGCGGCGGGCCGGGTAGTCCTTCGAGAACAGAAGCGCCTTGGCCTCGAAGTAGTCGTCGAAGGTGTGGTGGTAGTCCAGGTGGTCCTGGGTGAGGTTCGTGAACGCCGTCACGGCGAAGTCGGTGTCCCAGGTACGGCGCAGATCGAGCGCGTGCGAGCTCACCTCCATGGCCACCACCGTGCAGCCCGCGTCGCGCATCCGCGCGAACAGCTTCTGCAGGTCGGGCGACTCCGGCGTGGTGCGCTCGGCGTGCTCCATGGCGCCGGCGATCTTGTTGCCCACGGTGCCGATGACGCCGCAGCGGTTGCCGGCCACACTCGCGATGTGCTCCACCAGATAGGTCGTGGTGGTCTTGCCGTTGGTGCCCGTGATGCCCACGAGCGAGAAGGCGCGGGAGGGGTTGTCGTAGTAGTTCGCCGAGGCGTAGGCCATGGCCTTGCGCGAGTCGGAGACGACGACCTCGGTGACATCGGTGGCGTCGGCCAGGTACACCTTGCGCTCGGCCACCAGCGAGGTGGCCCCACGGTCGATGGCGTCCTGGGCGAAGGAGTGGCCGTCGACGACGGTGCCGACGATGCAAAAGAACATATCGTTCGGGCGAACCTCGTCGCTGCGGAACGCCAGCCCTGCCACCTCCTCGTTCCCGTTGCCGATGATGGTGCAATCCATCCCTTGGAAGAGCTCTGAGCAGGTCTTGGTCATAACGGTATCGTTCCTCTAATTCGACGGCATCGAAGTAATGTTGTACTGCTTGACAGCGTTCTCCATTATATCGTTGAAGATCTGCGTGGTCTGGCGCATGGCGTAAACCTCGTTGGCTCCTACAAAACAAACTAAATTGCTTGACGAGTTGTCAATGAAGCCGCAGAAGCCGATGTTGTAGACTTCCTTCTTGTATCCGCCCTCTTCCGAGGCGATTTCCGCTGTGGACGTCTTGCCGCAGACCTCGTAGCCCTCGATGTCGGCGGCGGCTCCCGTGCCGTCGGTGACTACCGAGCGCAGCATCGAGCGCATATCGGCGAGCACCGTTTCGTCGACGCCCGTCTCCTCGCTTTCCCATTCGGCCACGTCCCCGCTCTGGGGCTTCGAGATGAGGAAGTGCGGGGTCACGAGCGTCCCATCGTTGGCGATGGCGCTGTAGAAGCGCGCCATCTGCAGCGGCGTCACCGCGATGCCCTGGCCGAAGCTCACGTTGTAGCCCGTGATCTTGGCCCAGTTGTCGAAGTCGAGCACGTTGCCGGCCGCCTCGCCGGGATAGTCCACGCCGGTGGATTCGGTGAAGTGGAAGCGCTTGATGTTGTCGTAGAGCTTGTCGAAACCCGCCTGTTCCGTGGCCAGCGAGATGCCCACGTTCGACGAGTGATTCAGGATCTCGCGCAGCGAGTAGGTCTCGCCGTCGCGCTCGTGGGAGTCGGACACGTCGTAGTCGTCGGCGGAGATGGAGCTCGGGCAGAACATGGTGTCCTCGGGGCCCATCGTCCCCTGCTCCAGGATGGTGAGCGCCGAGACGGACTTGAAGGTGGAACCGGGCTCGTAGGCCTGGGTGATGGCCTTCACCGATTCGCTACCCACCTGCGACGAGGACATGTCGGCCGGGTTCATGTAGGGCAACGAGCACGCGGCGTAAATCTCGCCGGTGGCGGCATCCATGACGATGGACGAGCCCTCCTCGGTCTCCAGATCCTTCACGCCCTCGGCGAGCGCCTGTTCCACGGTGTCCTGCAGCTTGATGTCGAGGGAGACCATGATGTCCTGGCCGTTGACGGCCGGCGTCTCCTCCTTCACACCGCCAGGAATGGGGAATCCCTGCTCGCCGCGCTCGGCGGTGTAGGTGCCCGGCGTGCCGGAGAGGATGTCGTTGTATTGCAGCTCGAGGCCGGTGATGCCCTCGCCGTCGACGTTGCAGTAGCCGATAACCTGGCCGCCGATGGCGCCGTTGGGGTACTCGCGGCGGGTGTCGGCGATGAAGTAGACGCCGTCGAGCTTGAGTTCTTTGACCTTATCGGCCACATCGACGTCGGCTTGGCGCTTGATGTAGACGAAGGTGGTGGAAGGGGTGGACAGAAGCTCGCGGTAGTCGGCCGCATCTCCCCCGAGCACCGAGGCCAGAGACGCCGCCTCGGCCGCCGCATCGGTCACCTCCACGGGGTTCGCGTAGATGGTGGTGGCCTCCACCGAGGTGGCCAGCACGATGCCGTTGCGGTCGTAGATGGTGCCGCGGCGCGGCGTCGTCTCGAAACTGACCGTGCGGGACTCCTCGGCCATGGCCGAGTACTGATCCGATACGATGACCTGCAGAAACACCAAGCGCAGGAAGAACACGGCCGCTATGGCCGCGAAAACCAGCAGCAGCACCTTGGCGCGCCCGGAGACCGTCGGCATGGCCGCGTCGATGGCGGCGCCCACGCCGGCGCGGGCCGGGCGAGGGGCGCCCGCGCGCCCCGAGGGGCGGCTGGACCGGTTGCCGCCTGCAAAGCCGCGACCCCGCGAGGAGGCCGAGGCCCGGGCCGTGCGCGAGGAGGCGCGCCGGGGCTCGTCGAAGGAGCGTCCGCGGACGCGCCCGGTGCGCGAGGCATCGGCACGGCCGCCGCGGCCGCTTTTGTCGGGGTAGCGGTAGCGTTCCATGGGATTAGAGCCCCTTCATGCGCGCCACCGACTCCGACAGCGACAGGCTGCCGGCGCCATCGGTGGCGACGATATCGGGAGACAGCGTGATCTGCTCGCTGCACTCGGGGGCCGGGGCCGCCATGCCGAGGGCCGTGGCCTGGGCCTTGATGCGCGAGGGGTTCGCCAGCACGCTCTGGGACACCTCCAGCTCGTTGCCCTCGGCCCGGGCGGTCTCGATGCTCGTCTGCAGCGAGCGCGTCTCCAGCGCGCAGGAAGCGGCGGCCGAGGTGATGGCCACGCGGGCCATGGCGATGAGCGCTATGACGATGCAGATGACGGCGCAGGCCTTCGCCAGGGAAAGCGCCGCCGCCGAGATGCCCTCGCTCTGGGCGCGGCGACCGGCACCGGGCACCACCGAGATGGAGGGCGCCTCCTCGAAGGAGAGCTCCTCGGCCAGAGACGAGGAGACGTAGCGGGCGCCGCGGTAGCCGGAGGCAGCGCCGGCGCGTCCGGCGGAGGAGCGCCCATAAGAGACGCGGTCGGTGCGGGGGCGCGACGTGCGCGAGTATGATGCGGCGCTCATCTTGGCCCTCCTCACTCATTCTGCGGCTCAAGCGTCCATTAAGGCTTAACAAGCCCGATGACAGCGTCCTCGGGCTTGCTTTTGTTCTCTTGTCGGGCGACTCCCCTAGCGCTTGCGCGCCACGCGCAGCTTGGCACTGCGCGAGCGGGGGTTCCGCTCGATTTCCTCCGCGCTGGGCAGCAGAGGCTTGCGGGTGATAAGGTCGAGTACCGGCTGCTTTCCGCACACGCACACCGGGATGTCCGGCGGGCAGGTGCATCGGTTCGCGAAATCCGCGAACATGTCCTTCACGATGCGGTCTTCCAAAGAGTGGTAGCTGATCACCGCGATGATGCCGCCCGGATTGAGCCAGCGTACCGCCGCGTCAAGGCCGCGACGCAGAACGGTCAGCTCCGAGTTGACTTCAATCCGAAGGGCTTGGAAGGTGCGCTTGGCGGGATGTCCCCCCGCGCGCCTCGCCGAGGCGGGTATAGCCGCCTTGATCACATCGACCAGCTGACCACTCTCGGTTATCGGAGCGTCCGCCCGCGCCTTCACGATGAAGTCCGCGATGCGGCTCGCCCACTTCTCGTCCGAGTAACTGCGAATGATCCGAGTGAGATCTGCTGCGTTGTAAGTATTGACGATCTCTTCTGCGGTTAGAGTTTGTTTCCCCGGATCCATCCGCATGTCGAGGGGGCCGTTCTCCTTGAAGGAGAAGCCACGTGATTGCGTGTCTATCTGCACCGATGAGACGCCCAGGTCGAACAGTATCGCGTCGATGCCGGGGATCTCGCAACTCGCGAGCAGCTCATCGAGGTCGCCGAAGTTGCCGCGCAGAAGCGCGAGCTCGGGACGATCGCCCGCAGGTATCGACTCCAGCTTCGCGGCGGCCTCAGTGAGCGCCACCTCGTCCTGGTCGATGCCGATAAGCAGGCCGCCGGCGCCCAATTGCTTGGCCGCCTCGAAGGAGTGCCCCGCGAAGCCGAGCGTGGCGTCCACGAACACCGGATGATCCGGAAGGTCGAGGGCGTCGATGCATTCGGTGAGAAGAACGGGTATGTGCCGGTATTCGCTTGTCACGGTTCGCTCGCTTTCCGCCTAGCTGTAGAACAGCCCCAGATCGACTTCGTCGCTCATGGCCTTGAAGCGGTCGGCGTCCCAGATCTCGAAGCGGCCCGTGTTGCCCACGACCACGACTTCCTTGTCGATGCCGACGGCGGCGCGCACTTCCGGGGACAGCATGATGCGCCCCGAGGCGTCCACCTCGACATCGCGGGCGCGGCTCTTCAGCACGCGGCGAAGCTTGACGTGCTCGCGGTCGGACTCCTTGTACTCGCCGAACCGATCGATGAACAGCTTCTCGACCCATTCGTTGAAATCGGGCGTCTCGAACACGTACACGCACTCGTTGGTCAGCTCCGGCGTCACCACGAGATCTTTGGAAAGAACCTTGCGGAACTTCGCGGGAAGGGCCATGCGACCTTTGCCGTCAACCTTGAAATGGAACTCGCCGTTGAGATCTACCCCATGTTGGGGCAGCTCGCTTGTCCCTTCGGTGTCGGCGGTGGCGGCCACGTGTTCCTTTCCGTGCTGCGTTTTGAGGGGGATTTGATTTCGTTTGGAGTGCGTTTCGAAATCCCGCTCGGTCGTTTTCCACAGCACGCATATTACCCCACAATGCCCCACTTCGCAACATTTTCTCCCACTTTTGCCCTATTTTCGCCCCACTTGTCATCCTCAAGATATGGAAGGGTAACCGAAGGAAAATGCGAGCATTTCCCATATCTTGTATTCGTATTGAGGTATTGCGCACAATGGCCACTAGATATGCCCGACTCATGCGGATGGTGGGGCGCGGTGGGGCGCGCGACCGCGCACGTGCCACCTGTGAACGAGATTTGAAGAGGTGCGCCAAGACGGCCGCCGAGCGGCTACAATGAGGCCCGCGCATCCTGCGCCGAGTCCTGCACCGTCCCGATCGGAGACGCAGCGAAAAGTCGGAAGATCTCCCGAAAGAAGGAGCCCCGTGTTCGAATTAGAGAACGCCCTGGACGAGTACTTGTCCCATCTGCGCATCGAGCGCGGGGCATCGCCGCGCACGGCCGAGGCCTACCGACGCGATCTGGAGGACTACCTCGCCTTCCTCGACGGCGAGGGCGTGGAGGGCTTCGGCGACATCGACCGCGAGAAGGTGGCCGCCTTCGAACGCAGCCTCATGGAGCAGAACCTCGCCGTCACCACCGTGCGCCGGCGCATCTCCGCCGTGCGCGGCTACCACCGGTTCCTTGTGCGCGAGGGGCTCACCGATGCGAACCCGGCCGACGCCGTGGACATTCCCAAGGCCGCCGACCGGCTGCCGGACGTGCTTTCCATCGAGGAAGTGGGCGAGATGCTGGACGCCTTCGTGGGCGAGCGCCCGAGCGACTTGCGCGACCGGGCGCTTTTGGAAGTGCTCTACGGTTGCGGGCTGCGCGCCAGCGAGGCCGTGGGGCTCGATATGGAGGCCGTCAACTTCGACGACGGCTTCCTGCGCGTGTTCGGCAAGGGATCCAAGGAGCGCATCGTGCCCATTGCCGGCGCGGCCGAGCGCGCGCTGCGCCGGTATTTAGCCGAAGGGCGCCCGGCCCTCGCGCGCGCGGCCGCCAACCCAACCGCCGATGCCACAGCTGCGGTGTTCCTGAACCAGCGGGGCGGCCGCCTCGGGCGCCAGAGCGTCTTCAACCTGGCGCGCAAGGCCGGCCGCGTCATCGGCCGCTACGATCTGCACCCCCACACCTTGCGCCACTCGTTTGCCACCCACATGCTGAAGGGCGGCGCCGATCTGCGCGTGCTGCAGGAGATCTTGGGCCACGCCGACATGTCCACCCTGCAGGTGTACACGCACCTCGACCGCACCCACCTCCACGAGGAGTACGCCCACGCCCATCCCCGCGACAAAATGAATATCTAGACCGTCATCTCCCCGGCGAGGGGCTTAACCATGGCGGCGGCCACCTCGGTCGCCGTGAGGCCCTGGCCGAACAAGTACATGAGCTTGGTGAGGGCCGCCTCGCAGGTCATGTCGTAACCGGACACGACGCCGGAGCGCGCCAGAGCGTCACCGGTGGCGTAGCGCTTCTCCTCCACACCGCCCGCAGGGCACTGGGTCACGTTCACGACCACCTTTCCCGCGCGCACCGTATCGGCCATAAGCTCGGTGAACCATGACTCGGTGGGCGCGTTGCCGGCGCCGAACGTGCGCAGCACGAGGGCCTTCACGGCCTTCGATTCCAGCTGGGGCCGCAGCACCGCCTCGGTGATACCGGGATACAGAAACACCACCGACACCGCATCGTCCATGGCGAGCGCCGCCGCCAGCGTCCCTCCCGTAGCGGGCCGAGCGAGCAGGCGCTCGCGGAAAACGATGTGCAGGTCCATGTCGGCCAAGGGCGGGTAATTGAACGATTGGAAGGCGCCGAAATTTGTGGAGCTGACCTTCGTCGCGCGGTTGCCGCGCCACAGATGGCGCCCGAACGAGATGGCCACCTCCTGCACCATGGGCTCGCCGGCATCGGTACGGGCCGCAGCGATCTGCAGCGCCGTGATGAGGTTCTCAGTACCGTCCTCGCGGATCTCGCCGATGGGCAGCTGGCTTCCCGTGAGCACCACCGGTTTGGCCAGACCGGACAGCATGAACGAGAGCGCCGAGGCGGTGTAGGCCATGGTATCGGTGCCATGCAGCACGACGAAACCGTCGAAGTCCTCGTAGCGGTCGGCGATCACGGACGCTATCCGGGCCCAGCAGGCCGGGTTCATGTTCGAGGAATCGATGGGCGGATCCATCTCCACGTGATCGAGGTTAAAGCCGAGACGCCCGATCTTCGGCACGTTCTTCATCAGATGATCGAAGCTGAAGGGCACGAGCGCGCCGGTGGAGAGATCCTCGGTCATGCCGATGGTGCCCCCGGTGTACACGATGAGAATGCGGGGTTGCATAAGCTAATCCTTTCGATGGCGAAACCACGAGGCGCGGGTGGCGGGCTCCTTCTTGCGATGCAGGGTGGCGCGGCGAAACAGCTCGGCGCAGAAGTGCTTGGCCGTTCGCGCGCCACGGGCCACCTTCGGCGTGAGGTCGGCCTCGTCGGAGGTCTTCCAATCGTAGTACACCGACAGGTAGCGCAGAAACACCACGGTGAACACGCAGGCCGCGGCCGCCAGCACGAGCGGCGCCTTCGCGAAAGCCATGGCCGCGAACACGAACGCGCCGCCGAATCCGGCCACCGCGTAGAAGTTCGAGCGCTGGAACACGCCCGGCGTCTCCCCCACCGAGATATCGCGCAGAGCGCCGCCGCCCACGCTGGTAAGCGCGCCCAAAATGACCACCATCACGAAGCCCTCCCCGCAAGCGAAGGCCTTGTTGGCCCCGGCCAGTGCGAACAGGGCCACCGAGAGCGCGTCGGCGAAGAACAGCACCTGGCCCGTGTGGCGAAACAGCCCCCGGAAGTAGAACACGAACACCGCCAGGCAGATGCATATGAGGATGACCTCGGGATATTCCATGAAGTAGACCCCGTGATCCTGCAGCAGCAGATCGCGGATGATGCCGCCGCCGTAGGCTGTCACGAGGCCCAACACAATGGTGCCCACGATGTCCAGCTTGCGGTCGCAGGCGAAGATGGCCCCGGTGAGAACGCCCACGGCGACGCTGAAGAAGTCGGCCCCGAAGGGCACCTGCAGGGCGCCTCCCCCGGCGAAAAACTGATCCATGGCTTACTTGTGGTAGAAGCGGTGCTGCTCGTACTTCGGCTCGCAGCACACGTTGATGCCGAGTGTCTTGTACAGCTTCTCGTCGGCCGCGGAGATGATGACCGAGAAGTAGGCGTCGCAACCGCGCAGCTTGTCGGCGTTGTCGATGAGCTCGGCGGCCAGCGGGTTGTGCACCGAGGAGATGGACAGCGCCAACAGCGTCTCGTCGGAGTGCAGGCGCGGGTTGTGGCTCTTCAGGTGCTCGGTCTTCAGGTGGCAGATGGGCTCCAGCACGTCGTCGGAGATGACATAGAGCTCGTCGTCGACCCCCGAGACGCCCTTGAGCGCGTTCATGAGCAGCGCCGAGGCCGCACCGAGCAGGTTGCCCGTCTTGCCCGTCACCACGCGCCCGTCCGGCAGCACCATGGCACCGGCGGGGCCGCCCGTCATTTCCTCCTTCAGGAGTGCCGCCGAGCGGGCCGGCGAGAGATTCTGGGTGATGTTCGCCTGGTTCATGAGCAGCTCGATCTTCTTCAGGGCCTCCTCGCCCACGCCCGTGCGCTTGATCTCCTCGGCGGTCTGGAAGTAACGGCGCACGATCTCGTTGTTGCCCGCCTCGCGGCACGCCTCGTCGTCGGAAATGGCCAGCCCCGCCATGTTCACGCCCATGTCCGTGGGCGACTGGTAGGGGCACTCGCCGGAGATGCGCTCCATGGTGGCGCGCAGCACAGGGAAGATCTCCACGTCGCGGTTGTAGTTCACCGTGGTCTCGCCGTAGGCCTCCAAATGGAACGGATCGATGATGTTGTCGTCGTCCAAATCGGCCGTGGCCGCCTCATAGGCGATGTTCACCGGATGGGACAGCGGCAGATTCCAAATGGGGAAGGTCTCGTACTTGGCGTAGCCGGCGGTGATGCCACGCTTGTGCTCATGATAGAGCTGGGAGAGGCAGGTGGCCATCTTGCCCGAGCCGGGGCCCGGGGCGGTCACCACGACGATGGGGCGCTCGGTTTCGATGTACTCGTTTTTGCCGAAGCCCTCGTCGGAGACGATGTAGTCGATGTCGTTGGGATAGCCCGGAATCGGGTAATGCAGGTAGCTTACGATGCCCATGGCCGTGAGCCGCTTGCGGAACAGGTCGGCGTCGGGCTGGTTGGCGTAGCGGGTGATGACCACGCTTCCCACTTTGAAGCCCATGGAGCGGAAGATGTCCATGAGGCGCAGCACGTCCTCATCGTAGGTGATGCCGAGGTCGCCGCGCACCTTCGAGCGCTCGATGTCGTTGGCGTTGATGGCGATGACGATCTCCACGTCGTCCTTCATCGATTGCAGCATGGAGATCTTCGTGTCCGGCTTGAAGCCGGGCAGCACGCGCGAGGCATGGTAGTCGTCGAAGAGCTTACCGCCGAACTCGAGATAGAGCTTGCCGCCAAACTGCTCGACCCGCTCGCGGATACGCTCGGCCTGCAGCTCGATGTACTTGTCGTTGTCGAATCCTTCGCGCATGGGCGGCACTCCTTCGCATCCGTTGCCTTCGGGCTCTCTGCGTCTCCGCGCCGCCGTGGCCTTAAGGGGCGGACGGTTCGCGGCTCGCTAGCAAACTCCCAAATTATAGCCCAGCCGCCCCGAAGTCTCCGACCTGTTCTCCCTTTTTCAAGTTTTCAAGAGAAAATGCCAGTTCGACCCTGAAATGGCATTCCCTTTCTAGCCATTTCTGGGCCGAAGTGGCATTTTCAGCCATTTCGGCCCTCAACTGGCAGCCCTTCCTTACCATTTCTGCCTCCAACTGGCATCTACTTTGCAAAATGGGCAAATGGGAGAGCTCTCGATGAGCTTCAACGCACAAAAGGCCCGCGACGCCGGGGAGGGAAAGCGTCGCGGGCCCGAAAGGGAGGGAGCAAGGGAAAGTACGAAGCGCTACAGCCCCTTGGCGGCGTTCTGGCCGGCCAAACGGCCGTAGACGATGCACCCGGCGTGATTCTGTCCCATGTTGGTGTTGGGGTAGCAGCCATGGAAACGGTTGCCCACCATGGAGCCGGCCAGGTACAGCCCGGGAACGGGCATGTTGTCGGCGTCCAACGCATGCACGTGCTCGTCGCTCATCACACCGCCCACGGTGTTGCGGAACTTCGGCGGCGTGATGGCCGTGGCATAGAAGGGGGCCTTGCGCACCGGGGCCATGCGGTCGGCGCGCTTGCCGAAGTCCTCGTCGACGCCCTTGTCGTACAGCTCGTTGTAGCGCTCGATAGTGGCGGCGAAGGCGTCGGCCGGCACGCCCATCTGCTCGGCCAGCTCCTCCAGCGAGTCAGCCTTGAACTGGCTCATCTTCTCCACCTCGGCGCGGGTCATGGTGCCGATGGGATCGAACAGATGCCCCATGGGGATGTCGTCGTAGTTATCGGTGATGCGCCAGTAGCAGCGGTGGCCGACGGGCATATGCGACACCTGCTCCGGGAAGTCGTCGTCGAAGATCTGCCACATGACCTTGCCGGCCACGCGCATCGACTTCGCGCCGAACACCTCGCCGACCACGTCCTCGTTCATGAAGCGGTTGCCCAAACCGTCGACGAGCAGGAAGGGGTTGCAGCCCATGGCGCCCCCGTAGGAGTCGCACACGTAGGTCATGGTCTCCGAACGGTCGATAGCGGCGCCGGCCCACGCGGCCAAGCTGATGCCGTCGCCCACATTGGTCACGTTGCCCTTGGCGTCCACCTCCGGCCAGCCGGTGGGCTCCAGCTCGGCGGCCGAGCGCACATAGTAGTCTATCATGGCCGGGTTGCTGGAGAAGTTGCCCGTGGCCAAAATGACGCCGTTTTTCGCCACGGCCTTGTGCATGTCGCCGGCCTCGTCCTCGAAGTAGACGCCGGTCACGCGGCCGTCGTCATCCTTGGCCAGCTGGCGCGCCCACACGGCATAGCGCACATCGGCGCCCTCTTCCACGAACTCGGCGGAGTACTTGCCCACGTAGGTGTGCTCCGGCTCCACGGCGATGACCGAGGCGAACATGGGGTACAGCTCGTCCTCGACGTTCCAGTTGGGGTTCACCGGATGGTTGAACAGGTTGATGTAGGGAGCGGCGGCACGAGCGGCTTCCTCGCGCTCGGGGGTCACGTCGTCGAAGTGGCGGCCGGCGCGCTCGGCCAAACCTGCGGTGCAGATGTTCAGAATGGCTTCGTAATCGAGATCGGTCTCCCCTGCCGTCTGCTGGGCGTCGAGCACCGTGTAGCTGGGGCACTTCTCCAGGTACCAGTCGAAGTCCTCGCCGCAGTGGTACACCATGTGCTTGAGCAGGTTGTAGTTGCCGCGGCCGCGCCCGTCGGCCACTACCTGGCGCAAAATGCGGTCGAGTTGCTCGTCGGAGAACTCCACGCCCTGCTCTTTGGCGATTTTGGAATTGATGGCCGTGATCTGGTGGGAGTGCAGGTGGTACTCGGCGCCCTTCTCGAGGCAGATCACACTCGCGCCCTCCTCCAGAGCGGCGCGGGCGGCGCAGATGCCGGCCAGGCCCATGCCCACGACGACCACATCGGCCTCAACCGTCTCGACGAGCGTCGACTCGTCCACTGGGTCGGGGGCGATCAAAAACGACGGGGTGTACACGCCGTCGGCATCGAAGGTGCCGAACTCGCTGCCGCCGGTTTCCGCAAGCGACTCGCTTTGCGTCTTGGGCGCGCAGCCGGCCATGCCGGCGGCCAGGGCGGCGGCGCCGGTCATGGCAGCGCCCTTCAGAAAGCTGCGGCGGTTGATGTTCGTTTTCATGGTAATCCCTCCTGAACCTTTGATGACTGTTGCCGCGTTCGGCGGTTCAGTTCTCGCCGAGCGCACTGCCATCATGGCCTCTCGGCAGCAGAAAGGGAATCAACGAACCATGTGAATTAGGGACAAAACCCCTCGTCAATCCATGTGAAATTGCAGAAAAGCCCAGAGGTGGGCTTTTCGGGAAACTACAAGGAAGCGTCTTGGTGAATAAGCGCGATCAGCTCCTCGCGCGAGCCGATCTTCGCCTTCCGGTACACGTTGCGCACGTGGGTGCGCACGGTGTTCTCCGACACCACGAGTTCCTTGGCAATGTAGGGATAGCTGTGACCGCGGGTGAGCAGCGCCATCACCTCGCGCTCGCGAGGCGTGAGGGCCCAAGCGTCCGATAGCGCCTCGCAGCGACGGGCGATGACCGCTTCCAAATCGTCTTTCGGAGCATCCGCGGGGGCCTTGGCGACAGCCCCATCGACGATGGGCGCGTTCACGATGGCGATAATCACGATGTAGAACGTGAACAAGATCGCTCCCATATAGGATACGATCGGCCCGAGAACATAGGTGATCCCCAGCCCCGCGAGGCCGCAGGCCCCGAAACCCGCGAGCAGAACCCCGGCGCTGAAACCCGTCGACACATCCGATTCGCGCGCCGCGTCCGACACGGCAATCCAAGCTGCGCCGAGGAACAGCGCGAAGCCCGCTTCCCGCAAAACCCCGAACACGCTGAGCACCAGCGCGCCGGTGGGCACATCGAGGAAGTAGGGCCTTATCACGAACACGAGCACCATGAGCGGCAGCACCGTGTTAAAGAGCACACGCTGGGCGTCGCCGCCCTTGCGCGCGAAACGGCTCAGCCCGGCGAACAGCGCGGCGCCCAGCGCCATGCCGATGACCTTTTCGAAGGCGAGGGATGCGCCGTAGTTCAAGGTGATGCTCATCAGATCGGTATCCCAGGTAAACCCGAAGACGAACATCGTGATGAACGCGCCGACAACCGGCCGCCACGTTCCCGCCGCGAACGACTTCAAGCGCTCCTTCGGCGAAAGACCCTCCCCCTCAGGTTGCGCAATGGCGCCGGCGACTCCCTCGGAAGCGGGCAGCAGCAACCCGATCCATGTCAGGGCAACGAGGACAGCTACCACGACCGACACAAGCGACGTCGGCACGTAGAACAGCAGAGCGCTGGCCACAGCCGCCGTCGCGAATGCCAAGCCCGTGCAGAAGAAACGCTCGGCCATGGTGCGCCGGGCGAACCAGTCGAGCCAGGCGAGAAGCAGCAGCGACGCGCCAAAGCCCGCGGCAGCCCCGCCAGCAAACATCGGAAGCGGCACCAGCCACCCGGCAACAGCGACGAGAGCGCCGATGCCGCCAATCACCTGGCGCCGCCGGCGACAGCCCGAAGAACGATCGAATCCTTCGCGAGCATAGAACAGCACGAGGCCTCCCCCGAACACCAGAAGGCCCGCAAAGCACACACCCGCAAACGGCTTCCACGCAGCCAGCCCCGCCGCGAGCACCATCGCGCCCGTCCGATGGATCGCCACAACCAGCGCGGCTATAAGAGCCCCGAAGCAGCACGATGCGGGCCAGAGCATCCCTGCGCCGGCCACGCGTCCTTCATGCTTGCGCTCTGCCATCAACCCTCCATCGCCCTGTGCCCACACTGCAGGCCGCCCTCACTCACGGATTTCCTCCTCAAGGGCAGCAATGGCAGCCGTTTCTTGTGCCGCCACTTCGGCTAGATAGTCGTCGATCTCACTCAGGGCCCGTTCCACCTTTCGGGATTCGATGGCGTAACCGAGAACGTAACGCGACTTGGCCCCCCACTGGGAAAGCATTTCAGCGTGATCCTCCAAATACTCGGGAAGATACAGCTCCGCTCCGGCCTCACGGCCCATGCGTATGAGCTGATCGATGTCGTGGGTCTTAGGATATTCGACGCCGTTCTGCTCCAGCAAGTACTTCAACGCCAGCTCCATGGCTTGCTGAAGGTGATAGCCCATCGCGTTGATCTGCTCTTCGTCGTCGGCGTCGTGGTCGAACAATATTTGAGCTGTTCGCAAGTTTGCCACGGCCTTATCGTAGAGCGTCCAAGCGCTTCCCATAGACCGTCACCCCCGTCCTCGCTATCTCGGCCTTCAAGCCCCCGTCGGCGGTATAGTTGGTCCATAGATCGAAGGGGAAATCGTGGGCCTCCGTCACGGGATTGCGGTCGCTGGCCATTTCCACGTACACATCGACATCGCTTCCACGGTGACAGCACTCGGTGACGCTTGAGCCGAACACCGCGATGCTCTCCACCGCATCGTCGCGCGCAATGTCGTCGATGAGCTCGCGCACCTTCCGCTGCTGCGTGGGATAAACGCGATGGCACTGGTCGAAAGGCCGATCGACGCACACGCGCCAAGACGTCCGAGGGGGAATGACGTGGCGAGCCGCGTGCCGCTCTCCCCTACGCCAGCTGCTCCTTGGTAAAAGCCGTTCCATCATGGAGAGCACATAAGCTGGCGGAGCGCTCTTCCCCTGCTCCCACTGCTGCAACGTCCGGACGGGGATACCGAAAAGCTCAGCGAACTGACGCTGACTCAGCTTTGTTTCCCTCCGCAAATCCGCAACCGTCATAGCGCACCTCCTATACGTTGATAACGTACAGGATTTCCTGTGGCCTGTCAAGATAGGGGCACCCCTGACTCTCTCTCCGCAATTCTAAAACCCAGAAGCGGGAGACTGCAGAGGTGGCCCGCTACTACAGCCTCGATCTCTCGTCGATGGCTAGCGCGTTTTACGAGCAGACGGCGAACACGCGCCGCATCCCTCACATTCGTCGCCGAGGGGCCGAACGCCGTGAGCGCGGCTGTCGTCGCCGAGGGCGGCCGCTTCCTCGTCTCGGGGGGTGCAGGCCATTTCTCTAGCAGTGCCGAGCTTGTCGAAGCGGCGGCAACCCAATGGGTCGGCTCACCGCCGACTTCAATAGACAGAACATCAGAGAGGCTTTTGTTTCTGCGAAAAGGAAGGGAGCTTCAGTCTGATTGCTCTAAGTTCACGACAATCGGCCCTCCTTTATGTAGACAGGTTTGGTAATCCCAACGACTTTCGAGCTCGTCGACGTCCAGCAAAAAGGTAAGACTTTTCCAATCACGTTCACTTCCGCACTATCGGAAAAGCAAGGGCTATATGCCCCATTCCCGCAAGAACCCTCAAACAGCAGCCGCAATAGCGTCGGCGACGAACTGGTTGAGAGACTCGTTGCGTGCCGCAGCGGCCATGGCGGCCGCACGGTGCAAATCGGGGTTGATACGCACGTTGAATGTCCCCTTGTAGGACTTCTCCGGCTTCTTGCCTTTCTCTGCGCAAAAAGCCAAATAATCGTCGACGGCGTCGTGGAATGCCTGCTCGATGCAAGAGGCGCTATCGGCCTCGAAGTAGACCCCGTCGCTCATACCCACCACGGTGCCGCAAAGCATCTTGGTATCGCTGTCGAATTCAACCGTTGCGAAGTAACCGCAATATGAAAGAACGTTGCTCACAAGCGCTCCTCTCCATGAAGGAACTTGACGGCAGCCTTGATAGCGCCTCCGGTCATCTCGTCGGAAGGGTGCGGAGAATGCATGACCAGCATTCTCCCGTCGGACTCGCGATAGAATCGAACGCGAGACCCGGACGTGGCGCCCTTCTGGTCCAGCTCGTAGCCCAGAGACTCCATGACGCGGACGAAATCTCTGAAGCGGAAGGTACGGGGCTTCGTCATAAGAAGGCTGTACAGCTTTTCCACTTGAGTCATAACCCCTCACCTTCTGCAACTATATTATAGTTGCAATTTTGTCTATGTCAAATATCTCATCAGAATGATGAGAGCACAAATGTTCTGTTATTCCAGTTAAAATATGGATAGTTGAGGCGAGATTCTCGATCCGCCCGACAGACTTCCCTCTGTTTCCCGAAGCTTTGACGGTACCTGCCTACAGGAAATCCCCAGCGGGGCGGCTTCCGTGAAAATCTGTTTCCTGTTGGAAACATTTCAGGGCTATGCTGGATAAGCGTTGGGAAGTTGCGCAGGCGCGCGGCTTCGAGCGCATTTTTTATGCCCGGAGCCCGCAACAGGCGCGCTGCCCCATGGCAAGAGATTCGCTCGCAATGATAAGGAGACTCGTATGGCCAAGCACATCTTCGTTACCGGAGGCGTCGTCTCGTCGCTGGGCAAGGGCATCACCGCCGCATCGCTGGGCCAGCTTTTGAAAGCGCGCGGCTATAAGGTGACCATGCAGAAGATGGACCCGTACCTGAACGTGGATCCGGGCACCATGAGCCCGTTTCAGCACGGCGAGGTATTCGTCACCGAAGACGGCCACGAGGGAGATTTGGACCTGGGCCACTACGAGCGATTCATCGACGAGAACCTCTCGCGCGAGAGCAACTTCACCCAGGGCTCCATCTATCAGACGCTCATCGCCCGCGAGCGGCGCGGCGATTTCCTCGGCGGCACCGTGCAGGTCATCCCGCACGTGACCGAGGCCATCAAGGAGCGGATCCGCCGCGCGGCCGAGCAGTCCGGCGCCGACATCGTCATCTCGGAAATCGGCGGCACCATCGGCGACATCGAGGGCCTGCCCTTCATCGAGGCGGCGCGCCAGTTCAAGAAGGAGATGGGGCCGGGCAACGTGCTGTTCGTCCACGTGACGCTCGTGCCGTACATCGCCGCAGCCCACGAGGTGAAGACGAAGCCCACCCAGCACTCGGTAAAGGAGCTGCGATCCTTAGGCGTGCAGCCGGACTTCATCGTGTGCCGGTCCGATCATGAGATCACCGATGGGGTGCGCGAGAAAATCGCGCTGTTCTGCGACGTGGACACTGACGACGTGCTCGCCTGCCCCGACGCGCCTTCCATCTACGAGGTGCCCATCAGCCTCTACGAGCAGGGTTTCGACATCTCGGCCCTGGCGAAGATGGGACTCGCGCCCCGCAAAATCAAGCTCGCTCCCTGGCGTGCCTTCCTGAAGGCGAAGGACGCCTGCGCCGGCGAGCTGGACATCGCCGTGGTGGGCAAGTACGTGAGCCTGCCCGACGCCTACCTCTCCATCAACGAGGCGCTCGTGGCCGCCGGCATCGCGGCAGGGCGCCACGTGAACGTGCACCTCATAGATGGCGAGGAGCTCACCGACAAGAACGCTGAGAAAGTGCTCGGCGCCATGGACGGCATCCTCGTGCCGGGCGGCTTCGGCGCCCGCGCCTTCGAGGGCAAGATCGCCGCGGCCCGCTACGCCCGCGAGAACAACGTGCCGTTTCTGGGCATCTGCCTGGGGCTTCAGGCGGCCGTCTGCTCCTTTGCCCGCGACGTGTGCGGCCTGGAAGGCGCCACTTCCGCCGAGTTCGCCGACGCGGCGCCCGCGGGCACGCCCTTCGTCATCGACCTCATGCCCGAGCAGGAGGACGTGGAAGACAAGGGCGGCACCATGCGCCTGGGCGCCTACCCCTGCAAGGTGGTGACCGGCACCCGCGCGGCGCAGGCCTACGGCGAGCCCATCGTCTACGAGCGCCACCGCCATCGCTTCGAGGTGAACAACGCCTACCGCGACGCGCTTGTGGAAGGCGGCCTCGTGATTTCGGGCCTCTCCCCCGACGAGCGCCTCGTGGAGATGATCGAGCTGCCCGACCATCCCTTCTTCGTCGCCAGCCAGGGCCACCCCGAGTTCAAGAGCCGTCCCGGCAAACCCCATCCCCTCTTCGCCGCCTTCGTGGAAGCCGCCAACGAACGCAAGGGAGCGTAGAGCCTACACGGGGCGCGGATGGCCTTCCTCGGTGGTGAGGACGACCGGGCCGTCTTCGGTGATGGCGACGGTTTTCTCGAAGTGCACCGAGGGCTTCCCGTCGCGGGTGCGCACGAGCCAGCCGTCAGAGCATTGCTTCACCTTGCGGGTACCCATGTTCACCATAGGCTCGATAGCGAGCACCATGCCCGGCAGAAGCTTCAGCCCCGTGCGGCGACGCCCGAAGTTCGGGACGTTCGGATCCTCGTGCATCTCGCGTCCGATGCCGTGGCCCACGTAGTCGCGTACCACCGAGTAGCCGGCCGCCTCGGCCAGCGACTGCACCGCGTGCCCGATGTCGCCGAGGCGCTTGGTGGGACGCGCGTTGTCGAGCCCCTCCCACATGCAGCGCTCCCCCACCTCGAGCAGGCGCTGCACCTCGGGCGCCACCTTCCCCACCGGGTACGTCCAGGCGTTGTCGCCCACCCAGCCGTCCACGATGGCGCCGGTGTCGATGGAGATGATGTCCCCCTCGCGCAGGACGAGCTTCCTCGAGGGAATGCCGTGCACGACGGCATCGTTCACCGAGGCGCAAATGGAGCCGGGGAAGCCGCCGTAGCCCTTGAAGGCGGGAATGCCGCCCTCGGCGCGGATGACCTTCTCGGCGATGGCGTCCAGCTCGGCGGTGGTGATACCGGGCTCGACCGCCTCGCCCAAACGCCGCAGCGCCAGCGCCGACACGCGGCCCGCCTCCTTCATGGCCTCGATCTGAGCCGGAGACTTCAACTTCACTGCCATGGAATCACGCTTTCCGTTTCAACGTTCGAGCCACCTTCCGCACGGCACCAGAGATGAAGGACGCCTCGGGCCAGTTGCCGCGCACGGCAGGGCCGAACGTCACGGCGAGGGCCGCCAGGCCGCCGGCGACCACGTAGGCGAAGGCGCGGGCGACGCTGCCGTCCATAGGACCGAAGCCGAGCGTAAGCGCCACGAGCACTCCGTAGCCCACCACAGCCCCCGCGCCGCCCAAGGCGAGCGCCACGAAGAACGAGCGCGTCACCGCGCCGAGCCCCATGGGGCCGAAGTGACGCCGCAGGTACGCGAAGGCGATCACGTCGCCGATCACATAGGAGACGATGGTCGAGGCCGCGATGGACTCCAGCGTCACATCCAGCCCCTGCTGGTAGGCCCAGGCCGCCCCCAGCGTGACCGCCACCTGGGCCGCCACGGCGACAAAGTTGATGACCGAGAAGACCCCCATGCGCCGGATGGAGCTGAAGATCTTGTTCAGGTAGGCGTTCACCCCGTAGAACGGCAGCGCCACGGCCATGACAGCCAGATAGCTCGCGATCTGCCCGATGGCATCGGCGGTGAACGCGCCGATATGGTACAGCGTCACGAGCGGTGTGGAGAACACCACGAGGTAAAGCGCCATGGGGATCATGAGAAAGAGAATTTGCCGCGTGCCGTCGATGATGCCGGCGACGACGCCGCGAGTATTCCCGTCGGCCTGCATGTCCGACAGCTCCGTGAACAGCGTCGTGGTCACGGGCACCGCGAGGAACGAGTACGGGAACGTGAACCACAGCCGCGCGTAGGCGATGACCGAAGGGCCGTTGTCGGCGAACACGTAGGAGGCGGCGTTCTGGGCGGACACCGTGGCAAACGAGCACACGGTGACGAACACCGCCGGCGCGCCGAGGCGCAGCGTGTCGGCCAGCGCCGGGTCGTGCCAATCGATACGCGGCCGCAGACGGATGCCCACCTTCTTCAAGGCCGGAATCTGGAAGGCCATCTGCACGAAGACGCCGAGCGGATTGCCAATGGCGATGGCGAGGAAGGCCAGATTCTGGTCGGTTTGGGCGATGATGGCATACAAGATGAACGAGGCGATGACGATGAGGTTGTTGAACACCGGCGCAAAGGAGGACCAGAAGTACTCGCGGTTCGCGTTCAAAAGGCCTGACACGATAGACGAGGCGCCGTAGAAGACGATCTGGATGGCGAAGAATTGGAAGAAGAACACCGCGAGCGCCATCTCGTCCTGGTTCGAGTAGAAGCTCTGGGTATAGATGATCTGCCCGGCGAACACCATGCAGAGCACCGAGACGATAGCGAGCAGCACCACGACGATGGTGAGCAGATTCGATGCGTACTCGTTGCCCCGCCTGTCGCCGAGCTGCTTTTTCACCGAGAGGTACACCGGCAGAAACGCCGTGATGAGCATGCCGCCCATGACCAGCTCGTAGAGCATGTTCGGCAGATTGTTCGCCACCTGGTAGGAGCTGGAGACGAAGGTTGAGCCCAACGCGAAGGCCATGGCCCAGGTGCGGGCGAAGCCGGTGATGCGGGAGATAATGACGCAGATGGAAATGAGGGCTGCGCTCGCCCCCACCGATTCGGCCGACAGCGCGCCGCTGCCCTCGCTGCGCCGGTTCGCGACCTCATCCTCGGCGGCCTCGGCGACGATCACCTCCTGCTGGCGGATGGACCCCTCGGCGGTGGCGCCGGGGATGGTGCGGTCGAGGCCCGCATGGGAGCCGACGACGGGAATGAGCCCTGTGGCGCCCGGGTCGGTCGGAGGACGCAGGAGCGTCTTGTCCGCGCCGCGATGGCGACCGCGGGCGGGAATGCGCGCCTCAGCGTTCGCCCGCGGGTTGTTGCGGGGGGCTCCCTGGGCCTGGGGCGCGTCGCCGTCGCCGCTCGCCGACGGCCGGCCGTGGCGGCCCAAAGGCGCAGCATTCCTATCCGTCGGGTCGGGCGGATTCGGGCGTATATGACGGGCTCGTTGGAGCTTGTCGGACATGGGCGAACTCTTCGATGATGAGCGGTATAATTCATCTATCATAGCAAACTCGGAAAGCAGAGCCCCATGCACATACTTGTCGTACGCAATAACTCCAACCCGCAAGCTGTTGACGCCTCGCTGCTGCTCACCGCCTATCTTACGAGCCAGGGAATCGAGGCGCTGCTCGTCGATTCCTCATCGCTGGGCACCGATGCGGGACGCCGCGAAGTGCGCGCGCAGCTGCCCGGGCAGCTGGCGCTGGTCGTCGGGCTCGGCGGCGACGGCACCGTGCTGCATACCGTACACCTGCTCCATGACCGCCAGGTTCCCATCCTGCCCATCAACTTCGGACGGCTGGGGTTTCTCGCCAACGCCGATACCGATGGCGTGGTGCCGCTGGTGGCCGAGGCCCTGGCCGGCGACTTGCGCGCCGAGCGCCGCAGCATTCTCTCCATCGAGGTGGTTTGCGAAGGCGAGCACGATCCGTACGGGGAGGCGAACGGGGCCGGAGAAGGCGCCGCCTGGGACAGGCCCGACGTGAACGCGAAGCCGAGCGCCGCCACCCCTCCTTCGGTTCGCAGGCCCGGGGAGACCGAAGGCGCCCCCTGGACGCCCGTCCCGGGCCGCTTCGGCGTCAACGGCCGGGGGCTCTCCGGCGCACGGCAGTTCTTCGCCCTGAACGAGGCGGCCATCACCCGCGGTGCCATGGGACGCATCATCGAGCTGACCCTGAACGTCTCGGGGGTGGACGTGGCCCGCATGCGCGGCGACGGCCTCGTCGTCTCCACGGCCACCGGCTCGACGGCCTACGCGCTCTCGGCCGGCGGCCCTTTGGTCTCCCCCGGCTTCAAGGGTATGATCGCCGTGCCGCTTGCGCCCCACACCCTGCGTTCCCGCGCCGTGGTCACCGATGCCAGCGACGTTATCGAGGTAGGCTTCGACGACACCGACGAGTTCCGCGAGGCGACCTTGTTCGTCGACGGCGATATCGTTCCGTTCGACGCGCCCCTGCGGAAGATATACGTGCAGTGCGCGCCCTTCGACGTCACGCTCCTGCGCGCCGACGGCGCCTCCTTCTACGAGCGCATCAGCACGGATTTCTTCGGGGAGTAAAGAAGCATTCGCAGGCTGACCCGTAGGGGGCGACCTCGGTCTCCCCTCGCCGCAAGCAAGATCAATCCTGTCGGGAGGGCCGACCAAGGTCGGCCCCTACGGAACAACCTGCATGGCGCTCGCAGAATGTCCTAACACGCAAAAGGACCCCGCCGAAGCGGGGCCCTTGCTCTTCGATAGAGAATCGTCGATTTACTCGGCGGACTCGGTGTAGGCGCGGGTCACGGAGGAGTCCACGGAAACACCGGGAGTCATGGTACCGGACACGGTGATGGACTTGACGTACTTGCCCTTGGCCGCGGCGGGCTTCATGCGCAGGATCTCGTCGTAGACCGCGCCGTAGTTCTCGGCGAGCTGCTCGGGGGTGAAGCTCACCTTGCCGAGGACGACGTGCGCGATGCCGTAACGGTCGGCGCGGTACTCCACGCGGCCGCCCTTGAGCTCCTTGATGGCCTTCGCCACGTCGTTGGTGACGGTGCCGAGCTTCGGGTTGGGCATGAGGCCGCGGGGGCCGAGGATCTTGCCGAGACGGCCGACCTTGCCCATCTGATCGGGCGTGGCCACAGCGGCGTCGAAGTTGAACTCGCCGGCCTGAATCTGCTGCATGAGCTCGTCGGTGCCCACGATGTCGGCACCGGCCTCCTCGGCGGCCTGGGCAGCGGCGCCCTCGGCGAAGACGGCCACGCGGACGGTCTTGCCGGAGCCGTTGGGCAGGCTCACGGTGCCGCGCAGCTGCTGGTCGGCCTGACGGGTATCGATGCCCAGGCGGAAGTCGCCGGTCACCGTCTCGTCGAAGTTGGCCACGGAGATCTCCTTCAGCAGCTTCATAGCGGCCAGGGGGCTCACCGGCTCGGCCGGAATCTGCTTCTCGGCCTCAACGTACTTCTTTCCGTGCTTAGTCATTGCATTTCCTTTCGTGGTAATGGCGGGCGCTTCTCACCCTTCCACTGTTGAATCAAACTTAGTCGACGGCCTTGCCCTGAAGCATGGCGGCAACCTTGCGGCTGGGCACGTACTTCTTCTTCATCTCGCGGCCCTCGATGCGCACACCCATGGAGCGGGCGGTGCCGGCCACGATCTCCATGGCCGCCTCGATGTCGTTGGCGTTCAGGTCGGGCATCTTGATCTCGGCGATCTCGCGGAGCTGATCCTCGGTCAGCGTGCCGGCCACCTGAATCTGCGGAATGGCGGCGCCGCTCTTAATGCCGAGCTTCTCCTTGATGAGCACGGCCGCGGGCGGGGTCTTGCACACGAAGGTGAAGGACTTGTCCTCGTACACCGTGATCTCGACCGGGATAATGGTCCCGGCCTGGTCCTGCGTCTGGGCGTTGAACGCCTGGCAGAACTGCATGATGTTGACGCCCTGGGCGCCAAGGGCCGGGCCTACCGGCGGGGCCGGATTGGCAGCGCCGGCGGGGATTTGCAGCTTTACAAATCCAGTGACTTTCTTGTCAGCCATCTGTGACTACCTTTCAGATGAATCGACGTTTACTTCTCTATCACTCAAAACTCGAAGGCCGCGAGAAGCCCCGGTCCACGCGGGCGCGACGATCGAGTCAAAGTGCTTGCAAAATTAGATCTTGGCCACCTGGTCGAAGGAAAGCTCGACGGGGGTCTCGCGGCCGAAGATGGAGACCATGACCTTGACCTTGCCTGCATCGGGCATGACCTCGGAAATCGTGCCGTCGAACTCGGCGAGAGGACCGTGGGTCACCTTCACCGACTGGCCGACCTCGAGGTTCGTGGAGGTCTTCTTCGGAGCCTCGCGGCTCGTGCGCTTCATGATCTTGTTGTACTCGTCGCGGGTCAGCGCCTGGGGGTTGCCCTGGCTGCCCACGAAACCGGTGACGCCCGGCGTGTTGCGAACGGCGGCCCAGCTGCGGTCGTCCAGCTCCATGCGGACGAGCACGTAGCCCGGGAACACCTTCTTCTCGCTCTCCACGCGACGGCCGCCCTCCTTGATCTCGGTGACCATCTCCGTGGGGATCTCGATGCCGAAGACGTTGTTCTCGAGACCCATGGCCTCGATGCGCTGCTCGAGATTCGACTTCACCTTGTTCTCGTAGCCCGAGTAGGTGTGCAGCACGTACCATTTCTTAGCCATCGATTACGCCCCAATCCCAGAGATGAACACGAGCAGCGGCGTGATAATCACGTTATCCAGCAACGCCACGAAGATGCCGAAAAACAGCAGGGCCACCACCACGACGCCGCTCCAGCGGAGCACATCGGTGCGGGTCGGCCACGTCACGCGCTTCATCTCGGACTTCACGTCGCGGAAGAACTGGAAGCGCTTCTTCTTCGGCTTGTCGTCCTTCTTGGAGGACTTCGCAGTATCGTTGGAAGACGCAGACTTGTCCTCGGAGCCCTTCTTGAACAGGCCGCCCTTCTTCTCTTCCGTCGCCTCGGCAACGGAAGTCGGGTTCTGCTCTTCCAGCTCGCGGTTGGCCTTGCGCTGCTGACGGGCAGCGGAGGCCTTGGCCTTCTGTGTCTTGGATTTCTTTGCCATGGAATTCCTTATGGAAAGTCTCTTGTCTAATCGCCAAAAAAGCAGCCTCTAGGCTGCTCACGAAAACAAGCTGGCAGGCCAGGAGGGACTCGAACCCCCAACATGCGGTTTTGGAGACCGCCGCTCTACCAATTGGAGCTACTGGCCTATGCCTGTTTCTTCCTTAACCTCTTATCGGGTCTCTTTGTGCACCGTGTGGGCGTTGCACCACTTGCAGTACTTCTTGAGCTCGATGCGGTCAGGATTGTTCTGCTTGTTCTTCTTGGTCGTGTAGTTGCGGCGCTTGCACTCAGTGCAGGCCAGAGTGACCAGAGTACGCATGAATTCTCCTTTTACCTATAAAGCGAAACGCAGGGTTGATCATACACATGAAGCGCAGGGGGGCGGGGCCTGCCTCGCAAAAGACAGGCCCCGCGAAATCACTCAGTAAGAAGGACTTACTTGAAGATCTTGGTCACGCGACCAGAGCCCACGGTACGGCCACCCTCGCGGATAGCGAACTTCAGGCCCTCTTCCATGGCGATGGGGTGAATGAGCTCGCCCTTGATCGTCACGTTGTCGCCCGGCATAACCATCTCGGTGCCCTCGGGGAGGTGCGCCACACCGGTGATGTCGGTGGTACGGAAGTAGAACTGCGGACGATAGCCATCGAAGAACGGGGTGTGACGGCCGCCCTCTTCCTTGGTCAGGATATAGACCTGGCCCTCGAACTCGGTGTGCGGGGTCACGGAACCGGGCTTGCAGAGAACCTGGCCACGGACGATCTCCTCGCGCTTGATGCCGCGCAGCAGGCAGCCGATGTTGTCGCCGGCCTGGGCCTCATCGAGCAGCTTGCGGAACATCTCGATGCCGGTGCAAACGGTGTTCTGGGTCTCGCGGATACCCACGATCTCCAGCGGGTCGTTCACATGGAGCACGCCGCGCTCCACACGGCCGGTGGCAACGGTGCCGCGGCCGGTGATGGTCATGGTGTCCTCGACGGCCATCAGGAACGGCTTGTCGACGTCGCGGTCGGGGGTCGGGATGTAGGAGTCCACAGCCTCCATGAGCTCCCAAACCTTCTCCTGCCACTCCTTGTCGCCCTCCAGGGCCTTCAGAGCGGAGCCGCGGATGATCGGGGTGTCGTCGCCCGGGAACTCGTAGCTGTCGAGCAGCTCGCGAACTTCCATCTCGACGAGCTCGATGAGCTCCTCGTCGTCGACCATGTCGCACTTGTTCAGGAAGACCACGATGTAGGGCACGCCCACCTGACGGGCGAGCAGGATGTGCTCGCGGGTCTGGGCCATGGGGCCGTCGGTAGCAGCGATAACCAGGATGGCGCCGTCCATCTGGGCCGCACCGGTGATCATGTTCTTCACGTAGTCGGCGTGACCGGGGCAGTCGACGTGAGCGTAGTGACGGGTATCGGTCTCGTACTCGATGTGAGCGATGGAGATGGTGATGCCGCGCTCGCGCTCCTCGGGGGCCTTGTCGATCATGTCGAAGGCAGTGAAGTCAGCGTGCGCCGTGCCGTGGGAGCCGTCGTTCTCGGACAGAGTCTTGGAGATGGCGGCCGTCAGCGTCGTCTTACCGTGGTCGACGTGACCGATGGTGCCGATGTTAACATGCGGCTTCGAGCGCTCGAACTTCTCCTTAGCCATGTTTCATCCTCCTTCAAGGGTGATTGCGAAACGAATTGCAACAAAATAAACGCGCCCAGAAAGGACGCGGTAAATCTAAATGGTAGCGGTGACTGGATTTGAACCAGTGACGCCACGGGTATGAACCGTGTGCTCTGACCAACTGAGCTACACCGCCAAGTGGAGCCTGCGACCGGACTTGAACCGGTGACCTCTTCGTTACCAACGAAGTGCTCTACCGACTGAGCTACACAGGCAGAAATGGTGGGCGCGCTAGGATTCGAACCTAGGTAGGCATAACCAACGGGTTTACAGCCCGTCCCCTTTAACCACTCGGGCACACGCCCATTTCGGCGCTTAATTCATGTGTACTTTTCAAGCTGCCACCCGTCTTTCGCGTTGTTCCGCGAAAAGCGAGCGAACGGAATAATACGCTACGGCAACAAGCGTGTCAACCATTTACACGCCCCCGGGCGTGTCTCCACGATTCCTCCCCAACCTCGAACGAGGAACTCGGCAACCGCGCTTTTTTCTTACTATATATAGAGAGACTTTGACACCATATGTTGGATGAGAAAGCGCACCTCTCCCCCAAGGTATGGAAACCCTCCCTCACTCATGATTTTTTTCGGCCGCGAACGGCGCGAATTCCCGCGCGGATGGGCTGAGGTCGGCTTGTGAATCCCTTCTGTGGGGGTCGTGAAGAGGCGCCATCCGTGCTATGATACGAAACTAGTTTGCCCCAACGCACTAGATGCTCAACCAGGAGGATACTTTTATATGAGTGAGCATACACGTCCCTTCAGCAGACGCGCCTTCGTCGGCGGAGCGGCCGCTTTCGGCATCTCGCTGTGCCTGCCCCCGCTCATGCCCGCCAAAGCCCACGCCGTCACGGCCGCCGAGAAGCAGGCCGAGGCCAACGCAGCACTTGAGAAGCTCAACGCCATGCAGGAGAAGCTCGACCGCGCCGAGGTCTCCCTCTATGCGGCTGAAACCGAGCGCGACGATGCCCAGGCCCGCATGGACGAGGCTCAGGGTCGCATCGATTCCGCTTCCTCGCGCATCAGCGAGCTGCAGGACAAGCTCGGCAACCGCGCCCGCTCCATGTACCGTTCCGGCTCGTCTACGTTCCTCGATCTTCTTCTGGGAGCCACCACGTTCCAGGCCTTCGCCTCGAACTGGGACCTCCTGAACGATATGAACCAGAACGACGCCGACATGGTGGAGGAAACCAAGACCCTGCGCTCTGAGGTGGAATCTGAGAAGGCCGTCTACGAGGAGCAGCGCAACGTCGCCGCCCAGAAGGCCGAGGAGGCCGAGGCCGTCAAGAAAGAGGCCGAGAGCCTCGTCTCCCAGATGCAGGACACCTACAACTCCCTGTCCGAGGAAGCGGCCCAGCTGCTCGCCGAGGAAGAGGCGGCCCGCGAGGCCGCGGCACTCGCCGCAGCCCAGGCCGCCGAAGAGGAGGCTCGTCGCCAGGCCGAGGAGGAAGAGCGCCGTCAGCAGCAGAGCAACTCCGGAGGAAATTCGGGTGGCGGATCTGGCTCCGGCGGAAATTCCGGCGGCAGCTCGAGCGGTGGCTCCGGCAGCTCCGGCGGCGGCTCGTCGAACAACTCGAAGCCCCAGACCGTTGGCGGCACGGCCGTCGATCGCGCCTACGGCGAGCTGGGCAAGCCCTATTCCTGGGGCGCCGTGGGGCCGGATTCCTACGACTGCTCCGGCCTGGTGAGCTACTGCCTGCTCGGCCGCCACAGCCGCTTGGGCACCGCCGCCAGCTTCATGGGCTACACGCGCGTCTCGAACCCCAAGCCGGGCGACATCTGCTGCAACGATCACCACTGCGGTATCTACATCGGCGACGGCCAGATGATCCACGCGCCGCGCACCGGCGACGTCGTGAAGATCTCCGCCGTGCATTCCGGCATGATCTACACGCGCTACTAGGGCGCATCTGCCAGCTAGCGAAGGGGCTCCCGTCGGGAGCCCCTTTTTCGTGCCGGTCTTTAAGCCTTCCCGTGGAAGAGGCTCACATAGTCGACGATAGCGTCATGCAGGGCATTCAGACCCTCCTCGTCTTCCACCCATTGGTGGGTAAGCGGGGCTTCCGGCAGCGTGAACTTGCAGCTCTCCAGAGCCTGGTACACCTCGTTGGGGCCCATGGGCGCCCAACCGTAGCTGCCGAAGGGAATGCCCACGCGCCCGGCCGGCGCCAAGCCCCGCATGTAGCAGAGAAACGACGCCACCGTGGGCATCATAGTCTTGTTGAGCGTCGGCGAGCCTACAGCGATGTAGCGCGCGTTCAGCACTTCGGCCATGATGTCGGAAATGTGGTTCACCTTCAGGTCGAGCAGGCGCGCGGGGATGCCCATCTCGATGAAGGCCTCGGTGATCTCCGTGGCCATGGCCTCGGTGGTATGCCACATGGAGTCGTAGACCACGAGCGCGTACTCCTCGGGAATGCCGCTGCTCCACTTCTCATACATCGCCAGAATCTCCGGCACATGGCTGCGCCAGATGATGCCGTGGGCCGGGGCGATCATATCGAAGGAAAGGCCGGAGAGCGCCTTCAGGGCCGCTTCCACATTCTTACCGTAGGGCATGACGATGTTGGCGTAGTACTTCTGGGCCTGGACGAGCACCTCGGGCAGGCCCACCTCGTCGTCGAAGCGCTTCGAGGAGGCGTAATGTTGGCCGAAGGCGTCGTTGGAGAACAGGATGCCATCTAACTCGTCGTAGGTGACCATGGAGTCGGGCCAGTGCACCATGGGCGTCTGCACGAAGGCGAGCGTGCGTTTGCCGATATCGAGGGTGTCGCCGGTCTTCACGCCCACGAGGTTAAGACCGTCCCCGTAATGAGCGCGAAGTCCCTGGATGCCCTTGGGCGCACCGGTGACGATAGTGGCTTTTGGAGCGATTTCGGCCAAAGCCGGAAGGCCTCCGGAATGATCCATCTCCACATGGTTGGACACAATATAGTCGATGGAGGCCGGATCCACGATGGTGCCGATGCGTTCGATGAGCTCGCCGGTGAAGGGCTTCTTGCAGGTGTCGATGAGCGTGATCTTCTCGTCGAGGATGAGGTAGGCGTTGTAGGTGCTTCCGCGCTCGGTGGTGTAGCCGTGGAAGTTGCGCTCGTTCCAATCGATGCCGCCCACCCAGAACACGTCCGGCTTGATCTCGATGGCCTTCAACATATCGCTCTCCTTGTCTCACGGTTGACGTTCGCATCGTAGCCCGAAACAGCAACGGAGCACCCCGCTTCGGAGTGCTCCGTTGAGAAAACGTATCGTTGCCGCGCAGCGCTACACGTCAAGCTCCATGTAGGTGTCGAAGTCGTCGGTGACTTCCTTGCTCGGCTCCTTCGTGAGCTTGGAGACCACCACGATCACGAGCAGCGCCAGCAAAAAGCCGGGAAGCAGCTCGTAGACGGCGAACCAGCCACCGAGCGGGGCAATGAGGTTCTTCCACACCACCACGGTGACGGCACCGGTCAGCATGCCGGCGATGGCGCCAGGCAGCGTGGTGCGGCGCCAGTACAGCGAGCACAGCATGAGCGGGCCGAACGACGCGCCGAAGCCGGCCCAAGCGTAGGACACGATGTCGAAGATGGAGGAGTTCTGGTCCATGGCCAGGAAGATGCCCAGAAGCAGGATGGCCGTGAGCGTGATGCGGGCCACGATCATGACCTGGTTGTCGGTGGCATCGCGCTTGATGAGGCCCTTGAAGATATTGGTGGCCACGGCACTGCCGGAGATGAGCAGGTAGCTGGAAGAGGAGCTCATAGCCGCCGCGAAGATACCCGAGACCACGAGCCCGCAGAAGAAGCTCGGCAGCAGCATCTTCGACAGCACGATGAACACCGACTCGGCCGCCGACTGGGTGAGGAACTCGGTCGGGATGACCGCGCGGCCGATAAGGCCGATGCACACCGCCGAGGACAGGGACACCACGAGCCAGATCATGGCGATGATACGCGACTTTTTGATCTCGTCGGAGTGGCGGATGGACATGAAGCGGATGAGCACCTGGGGCATGCCGAAGTAACCGAGGCCCCAGGCCAGGCCGCTCACGATGGTGATGATGCCGTAGGTGCCGGCCGGGCCGAACATAGGCTCGTTGCCCTCGATGAGCTGGTTGCCCGCCTCGTCGAGCAAAGGCGTGGCGATTTCGGTGCCGGAGAGGAAGCCGGGGATGTTCTGCAGGAAGGCGACGGTGTTTTCCACGCCGCCGGCCGCCGTGACAGAGCCGATGAACACGGTGGCCAGCGCGAAGAACATGAGCATGCCCTGAATGAGGTCGGTGGTGCACACCGAGAGGTAGCCGCCCATGAAGGTATAGAGGAACACGATGATGGCGCCGATGACCATCATGACGCCGTAGTCCCAGCCAAACAGCGTGGCGAACAGCTTGCCCACGGTGACGAAGCAGGACGCGGTGTAGATGGTGAAGAACAGAAGGATGATGACCGCGGCGATGGTCATGAGGATGTGCTTCGTGTCATGGAAGCGATTGGAGAAGAAGTCGGGCACCGTGATGGCGTTGCCGGCCTTCTCGGAGTACTTGCGCAGGCGCTTGGCCACGAACTTCCAGTTCAGATAGGTGCCGATGGCCAGGCCGATGGCCGTCCACATGGCATCCGACGCGCCGGTGAAGTAGGCCACGCCGGGCAGGCCCATGAGAAGCCACCCCGACATATCCGACGCTTCGGCCGACAGAGCCGTGAGCCACGGTCCCAGGCCGCGGCCGCCGAGGAAGTACTCCTCGGACGACGAGTTGGAGCGCTTGGCGTACACAAAGCCGATGACCACTACTACGACGAAGTAGAGCAGCATGGCGAGTACGACTTGCATATCGCTTTCGATCATGTTTCCCCTTCCGCGAGAATCCTTGCAACACGTTTGGAACTCCCAGGGTCGGTTTCGGCAAGAGGCGCCAGCGGGCCAGCCCCCAACGCCGCCCTGCCGAAACCGACACCGTATGGCCAGCCATTCTTGCGAAGCGCCATATTCCGTGTCGTTTCATTGACCTTTGGGATTATACTTTACCGTGATGGAGTGACACTCCGTATCTTATGCAGACGAGCAGTTTTACGGCGAAAGGACGGAATATGCCGCGCTATGCAGAGATGTCCAAGGCGGAATTGGAGGCCGAGCTCGCCGAGGTGCGCGCCCGCTACGGCGAGATGGCGGCCCGGGGCCTCAAGCTGAACATGGCCCGCGGCAAGCCCTCGGCCGCACAGCTGGAGCTGTCCCTGCCTATGCTGGACGTGCTGGACTCCGAAGCCGACCTTGCCGCCGAGGACGGCACCGACTGCCGCAACTACGGCGTGCTCGACGGCATCCCCGAGGCGAAGCGGCTCATGGCGGCGCTTCTGGACGATGAGCCAGAGAACGTCATCGTGCTCGGCAATGCGAGCCTCACGGCCATGTACGACGCCATGGTGCGCTACCTGGTGTTCGGGGCCCTGGGAAGTACGCCCTGGGGGCGCTTGCCCGAGGTGAAATGGCTCTGCCCCGTCCCCGGCTACGACCGTCACTTCTCTATTTGCGAAGATCTCGGCATCGAGATGATTCCCGTCCCCCTTTGCGAGGACGGCCCCGATATGGAAGAAGTGGAGCGCCTCGTCGTCGCCGACGACGCAATCAAGGGCATCTGGTGCGTGCCGAAGTACTCGAACCCCTCCGGCATCACCTACTCCGATGAGACGGTGCGCCGCCTCGCCGCCATGGAGTGCGCCGCCGACGATTTCCGCATCTTCTGGGACAACGCCTACGCCGTGCACCATTTCTCCGGCGATCCAGCCGAGCAGGACATCGTGCTCGATATCGCCGAAGCCTGCCGCGAGGCGGGCAACCCCGATCGCTATCTGAAGTTCGGCTCCACGTCGAAGATCACCTTCCCCGGCGCGGGCGTGGCCGCTTTGGCCGCAAGCCCCGCCAACATAGCCGAGATCAAGCGGCACTTGGGCGTTCAGGCCATCGGCCACGACAAGCTCAACCAGTTGCGTCACGCCCGCTTCCTGGAAGAGGGCGCGCGCCTGCCCGAGCATATGGCCGCTCACGGCGCGCTCATGGGCCCGAAGTTCGAGCTCGTCGAAAAGAAACTGGCCGAGGAGCTTGCCGAGGCCGGCATCGCCACATGGACCAATCCGCGCGGCGGCTACTTCGTGAGCTTCGAGGGGCCCGCTGGCACGGCGCGCCGCATCGTGGAGCTGGCGAAGAACGCTGGTGTTACCATGACGGATGCCGGCGCCACCTGGCCCTACGGCGACGATCCGGCCGATTCCAACATCCGTATCGCACCCTCGCTGCCGCCCTTGGAAGAGCTTGACGCCGCCATGGATGTCTTCACCTGCTGCGTGAAACTGGCCGCCCTGGAACAGCTCGTCGAGGAATAAGGCTTTCGGCCCCGAACGGGCTCGCGATGCGGCTCTCTGGCGGGGGCGCGCCCCGCGCGCAGGTTGCGCAGCGAACGGAACAGGACTAAATGTCCTGTTCCGCCGAGCGAGCCATTGCTTGAGCACGGGGTGTGCCCCCGCCAGAGAGCTGCATCGTCCCGCCGTAAGGAAAAGTTACGCCCTCCTTACGCTTTCGTCAGCATTTGCTATGGGAAGCGTAATGGAGGGCTTTCCTATCATTTCTCCTGAACGCAGACGAGCAAAGGTCAGGAGATGAGCCCTATGGAGAATATCGACGCCCCCGATGTATTGCCGGTGATCCTCGGCGGAGACATCGGCGCCTACAGCCTCGCCCGGGCCTTCCACGAGGCTTACGGCATCGTGCCCTTGGTGTTTTCCCAGGCCGACTGCCACATGTGCGGCGACTCCTCCATCCTTGTGAACCGCGTGGTGCCGCATTTGGAACGGCCGGCGGTGCTCCTCTCCACCTTGGCCAACACTGCCGAGTGCTTCAGCGACCGCCCGCTGCTTCTGCTCGGCTGCGGCGATTGGTACGTGCGGCTCATCGTTGAGAACCGTGCCGTGCTGGAGAAGTCCTTCATCATCCCCTACATTGGCGAAGATCTGCTGAACCGGCTCACCGAGAAGGATCGCTTCTACGAACTGTGCGCGGAAGTCGGCGTGCCCGCGCCGCGCACCGTGGTGTTCGATGCCCGCACGGGCGGCGACGACCCGGCCGCCCTCGCGCTTCCCTTCTCCTTCCCCGTGGTGGCCAAGCCCGCTTCCTCGGCGGCCTACCACTACGCCGATTTCCCCGGGAAGCAGAAGGTGTTCTTCCTGCGCGACGCGACGGAGCTTCGGGCGACGCTTGCGGCCGTGCAGAGCAGCCGCTACGAGGGGAAGTTCCTCATCCAGGAGATGATCCCCGGCGACGACACGAGCATGCGCATCCTCACTACCTACTCTGACCAGAACGGAAAGGTGCGCTTCGCCTCTTTCGGACAGACGCTTTTGGAAGATATGCGGCCCATGGGCGTGGGCAACCCGCTCGCCATCGTGAGCCGCACCGACGAGACGATCGTGGCCGAGGCCGCGCGCTTTCTGGAGGCCGTGAGCTACACCGGGTTCGCGAACTTCGACATCAAGGTGGACCCGCGCGACGACAGCCATCGCTTCCTCGAGATAAACACGCGTCTGGGCCGCAGCAACTACTATGTGACCGCCGCCGGCGACAACGTGGCCCGCTGGCTCATGGACGACCTCGTGTTGGGCCGACCCCTGCCCGAAGGGCTCACGATAGCCCGGGGCGAGTCGCTCTACACCGTGGCGCCCAAGGCCATCCTGCTCGACTACATCCGCGACGACGCCCTGCGTCAGGAGGTGCGGGGGCTGTACGCGCTGGGCCGCGATGCCGACCCGCTGGACTACCCGGCCGAGAAGAGCCTGCGTCGGCGCCTGTATCCGCTCGTTTTCGCGTTCCGCCAATGGAAGACCTGCCGGGCCGCCATGGCAGATAAGCGGGCCCGGGAGAAAGCAGTGGAAGATTTGGAAGGTGCCGGGGCCATAGTCGATCGCCGTACGAAGGGGACTGTCTCCGGCAAAGACGACGAGTGCGTTGCCTGCGTCTCGCCGGAGCTCCCGTTGGCAGACAGGCTGGCGGCCCGCGCGAAAGCAGCATCATGAGCGGGCTCTTGGTAGGCGTGCTCGGAGGCACCGGACCTGCGGCCACGGCCTACTTCCTGCAGCGGCTCGTCGAGCGCACCGAGGCCCGCTGCGACCAGGACCACGTGCGCACCCTTGCCTTCAACGACACGGCCATCCCCGATCGCACGGCATTCCTGCTGGGGCGAAGCGACCGCTCTCCCCTCGCAGCGCTTATCGAGGACGGTCAGCTTCTGGAAGCCTGCGGCTGCGATCTTCTGGCGCTGCCCTGCAACACGGCCCACGGCTTCTTCGACGAACTGCAGGGCGCCTTGGGCATCCCCGTCGTCCACATGGTGCGCGAGACTGCCGCCGCCGCATCCGCTGTGGGCTTGGCGCGCATCGGCGTGCTGGCCACAAGCGGCACCGTGGCCGCCGATCTGTACGGGCACGAGGCCGCACGACTCGGCGTGGACTGTCTTTACCCGGATAGCGCCACGCAAGCGCGGGCGAACCGCATCATCTTTGACGAAGTGAAGGCGGGGCGATTCGTAGAGCCAGCGGCTCTCGAGGCGCTGGCGGCCCCGCTGCGCGCAGCGGGCTGCGACGGCGTCGTGCTCGGCTGCACCGAGCTGTCCTTGGCTTTCGGCGGCGTGACGCGGGCGGCAGGACTTCCCGTGGTAGACGCCCTGGACGTACTAGCCGACTGCGTCATCATGCGTGCCGGGCGGCCGCCGAAAACCTCGAAAAACTTGTCACTTCGAAACTAGCCTTTTGACCTGAGATTTCCTTCGATATCACCAGGTCAGAAGCTTGGCAAGTTTTCCACGTTTTTCGGCACGAGCTTTCAGGAAGGATCCCTTATGTGCGGCTTTGTCGGCTTTATCGACGAGAACGACCAGACTTACGACCACCGCGCCACCATCGTCGCTATGGCCAATGCCATCGCCCATCGCGGGCCCGATTCGGAAGGGTATTTCAGCGACGGCCGCGCCGCCTTGGGCTTCCGGCGCCTGGCCATCATCGATCTGGCCGGTGCGAACCAGCCCCTCTATAACGAGAATCGCTCGCTCGTGCTCGTCTTCAACGGCGAAATCTACAACTACCAGGAACTACGCCGGCAGCTGATCGCCGCAGGTCACACCTTCTCCACCCAGGGCGATGCGGAAGTGATACTCCACGGGTTCGAGCAGTGGGGAGAAGGGGTGCTCGACCGCTTGCGCGGCATGTTCGCGTTCGCTCTGTATCGCCCAGCCGCAGGAGAGCTTTTCTGCGCGCGCGACGCCTTCGGCATCAAGCCCCTCTACTATGCCGTGGAAGGCGAGCGCATCCTGTTCGGCTCCGAGATCAAGGGGCTGATCACGCATCCGCGCGCGCACCGGAGCCTGAACGAGCGGCGACTCGCCCATTGGCTGTGCATGGAGTACCTGCCCGACGAGGAGACCCTGTTCGAAGGCGTCCGCAAGTTGCCCGCCGGCCATTGGCTGCGATGGCGCGACGGCCGCGCCGAATGCGGCCGATGGTTCGCCCCGCGCTTCGTCCCCGATGCGAGCCGCAGTCTGGAGGAGAGCGCCGAGGCCATCGAGGCTACCTTGCGGGAGTCGGTGGCGGCCCATGCCATCGCCGACGTAGATGTGGGCTGTTTCCTCTCGGCCGGGGTGGATTCCAGCCTCGTGGCCCGGGAGGCCGCCCGCATCATGGAGGCGCGCACGTTCACCATCGGCTGGGGCGAGGGGCGCTTTTCGGAATTGGAGGCCGCTGCAACCTTCGCCCGGGCCACCGGGTTGCCGAACGAGGGGTGCATTCTCGGCGCCGAGCAGTTCTTCGCCTCGGTGCCCGCCGTGCAGTACGCCATGGACGAGCCTCTGCCGAACCCCTCGGCGGTGCCGCTGTACCACCTGTGCGCCATGGCCGCCGAGTCAGTGAAGGTGGTGCTGTCGGGCGAAGGGGCCGACGAGCTGTTCGGCGGCTATCCCTACTACCAGGAGTGCCTCGCCTTTGCGCCTTACATGGCCGTGCCCGTACCCATGCGCCGGGCCGCGAGCGCCGCCGCGCGGCACCTGCCCGAGGGCACCCACGGGCGGCGCTTCCTTTTGCGCGGGGCCCATGGGCTACCCGAGCGCTATATCCGATTGGAGTACAATTTCGCCTGGGCCGAAGCGCTGGGGCTCTTGGCGCCGGAGGTGGGCGCCCGATGCGCGGCGGCCCCGGCACCCTGGGAGCTCACAGCGCCCCTGTTCGCGGAAATCGTAGGCAGCGGGAAAGCGTGTGGGGATGCGCCCGACGAGGTCACGGCCATGCAGACCGCCGACATTCTCACCTGGCTTCAGCAGGACATCCTCCTGAAGGCGGACAAGATGTCCATGGCGTCGTCGCTGGAGCTGCGCGTTCCCTTCCTCGACCGCGAGGTGTTCGCCCTGGCGAGCACGCTTCCCGCCGCCCAGCGCGTCGGCCGCCACGAGACGAAAATCGCCCTGCGCGCCGCCGCGGCCCGCATGCTGCCGCAAGCCACGGCCGCCATGCCCAAGCAGGGCTTCATCACCCCGCTCGCCCAGTGGCTGAGGGAAGAGCCGTGGAACGCCCAGGTCCGCGAGGTGCTGAACAGCGAGCGCGCCCGTCGCCTCTTCCACACCGAACGTTTGAATGCCCTGCTCGACGAGCACCAGCGCAGCGCTTGCTCCCACATGAAGAAGATCTGGTCAGCCTACTGCTTCCTCATCTGGCACGAGCAGTACTTCGGCTGAATGCCTCCCACGCTTCAAGGGCGGACCAAGGTCCGCCCCTACGGATAGAAGGCTCGCGCAACGCAGAACAACCTATCGCAACACCCCGTAGGGGCAGACCTTGGTCTGCCCTCCCGACCGCGGGAGACAGCCGGTTTCGAACGTTCTATTTTCCGCTCTTCAGACTGTCCGGAGCGCGGTCGAGGCCGGCGTCGGCGAAGCCCTCGGAATAGGCGCTCGGAATGACCACCGTGCCGCCGGAGTTCTTCACCGACTCGTACAGCAGGTGCATGGTACGCAGCCGCACCGCCAACTCGTTCTCGTCGTACACATTGGCGGCGTCCACCAGCATCGAGGAGATGTCCTTCTCAACCTCGGCCAACACCATGCGGGCGTTCTTCTCGCGCTCGGCCTGGGCCTCGGCGGACATGGCCTCCTGCAGCTCCTGCGGGATAACGATGTCGCGAATCTCCACGGACATGACGGTGATGCCCCACACGCTCGTGCGCTCTTCGATGACCTCCTGCAGCTCCTGGTCGAGCTGGTTGCGGCGGATAGCCACCTCCGACACGCTCGCTCGTCCGATGGCATCGCGCAGGGCCGTCTGGGCCGCCAGCGACACGGAGTTGTAGTAGTTCTCCACCTCCAGGCACGCCTTCTTCGCGTCCCACACCATCCAGAACAGCACGGCGTCCACATTGATGGGCACAAGATCGCTCGTCAAGGTCTCCTCGGCGCCGAAGCCGGTGACCATGATGCGCTGATCGGCCTTGAGCGCCGTCTGTTCAATGAAGGGAATGGTGAAATACAACCCAGGCCCCGCCATGCGGTCGAACTTGCCGAAGCGGAAGATGACCACCTTCTCCCACTGCATGGCGATGTGCACGCACATGGTGGCAGCCCAGGCCACTACCAGCGCGCCCAAAAGCCACCAGACGTTGAATTCCCCCATCAGCGCGAACCCGCCCACGAACACGCAGGAGAACACCACCACAGCGATGAAGGCCGAGAAAATAAGCGGCCCGTTTTGGGAGGTGCGACGGTCGACGTTAGAATTGTATTTCTCGATGCCGGCGGCGCGACGGGTGCGGCCCTCGCGCTCGGTCTTCGCAGTGCGGTTTAGCATGGAACTCTCCCCTCTTCGAGGATCAGGACTTTTCGTCCTTCAAACGGTGGGCCACGTCCATCATGCGCAGGGTGACCTCGTCTATGGTCATTCCCAGGGCCAGACAGCGCCGGATGCAGCCCTCGATCTCGGTGTCGGCGATGGAACGCACGTCATCGGCCTTCCCGCCGATGTCGCGCACGAACACGCCCCGGCCGCGCACGGACTCGACGTAGCCGTCGCTTTCCAAATTGACGTACACCTTGCTCACGGTGTTGTAGTTGATGGCGGCCTCGGCGGCCAGGGTGCGCACGCTGGGCAGCTGGTCGCCCGGCTGGTAGTGGCCCGTCTTGATGAGATACACGAACCGGTTGCGCAGCTGCACCCAAACGGGTAGTCCGCTTGATTCGTCTATCTCGAACAGGGCCATGGGCTCTCCTGTGCCTTCCTGCTTGCGCGCCCATCGGGCGCGTCGGTTTCACATCGGCTCGCATTGTATCACCCGAGCCAGTGACTTCCGGCCAGCACCAGGCAGAACCGTAGAATCAGTCCTCCGAAGAGGCAGAGCACCTCGGATGCGGCCACGGGCGCGACACGGCCCGTGAAGGGGCGCAGCGTTTCAGCGGCGAAGGGAACGATGATGCCGCCCAGTACGAACCCCGCGAAGAACCAGGGGGCTTGGCCATCGGGCGAAACAAGCTGCGCGAGGCCCGGACCGGCGAATGGGTTTATCGCGGCCAGGGCGAGAAAGACGACAAGCGCCAGAAACTCGAGTCCCAGGACCACCAGATGCGCCCGGTGCAAGCCGCCTATCCAGCCGGACAAAAGTGCCCAATCGCGCACAAAAGGCGCCGCGAGAAGCACTGCAGCCATTCCCGAAGAGAGCGACGAGAGCGCGAACAAAGCCGGGAGCGCCCCATTGCTCCAAAGGGGCACGGCTTCCATCCACGCCAGGTACAGGCCGGTATATACCATCAGCACCGTCGCCAGCACCGCACAAAGCGCTTCCAACCCCTTGCGCGCCCATGAGGGCGCAGGCCAGCCGAGAGCATGAACCGCTGCCAAGCAGCCTGAGGCGAGCAGTGCCGCCAACAGCACGAACGAGCCCGCCGACAGCAGCGATGCCGTCGGGCGCAGGAACAACAGGAAGAAGCGGTGGGGGCTACCAAGATCAAGAAGCAGGCAGAATGCCGAAAGAGCCAGAAGCCCGAAACTAGCGAGGTAAAGCTTCCCCGCCAGATCCCAGAAGGCGCGGCTCTGCTGGAAGGTGCGCGTTTCCGTGCGATGGAACAGCAGCGACCATACAGCCGTCACGAACAGCGCGGCAGCCCCGCATCCGCCTAGAAACAGGTACAGCACCACGAACGTCCCCAACATACGCGCCTCCCCTCAAAGGCACCGACGCTACTTCCTCCGCTTGAACGCGCTGGCCTTTCCGTCGAAGCGAATGCCGAAACGCTCGGCATAACAGGCAATCAGGCCGAAAACGAACGCTCCGACACCACGGTAGTAATCGGTGCGCGCGTATTTCTCGACAGCATAGCGCCACGGAGCCAGCCAGGGAAGGACATGCTCGGTCAGGAACGCGTCCTGCTCGTCAGCGAGTGCAGCGCCCTGCTGCATATCGCCGGCCTCGACGGCCTCGCGCTCCTCGGCCATCAGGCGCGAGAGAAAGCCCAGCATGAGGCCTAGATGGTCATCAGGCTCGCGGTGCAGTCGCTCAATCTCAAGGCCATGGCGGCGATAGGCCTCGCGCACGGCGATGACGTTCTTACCGAACATATGGCTGTTGGGCTCCACGTAGAACGACTCTAAGCACGACGCCTCGGGCGTGCCCAGGCCGACAAACAGGCGCAGCCATTCGCGGCGCAATTCAGCCACGGCTTCGGCGAATGCGGGGCTTTCCACGAGACGCGCGGCCGCTTCGTCGGCGCTTGCCTCCTCGGGCACCTCGGATGCGTTCAGGGCGACTGCACACCACCCGTCAAGAAGATGCAGGCCCTGCCGCTCATCGTCGTTACCTTCGCCAAAGGGAGCGCTCGCGAACTGACGGCTTGCGACCTGCTCGGCCACCGGCGCGATCTCCGGCTCAAGGTACAGCAACTGCGAGGCGACAGCAAAGCAGACCTCGGCCGCAGCCAGCGTATCGGAATCAAAAGGAGTGTTCATGGGGCACCTCGGAAAAAAGAAAGGGCGGGGCACCGGGCAAATCGGGAGGGAGGGGGGTGAATCTGTCCGGTGCCCGCCTTAACGTGGGATTATACAGGGTTGGAAAGCATTCTTCTCGGTATTGGAAAGGTTCATGAAAGGGGCACAGATCCTGCCGCAACGGTTACTGCTTCGCGCAGCGATCTGCGCCCCTCGCAGTCCTCTCGCACCGAGCGAGTATCTTCCCGGAAACCGCTACAGCTCTTCCTCGAGATTGACCACTGAGCCAGTGCCCGATCCCGACTTCTGAGCGTCGCGATGAGGCGTCAGGATCAGGTTGGGGCCCGTGGTGTCGGCAGGCAGCGGCTCCACCTCAACATCTCCCTCGCCGTACTTCTCGATCATCTCCTCGCGAGTGCCGAAGTCCAGCGCGCGCATGGGACAGCCGGTTACGCAGATAGGCTTGCCGCCCGCGGCCACTTCGCCGCGGCACATGTCGCATTTCAACATGTAGCCCTCTTCCTCGCCGTAGGTCGGCGCGCCATAGGGGCAAGCGGTCTCGCAGGTCTTGCAGCCGATGCACACGTCGTGATCGGTCCAAACGATGCCGGTCTCCTCGTCCTTCTGCATGGCACCGGTGGGGCAGTTCGCCACGCAGGCCGGGCTCGAGCAGTGGTTGCAGGCCAGAGACACAAAATAACCGAACACACCGTCGGGTACATAGTGGCCAGCTTCAGTGGGTTTCCATGAGCCACCTTGGTAGTTGTACACCTTGCGGTAGAGGTTGCTCACTGGCAACTTATACGTTTCCTTGCATGCAACCTGGCACGTCTTACAACCAGTGCACTTGCCACCATCCAAATGAAATGCGTATTGAGTCATGATGCGCCCCCTATTCCTCAATGCCTACAGGCATAACTATAGGCATGTCCTTGTCGGGCTTAAGTGTCAGCGGCCCATCGTATTTCTCCACCTGCACGAGCGTGCCCGTCCACGACTGGGAGGCTTGCCCCGACGCCTTCGGCGCCTGAAGAATATTCGGATCGCCACCCAAATCGATGCCCGTCTCCTCGTCGATGCGAATCCAGGCGCCGTCCTGCAGCGCCACGGCACCGGGCACAATGGTGGGCAGCACCTTGGCCGGGCGCAGCACTTTGCCGTAGGGGCTCGTCATCAACACTGTGTCCCCACTCTTGATGCCCCGGGCCTCGGCATCCACGGTACTCATGAAGCACTCTTGGGGGAATGCCTCGCGCAGCGAGACAACGTTGTCGTTCACCGTATGGGAGCGACGCAGGGAGTGCGGCGTCCACAGCAGCAGCGGATAGGCGTCGGTCTGAGTACCAGCACCCTGCTCGGGGTCGCCGATCTGCCACTTCGCGATGGGCGGAATGGCGGAATAGCCCAGCGAACTTACAACTGCCGAGAGCGTCGCGCTGTAAATCTCGAACTTGCCCGATGCCGTGGCAGCGGGATTGGCTACCGGATCAGCGATGAATGCCTCGAACGGCCGATAGGTGAGCGCGTCCCCCTTGGATCGCTGGGTCTTATAGCAGCCCTTTTCCTTGAACTCGGCGATGGTGATGCTGCCTTGTTGCGGTTCGCCCTCCACGCCCAGGGCGTTAATGTCTTCCTGGGTGATGGTGAACAGCGGCTCGTATGCTGCCGTTGCCTGGTCGGTCATCTTGATGGCGCCGGCGAAGGAATAGTAGGTGCGCTCGGCGTCGGTCATGGTGTTTACGGCCTTCGGATCGAGGCCGAGGCGGCTCGCCAGCTCTTCGGCGATCTCGGTCTCAGGGCGCGCCTCGTACAGCGGCTCCATAATGCGGTCGGCCCAGTACACCGTCTCGGCATTCACGCTCCAGGCTATGTTGCCCTTCTCCCACCACGTTGCCACGGGCAGCACAATGTCGCAGTATTGGCGCGAGGCATCGAAGAAGGGCGCGGCGCCCCACACGAAATCGACTTTGCGGAAGACCTTGATGCCGGCATTCGCGTTGGGCAGCGAGTTCAGACTGTTCTCGTAGCCGCCCGTGTAGATGACGTGGATGTCAAGGGGCTTCTTGCCGCCGGGCCAGGTGTCGCGTCCGTAGGCCCCGTCGAGAATGGACTGCCAGCACTCGGTGTAGTCCACCTTTTCCCAGGAGTCTTTGTCGGTAATTTCAGCCCAATTGGGCACAAACACGATGACCGGGGGAGCCAGCGGGTTGACAGGGTTCTTGCCGGCACCGTTGGAGGCATCCCCCGCGAAGCAGTAGGGTGTAGTGGAATAGCCGTGCTCGTGCATACCGAGCCATCCCACATAGTTGCCCGGGGTTCCCACGCCGTGCATGAAGGCCAAGGTGTAGAAAGCCTGACCGAACATCTCGCCAGCGGGAATCTTGGTGGTGGACTGACCAGCGAAGAAATCGACCTTCTCGGTTTTAGCGATCTCCTCGGCGAGACGGCGCGTAGTGGCCGCAGGTACACCGCAGATAGCCTCGGCCCATTCCGGCGTCTTCGGCTCACCGTCGTAGGTGCCCAGCAGGTAGTCCTTGAAGTTCTCCTTGGGGTCCGCCCCCTCGGGCATATGCTCGGCATCGAACCCCACGCAGTAGGTGTCCAGAAACTCCTGGTTTTGCAGGTTGTTCTCCACCTGGTGGTACATCATACCGAGGCAGAACGCCGTATCGGTACCGGGCAGAATGGGCACCCACTCATCGGCGATGGCGGCAGCCGTCTGGTTGAGCCACGGGTCGATGATGACAAGCCTGCCGCCCTGTTCCTTGGCGTAATTCAGTTGAAGCGATGTGTTGCCGGCCTTGTTCGCCGCCCAGTTGTTGCCGAAATGGAAGTGCAGCTGGCTTTCGGCGAGGCTCAAGGCATCAGGAGCCTCGAAGATGCTGCCAGTCATGAACAGCTCCACACAGGGCCACGAGCCCAGCGACACCGTGCCCAAGTCATGATGTACCGCGCCACCCTTGGCGTTCAGCAGGCACACAATGGGATCGAAGTATTCCTCGCCGATATCACTATAGGCGGCAGCGAGGATCGATTTCGGGCCCCAATTATCGTAGGCCTTCTGCATCTCCGCGGCAATATAGTCGAGCGCTTCGTCCCAACTGATGCGCTCCCACTCATCACGACCGCGCATCTCGCCATTGGGGGCGTCGGGGCTCCAACCCTTGCGCTTCATGGGATACTTGATGCGCGCCGGGGAGGTCATGTTGCTGATCTGGGCGCGGCCGCGCGGGCAGGCTCGGCGCTGGGGAACCTCAATGGAGTCTTCCTCCTCGTCGGTACGGATACGCAGTGGAACGCCGTCCTCCACGTACACCCGCAGAAGGCAGCGCGAGTGCTCGCAGCTGCAGTTGTTCATGCAGGCCCCCGTGAGCCACTGCCCGTTGCCCTTCTCGCCGGGATAACCGAAATCCTGGGTTGTGCCGCCCGTCTCCGAAAGCTCCTCTTCCTTTGCGGGAGCGCAGGAGGTAAGCCCTGCCAGCGCCGTGGCGCCCGCAGTGGCAGTGCCCCACTTGACGAAGCTGCGTCGAGTCAGTTCATTACTCATACATGACCCTCCTCTTCCGATCGCAGGGAAAGCTCCCTCGGCAAGGTCGTTTCCCCTCTTTTCTCCAGTACGACCCATGCATAGGTGCAACCGTCCTAAACTTGTATGACGGTTACAGCGCCCATACTATCATGCAAATCTAGGACAGTCAACTACTATTGATGCCCAATATTGCAAGTAATTACTCTCTCTTTCGCATCTTCTCTCTGCTGTAATAGTGTCCTATTGGTGTATTCTAGATTTCCAAGCGTATTTCTCAAGACTAAGACCGCTCAAACAATTCTCGTTGCCGGATAATTCCTCCTGTGGTACCTTATCGAGCAGAGGGAGATAGTCGTTGCAATCGGTCTATCTGAATTGAAGGAGTCATCATGCGATTTATCGTAGCCCTCGTTGTGTCCTTTGCCCTTGTCTGGGCCTGTGCGAAACCCTTGAAGAAGCACCCCGTCCCGTTCTATGTCTGCGCTGTGGCGCTCGTGGCCCTGTACTTCTGGGGCGTGTCCGCCGGCGTGCGCGGCGAGGCCTGGTCCTACTTCCAGCCGCTCATGCAGCGCTGCGCTTTGGCCTTCCTGTTGTTCACCGTGGTCATGTTCGTGGGCGTGCTCGGCGAGGGGAACCCGCTGCGCACCCACCTCATGCCCATCCGCCGGCAGCTGTCCATCCTCGCCTGCATCTTCGCCTGCGGGCACATCGCCTTCTACGGCGCCTCCTACCTGCCGCGCCTGGCGAGCGCCTTCTCCGGCAACTTGGCCTTCTCCCTGGGGCTCGCGGCGCTCATCACCGCGCTCATGGTGGTGCTGTGGGTCACCTCGGCCCAGCGCGTGAAGCACGCCATGAAGGCGGCCAGCTGGAAGCGCGTGCAGCGGCTCGCCTATCCCTTCTACGTGCTCACCTACGTGCATCTGGCGCTGCTGCTCATGCCCAGTGCTGTGGCCGGCAACGAGGTGGCCGTGCTTTCCATCGCCGTGTACTCGGTTGTCATGGGCGCCTATGTGGTCCTGCGCCTGCGCAAGGCCGCTGCCGACCGTCTGGCCGAACCAGCCGCCGCAGCCTCCGACCTCGACCTGGAAGCCGCCCCGGCGTAAACGCTTCAGAACGTCGTGGGCCTTCTAAAACGTCGGAGGAGCCAGATGCATGGAGCCGAAGGTGCCACTTGTTTGCTCGGCAATGCAGAACGCCATGTAAAGAGGCAGATACCATATGGGCTTACCCTCGCGCTCACGCCGCTCCACATTCGCCGAGGAGAGCACGCAGGCCTCCCCTATCTCGAAGTCGTGCGTGCCCAACAAATTGTTGAGAGCCGTATGCAGCTTGTAGTCCTTCCCCGACTTGACCTCAATGGGCACAAGAGCGCCGTCGTTGCGCTGCGCGATGAAATCCACCTCGCCCTTTCGGCTGCTGCAGAAATAGAACAGATCGGGGTTCTCGTTACTGAGCGCCTGGGCGACGGCATTTTCGTAGACCGAGCCGAAGTTCACCGAGGGTGCGTCGGCGATGACATCCAGCATTGTCTGGGGCGCGTACTGCGATAGCAAGAGCCCCGTGTCGGCCTCGTAAAGCTTGAACTTGTTCTCTTGGGCCGTTCGCCTAAGCGGGCGTTTCGGTTCGCTCACTTGATAAGTCGGCAGCACAACCGCCGCATCGATGAGCCACGCGAAATCGTTGGCGTAGCGATCGTACACGGCCCCGCTTTTCAAAGCGTCCATGCGAAAGCGCTTGTTCACCTTATCGAGTTGCGAGGGGACGGCATCGAATACCCGCCGAATCTGCGGTGCGCGACCTTGGGCATATTTCGCGATATCGAACCGATACTGCTCCACGATCTGCGAAGCAACAGCGCGCACCGCCATCATGTCGTAGGAGGAGTCGAGATACGCACTCACCGCCTCAGGCATTCCACCAATAGCTACAAAGTACCTGAACAAGCCGGAAAGCCTCTCGTGAAGTCCTGCATCCAGCCCCTTTCGAGCATCAAACGCCTCTCTGATGTCGTCGATGATCGCCTGTGGCACGTTTTGCGACCAGCAGAACTCCTCGAAATCGAGAGGGAACATGCGCTCGATCTGCACATAGCCTACCGGGAAAGAGCGAAAGCCCTTCATTTCGGTACCCAGCATCGATCCGGAGATCACCACCCGATGACGGCCATCCTCGACGAGGAACTTCACAGCGGTAATAAGATCGGGTGCCTCCTGTATCTCATCGAGAAAGACAAGCGTCTCTCCAGGAATTACAGGCATGCCGCAAATCAGAGAGAGACGCGAGACGAAGTCTTCCGCATCCTGTGCTTCCGAAAGAACCCGAATGGCCTTCTCGTCCTCCAGAAAGTTCACTTCGGCAAGATGAGCGAAGTGTTCGCGAGCAAATTCTCTCACGATATAAGTTTTTCCCGTCTGTCGCGCTCCCACGAGCAGAAAGGCCTTCTTTGCCTTGCTTTCGTTCCAGCGTTCAAGTACCTGAAGCATTTTACGTCGAATTGCAGCCATGGAAAACACCGCTTTCATCAGGTAACTGTTTCCAACACAGAAAGAATACCACGTTCTATGTAGCTAATACGGAAGGATTTCAGCCGAAATTGTGTCTAGCGCAGAGAAACTGTGTCTCTGGTGCGGCATTTCTGCGCAACCACGCTGCCGAGACGACCCCTCCCTGCCGCCAAGCCCGAGCCAGAGCCGGTCGCGGCGCAACAGTCCCCTATTTGACGGTTTTTCTCATGACTCCTATAGCGCTGCCGTGCCCCGTGCGCCAAACAAACGTTGCCGAAAACCTCCCAGGAAATTTTTGTAGTGCTGTCGAGGAGAGTAGAAATGTGGGTGCACCCCATTCTCGAGCTGAGGCGCCCCGAGATGCTAACGCAGACACGCCGCGCTTCGAAGCCGTGCGCCGCGGCGATTCCTTCGTCAGTCTCCCTCGATCATCGAGGCGTCGCCGAGGCGGTAGCCCTCGCGCCAGATGGTTTGCAGGTAGCGGGGCTTGTTGGGGTCGTCCTCTATCTTGTTGCGAATCTTGCGCACGAACACGGCGATGCTCGCCGACTCGGGCCGATAGGCCTCGCCCCACACGTTGGCCATGATGTCCTGGGCCGAGAACACCTCCCCCACATGATTGGCGAGAAACGCGATGATCTGGAACTCCTTCGGTGTGAGGTTGACGTAGCGGCCGTGGACGAGCACCTCGTTGCGCTTGAGGCGAATCTCCATGTCGCCCAGGCGCACCACCGCACGGCTCCGGCGCGGCTCGCGCCCCTCGTCGGCCAGCCGGGCGCGGCGCAGCAAAGCCTCGATGCGCATGGCCAGCTCCTGGCTGTTGAAGGGCTTTGCCACGTAATCGTCGCAGCCGGCGGCGAACCCGACGCCCTTGTCGACGATGTCGCTTTTCGCCGAGAGCATCATGATGGGCACATGCGGGTCGCGGGCGCGCAGATCGCGGCACAAATCGAACCCGTTCACCTCAGGCATCATCACATCGAGGATGACCACATCGGGCTGCTCGCGCTCGAAGGCCGCGAGGGCCAGGGCGCCGTCGTAGACGCACAGGCAGGTGTGCCCCGCGCGCTCGACGATTTTGCACACCGCCTCGCAGATGTCCCGCTCGTCGTCAGCAATGAGAATCTTCATCTTCATCCTCCTCGATGGGGGTGACGGGCAGCGTGACGGTGAAGGTGCTCCCCCGCCCCGGCTCGCTTTCCACCGATACCGACCCGCCCAGGGCCTCCGCCGTCTTCTTCACAAGGGAAAGCCCCAGGCCGCTGCCCCGGTATTTCCGGGAAATGGAGGCGTCGGCCTGCACGAAGCGGTCGAATATGCCCTCCTGCCGCTCCTTCGCGATGCCGATGCCCTCATCCTCGACGGCAAGCGTGAGTTCCCGCCTCCGCCCGTCATAACTTGCCTTCAACCACACCATGCCCCCGGCGCCGGTGAACTTCACGGCGTTGCTCAGCAGGTTGGTGAGGATTTTCTCCAGCTGCGCCCAGTCGCCGCGGATGAGGGGGACCTCGCGCGCGATGGCGAAGTCGACCCCCACGCCCTTCTGCTCGGCAATGGGCCCGACCGCGCCGACGGTCACGGCCGCCAGGTCGGTCACGTCGACGGGGTCCCGGGCGAACTCAAGCGCACCGGATTCCACCCGCACCATATCGAGGGCGTTGTTCACCATCTCGAGGAGCACCTGGCTTTGGGTCTTGATCTTCTCGAGGCACTCGCGGCTCTCCGGGCTGTGCTCCTCCCCCGACGCCTCCCACAGATCAACGAAGGCGAGGATGGAGGTCAAAGGCGTCCGCAGCTCGTGGCTCAAGATGGCCACGATGTTGGTGCGGTACTCGTTTTCCTGGGCGAGCTTGCCGTTGGTCTGCTCCAGAAGCTCGTTGGTGCGCGCCAGGGCGGCCCGCTGTTCTTCCAGCATCTCGTTGGCCTCGCGATAGAGCCGCGTGCGCGAGCCCACCTTCTCCTCAAGGGTGGTGTACAGCGAATCGAGCTCGCCGGCCATGGCCTTCACACCCTGCACGAGCTCGTCGACTTCGCGGGAATAACCGCCCTCCGGCACAGGCGTGCTGAAATTCCCCTGACCCATCTGCTCCACGGCGGCCTCCAGAGACGTGAGCGGCTCGGTCACGCGGCGGCGGAAGAACAGCAGGCTCGCCAAAAATGTGATCGTGAGGAAGAGCACGAAAAAGCCGATGATGAGCACCGTGTTCCGGTTGATGCCCGCCTGGTACAGATCCGTCGGCATGCTAATGCTCACCGCACCGCCGATATCGCCGGCGGAAAGCCCCTCTTTCGGAAAGCCCGTCACATCCAGCTCGCCGGCCGGGGCACCGTGGCACTCAAGGCAGCTGTCCGTGAGGTAGATGGCCCCCACATAGCGGTACTCCCGGGAACCGTCCGCGGCATTGACAAAGCCCGTGTACTCGGAGGCGCCCTCGTGGTAGAACGCGTCGAGGGCCCGCTGCTCGAACTCGTCGGGGGCATCGAGGGCGTTGCGGGGATCGAGCCGCGTATAGCGGAGCGTGTAGCGGCCGTCGGTGCTCAAGGTGAACAGCTTGCCCACCGATTTTCCCACCAGCGAGCAGTAGAGCCCCTTGAAGTTGTAGGTCCCGTCGCGGTCATAGTTGATATTGGGCTGTTCGTAGTCGATGAAATCCCACGTCGCCCGCACCGATTTCTCCAGAATCCGGGCCTCGGCGAGCATCTGCTCCTCCATATGGCGCGACTGCTCCTGATAGGACATCCAGCCGAACAGCGCTACGAGCACCACCGCCACCGCGGTCATGAGAGCGATATAGCGCACCACCAAAGGCCGGCTGCGGCGCGGCTTTGCCCCATCCCCCATAAGATGCCTCCGAACTTTCTTCTTCCCACGCTTCCCGCGCCCCGTGCCAGCTTATCCCGAAACCCCGGCGAGCCGCAAGCCCACCTCGGACTTGCGGCATCGCTCGGGAACGGGAAAGGCTACAGGGTCACGGGCGTGCCCTCGTCTTCCAAGGCCGCGGCACGCGCCTTGATGAGCGTGTGCGAGCCGGTGGTGTCCTCGCCCAGGGCGGGAATGGAGCTCACTGCCTCCGCGCCGTACTTGGCGCGCAGCTCCTCCACGTCGCCGAAATCGAGCGCCCGGTAGGGGCACGCCTCCACGCAGGCGGGAAGGTAGCCGGCGGCGCGCCACTCGGAGCAGGCGTCGCACTTGACCGACAGCCCCGTGGTCTCATCGATCTGCGGGTGCCCGTAGGGGCAGGCGTTCACGCAGCTGGAGCAGCCGATGCAGGCCTCGGCGTCGCGCACTACCGCTCCCTCGTCGGTCTTGGAGAGCGCCCCGGTAGGGCACTTCGCCATGCAGGCCGGGCTCTCGCAATGATTGCAGGAGGCGGAAAGATGGTACAGCTTCACGGCCGGGTAGGTTCCCACCTGGCGGCTCGCCACCTTGCGCAGCACCGGGCCCACGCCCAGGCGGTTCTTGTCCTTGCAGGCCACCTGGCAGGTCTTGCAGCCGGCGCAACGGGTCTGATCGTAGTAAAAACCTATCTGAGTCATGAGTGTCCCCTCCTACGCCATGGCGACGGTGCGGCAGGGCAGCTCGCAGTCGGCCACGAGCGCCTCGCCCTCGTACTTCTCGAAGTTGCAGTTGTAATTGTTGTAGCCCGAGGTGCCCATGCCGCTGGTCACCGAGCCGCACAGCACGTTGTCCATACCGGCGACGTCGATGCCGTCGTCCTTGCTGAAATCGGCCCAGGCCCCATGGGGAAGGCCGACGCAGCCGGGCATGAGCATCTCCACCACCGAGGCCGTGCGCAGCACCGAGCCGTGGGCGCTGTACACCCGCACGGTATCGCCGTCGGCCACGCCGCGCGCGGCCGCATCGGCGGCGCTCACGAACACCGGCGCCGACCATGCCTCGCGCAGCCACGGCACGTTGTCCATGACGCCATGGGCACGACGCAGGTAATGGGGGTTGTACACGATGAGCGGGTACTCGCTGGCCGCCCCGCCGATCTGGCGGTCAGCGAACATGCCCTCGCGGCCCTCGGGGGAGGCAACATAGGTGGGATAGGGCTTGAAGGTACCGGCGGGGCTGTAGCCCATGGAGTTCAGCATGTCGCCCTTGTACTGGCAGTAGATCTCCAGCTTGCCCGAGGCGCTCTCGCGGGGATTGGCTTCCGGGTCGTCCACGAAGTCCTTGTAGCCGATGTAGGAATAGCCGTCGCCCTCGGCGCGCTTGACCGTGTAGCAGCCCGCTGAGAGGAAGTCGTCCAGGGCGATGTCGCCCTCCTGGGGCTCAGCGTCCACGCCCCACTTCGCGATATCGTCGGCGGTGATCGTCACCAGGGGCTTCTCCTCGCCGGCGGCATCCACATAGGTGCACCCGACGATCTGGTTGAAGAACGCCTGCTCCTCGGTGATGGGCCACAGCTCGTCGGGGTCCATGCCCAAACGCGCGGCGAGCATGCGCCCGATCTCGAACTCGGTCTTGGCCTCCCACAGAGGCTCGGTGACGCGGCTGTAGACGACCACCGTCTCGCGCGAGCGCTGGTGTCCCGCAAAGCCGCCCACGCGCTCCCATTCCGTGGCGCAGGGCAGCACGATGTCGGCATAGGCCGCGGACGTGTCGAAGGTGTAGGCGAGGTCGGTGACGAAATCGAGTTTCTGGATGGCCTCCCGCGCATCGCTTAGGCCCACCGCCGTCTGCAACGTGTTGCGCCCCTCGATGTTGAGCCACTTGAACTCAGTTTCCTTGATGTCCTCGGCGTTGAAGTTCACGCCGTAGGCGGCACCGGTGGAGTTGTAGCGCCCCTCCCGGATGCACTGCCACATGAGCGGCTCGGGCATGGTGTCCGCCAGCGCGTTCTTCGTGGCCGGCAGGCCCGTCTCGCCGAACTTCACCAGCGCGGGGCCGCCGGCGCCGTCGTAGGTCTTGTAGGCACCGCCGCAGGCATGGCCCGACTTGCCCATGTGCCCGCCCATGGCCCCCATGGTCATGAAGAGCTGGGGGATGTTGTCGGCCGAGGCGCAGCGGGCCAAGGCGTAGTTGTGCATGAGCATGACCTTGTGATCCTTACCGACGGTCTCGGCGAACCAGCGGATGTCCTCTACGGGAGTTCCGCAAATGGCGCTGGCCCATTCGGCCGTCTTCGGGGTGCCGTCGTAGTCGCCCACCAGGTAGCCGCGGAAGTTCTCCTGCAGGGTGGCGTCGGCGGGCATGTGATCGCCGTCGAAGCCGACGCAGTAGGTGTTCAGGAAGTCGTAGTCCACCACGTCCTGCTCGATCATCTCGTAGCACACGCCCAGCATGAAGGCCGTATCGGTGCCGGGCAGCACCGGCACCCAGCGGGCCTCGAAGTACGCTGCCGTGGCGTTGTAAGAGGGCCCGACGTAGACGAACTGCACGCCGGCATCGCGGGCCTCGTTGAAGTTGTTCATGGTGGAGCCGCCCGAGGACCAGGCGGGGTTGCCGCCCATGATCACGATGGTGTCGGCGTTCTTGTTGTCGAAGCGGTCGTTCAGCTCGCCCGGATCCTGGGAGGGAAGCCCGAGCGCTACGATGTTGAAGGCGTAGGTTCCGATGGAGCTCGTATCGGAAAGGGAGATGTGGCCGCCGAGCTGGTGGAGAATCTTGCCCACGGCCAAGGCCTTGGTGCCGATGACGGCCGCAGGGCCGAACTCGCCGTAGATGCGCTCGGCCTCTTGGGCAATGTAGTCGATGGCCTCTTCCCAGCTGATCTGCTCCCATTGGTCGCGCCCGCGCAGCTCACCGTGGGCATTGGCACCGCCGCCGGGCTGCCAGCTCTTGCGCTTCATGGGGAACTTCACCCGATCTTCGCCGAAGACCTGCTGGGCCCGTGCCCGCCCGCGCGGGCATCCGCGCTGCTGCAGCCACTCGAAGCTGTCCTCATGGGAAGTCTCGCTGCCCTGGCGCACCACTTCGCCGTCGCGCACGAGCACGCGGTTCACGCAGCGGCCGCCGCAGTTGTCCCAGCATGCTGCAGCAATCCAGATACCCTCGTCCACCGATGTGGCGCCGGCGGTACCGGCCAGGCCTTCCTTCGGGGCCGGAGAGCTCGGCGCGCAAGCGACCAGAGACGACAGGGCCCCCGCCGAAACAGCGGCGACGGCACTGCCCTTCAAAAACCCGCGACGCGAAAGAGCGCCCGGCTCGAACACGTTCTGAGAATCGTCCATTGCGTCCCCCTACTTTCCTTGCTCGACTCAGCCAAGGCCGCGCCCTGGCTCTTGCAAGGACAAATATACGGAGCGGTTCTGCGGTCAACAAGATACCATGAAGGTAACCGCCCTGGTAATTCAGTAAGGAAGATTACCAGCTGGTAAGGGTAGAAAAAGGGAGCCGGCGCAAAGGCCGACTCCCTTCGGGTGAGGCGATCTGTCCGCGAGCACCTACTCGGCGGCGTAGAGGTCCTTAAGCTTCTGCAGGTGCGACCAGCGGGCCATGGCGGCCTGCTCGTTCTCGGCGAACAGCTCCTCGGCGCGCTCGGGGAACTCGCGGGTCAGGCGGCTGTAGCGGGCCTCGTTCATGAGGAAGTTCTGGTACTCGCCCTCGGCCGGATCCTTCGAGTCGATGACGAGCTTCTTGCCCGGAGCGCCCTCGGGGTTGAAGCGCAGCAGGTTCCAGTAGCCGCAGTCGACGGCCTTCTTCATCTCGGTCTGACAGTTGGTCATGCCGCCCTTGATGGAGTGCATCTCGCACGGGCTGTAGCCGATGATGAGCGAGGGACCCGGATAGGCCTCGGCCTCGGTGATGGCCTTAATGGTCTGGTTGAGGTTCGCGCCCATGGCCACCTGAGCCACGTACACGTAGCCGTAGGTCATGGCGATCTCGGCCAGCGACTTCTTCTTCACGTCCTTGCCGGCGGCGGCGAACTGCGCCACCTGGCCGAGATTAGAGGCCTTGGAGGCCTGGCCGCCGGTGTTGGAGTACACCTCGGTGTCGAACACGAACACGTTCACGTCCTTGCCGGAGGCGAGCACGTGGTCGAGTCCGCCGTAGCCGATGTCGTAGGCCCAGCCGTCGCCGCCGAAGATCCACACGGACTTCTTGGTCAGGTACTCCTTGTTGGCCAGGATGCCTGCCGCCAGCTCGGCCACCTCGCCGGTGCCCTCGGCCGCCGTCGTCAAGGCCGCCACATAAGCCGCAGCCGTCGTCTTGGAGGCCTCGGCATCCGTGCGGGCCTCAAGCCACGCGCGGGCCGCGTCGGCCAGCTCACCGGCCGCTCCGGCGCACTCGATGAGCGCCTCGGAATCGACCACGACCTTGTCCTGCACAGCCTCATAACCCAGAAGCATGCCCATGCCGTGCTCCGCGTTGTCCTCGAACAGCGAGTTGGACCAGGCCGGGCCGTGGCCGTCGGCATTCACCGTGTAAGGAGAGGTGGCCGCCGGACCGCCCCAGATGGAGGAGCATCCCGTGGCGTTGGCAATGTACATGCGGTCGCCGAACAGCTGGGTGACCAGGCGCGCATAGGAGGTCTGGGCGCAACCGGCACAGGAGCCGGAGAACTCAAGCAGCGGCTTCTTAAACTGGCTCGCCTTCACCGACGTGCCCTCGAGCTCAGGCTTGGCCGCCACCTTGTTCACGCAGTAGTCGAACACCGGCTGCTCGTCCAGCTCATCGGCGATGGGCATCATGGTGAGCGAGTCGGTCGGGCACTGGATGACGCACAGGCCGCAGCCCATGCAATCCAGCGGCGACACGGCCAGCACGTACTGCATGTCAGCGCCCACCTTGCCCTTCACCGGCACGTGCTTGGTCTGGGCCGGAGCCTGCGCCATCTCGGCGTCGGTCAGCGCGAAGGGACGGATGGTGGCGTGGGGGCAGACGAAGGAGCACTGGTTGCACTGGATGCAGGTATCGGGGTTCCACTCAGGCACCGACACGGCCACGCCGCGCTTCTCATAGGCCGAAGCACCCAGCGGGAACTGGCCGTCCTCGTAGCCGACGAAGGCGGACACGGGCAGCGAGTCGCCGTCCATGCGGGCCACGGGCTCCATGACGTTGGTGACGAGCGCCACCGTCTCGGGACGGCCATCGATGTCGGAGGTCTTTGGCGCCGCTTCGGCCGTCTTCCACGCCTCGGGCACGTCCACCTGCACGAAGGCAGTGGCGCCGGCGTCAATGGCCTTGTGGTTCATGTCCACGATGTCGGCGCCCTTCTTGGCGTAGGACTTCGTGGCGGCATCCTTCATGTACTGGATGGCCTCCTCCTGCGGCATGACCTTCGCCAGAGTGAAGAAGGCGGACTGCAGGATGGTGTTGGTGCGCTTGCCCATGCCGATCTCGATGGCCAAATCGATGGCGTTGATGAGGTAGAGCTTGATGTCGTTCTCGGCGATGTAGCGCTTAGCGGCGGCCGACAGGTGCTCCTCCAACTCCTCGGGCGTCCACTGGCAGTTGATGAGCAGGGCGCCGCCGGGCTTCACATCGCGCACGATGGGGAAGTCCTTGGTGATGTAGGAGGGGTTGTGGCAGGCCACGAAGTCGGCCTTGTTCACGTAGTAGGGGCTGCGGATGGGGCTGTCGCCGAAGCGCAGGTGCGAGATGGTCACGCCGCCGGTCTTCTTCGAGTCGTACTGGAAGTAGGCCTGAACGTACTTGTCGGTGTGGTCGCCGATGATCTTGATGGAGTTCTTGTTCGCGCCCACGGTGCCGTCGCCGCCGAGGCCCCAGAACTTGCACTCGATGGTGCCGGGGGCGGCGGTGTTGGGGGCGGGAACCTCCGGCAGCGACAAGTTCGTCACGTCGTCGACGATGCCGATGGTGAACTGGCGGCGCGGCGCGTCCTTCTCAAGCTCGGTGTACACGGCGAACACGGAGGACGGCGGAGTGTCCTTGGAACCGAGGCCGTAGCGGCCGCCGATGACGGTGATGCCCTCGCGGCCTTCCACGGACAGCGCGTTCACGACGTCCATGTACAGGGGCTCGCCAATGGAGCCGGGCTCCTTGGTGCGGTCGAGCACGGCGATCTTCTTCACCGTCTCGGGCAGGGCGGCCACGAACTTCTCGGTGACGAAGGGGCGGTACAAGCGCACCTTCACGAGGCCCACCTTCTCGCCCTGGGCGGTGAGGTAGTCGATGACCTCCTCGGCCACGTCGCAGATGGAGCCCATGGCCACGATGACGCGCTCGGCATCCGGGGCACCGTAGTAGTTGAACAGCTGGTAGTTGGTGCCCAGCTTCGCGTTCACCTTCTCCATGTACTCCTCCACCACGGCCGGCAGGTCGTTGTAGATGGAGTTGCAGGACTCGCGGTGCTGGAAGAAGATGTCGCCGTTCTCATGGGAGCCGCGCATGGCCGGGCGCTCCGGGTTCAGGGAGTGCTCGCGGAAGGAGCGCACGGCATCCATGTCGCACATCTCGGCGAGGTCGTCGTAGTCCCACACCTGGATCTTCTGGATCTCATGGGAGGTGCGGAAGCCGTCGAAGAAGTTCAGGAAGGGAACGCGGCCCTTGATGGCGGCAAGGTGCGCCACGGCGGACAGATCCATGACCTCCTGCACGTTGCCCTCGGCGAGCATCGCGAAACCGGTCTGGCGGCAGGCCATGACGTCGGAGTGGTCGCCGAAGATGTTGAGCGCCTGGGTGGAGACGGTGCGGGCCGACACGTGGAAGACGGTCGGCAACTGCTCGGCGGCGATCTTGTACATGTTGGGGATCATGAGGAGCAGGCCCTGACTGGCCGTGTAGGTGGTGGTCAGCGCGCCGGTGGCCAGAGAGCCGTGAACCGCGCCGGCCGCGCCGCCCTCGGACTGCATCTCGCACACCTTCACCGTGGTGCCGAAGATGTTCTTGCGGCCCTGGGCGGCCCAGATGTCGACGAAGTCGGCCATGGGGCTGGAAGGCGTGATCGGGTAGATGCCGGCAACCTCCGTGAACGCATACGAGACATGCGCTGCGGCGTTGTTGCCGTCCATCGACTTGAGTTCTCTCGTCATGTTCCTCTCCTTATCTGGCCCGCACGGCATCGGCCGGCTTGCGGCCTCGTCGCTCAACGCGCGGGTGGTACTGTCGCGGAGAGGTCGGAGGGACGAAGCGCGTCCGACGATGCGGGTCGGATTTGCTCTGCGAACAGAAATACCTGTCCGATATTAGCAGCCCGCGCGCGCCAACGCGCCGTCAACGCACGGGCGGGCCGCGCTAGGCTTATCCCCGTCGGTCGGCGGGGCACCTGCATCTTTGTCATGGGCTTTCTTCGAGCTGCTCCAACTTTCTATATAATAGGCTGCGGAAAACAAAGAAGGAGCCTTTACGATGCTGAACTTCCCCCTCACGCGGCGGGCCTTTGTGGCCGGGACGGCGGCGCTGGCGGCCGGAGGCGCGTTGACGCTGGCCGGCTGCTCGGTGGAGCAGCCCATCGAGCCCGGGCCCGCACCGGCAGATCCGGCCGACGACAACGCGCCCACCGAGCCCGTGGCCGCGCAGAGCGGCGTGGCCCGAACGCTCACGGCCGCCGTGGCCTACGAGGGGAGCGATCCGAACCCCATCGGCACGAGCTCCGGCGTCTTTCTCGCGGCCGGCTGGCACGTCTTCGAGGGGCTCTACGAGCTGAACATGCATACCTATCGGGCCGAGTGCGGCCTGGCAGCCGACGCGCCCGTTCAGATAGACGACTTGGAATACGAGGTGACCCTGCGCGAGGACACCGTCTTCTCCGACGGCTCGCCGCTCACCTCCGCCGATGTCGTGAACGCCTTCGAGCGCAACGGCGAAAGCGACCTGTACGGCGCGTTCCTCTCGTTCATCACGGCAGTGTCGGCCCCCGACGAGCGCACGGTGCACTTCAAACTGAACGCCCCCATGGGCTCGGTGCTGCAGGAGCGCCTGGCCCTCGTTCGCGTGTTCCCGGCGACGATCACCGACGAGGAGCTGGCAAGCAAACCCGTCGGCTCGGGTCCGTGGTGCTACGAGACCATCAACGCCGCCGACGGGGGCCGCATCTCCTTCACGGCGAACCACCGCTACACCGGCCCTTGGCCAGCCACCTGCGAGCGCATGGAATGGTCGGTGCTGCTGGACGATACGCGCCGCACTGACGAGCTTATCGACAAAGACGTCATGGTCATGGAGGCCGCCCCGGTCGTGCGCGCCGAGGAGCTGGCCGATGCGGGGGCCACGGTGGAATGGGTGCCCGGGTTCAACCTCCCCTTCCTCATGTTCAACTGCGAGAAGCCGCCCTTCGACGACGTGCGCGTGCGCCAGGCGCTGCTGTACGCCATCGACGTCGACTCGCTCATCGGCACGTACATGGCGGGCCACGCGCGGGCGGCCACGTCCCTTCTGCCCGATTACTTCCGGCATTACCACCGCGCGGCCACGGTCTACAGCTACGACCCGGAGAAAGCGCGCAAACTTCTGGCCGAGGCCGGCGTCGATGAGCTGGCGCTGACCTTGCGCGCGAACGACAACTGGGTGAGCACGCTCGCCCCCGCCATCGCAGAGGACTGGAAGGCCGTGGGCGTCACCGCCGAGGTGGTGCTCCTGGACACGACGGCCCTGTTTGCGGACCTATCCACGGAACCGGAGCCGGGCACGCTTCTGCCCTTCGACGTCGTGCTCTCCCCCGGCGACCCGTCGTGCTTCGGAAACGACGCCGACCTCATCATCAGCTGGTGGTACGGCGACAACGTGTGGACGCGCGCCCGCAGCCGCTGGGCCACCACCCCGGCCTTCGCGGAGATGGCAGAACTTCTGGCCGAGGCGCGGTCGAAGACCTCCGAGGACGAGCAGCAGCCCCTGTGGAACCAATGCTTCGACATCATCGCCGCCGAGGTGCCCCTCTATCCGCTGTTTCATCGCGAGACGGCCACGGCCTGGTGGACGGCCCAGCTGGACGACTACGACCCCATCTCGGCCACGGGACTCAACTTCCTCGGCACGACGCCCATGCGCGACGCCGATCCCATTTAGCGCCAGAAGACCACCGCGTCGAGCAGCCCCTGGTAGGCCCACGGGTACACATCCGAGTACCAGCCGGTTTCCGGGGCAAGGCAGAGCAGGGCGCTGTAGGCCACCGATACGCCGACGAGCACGAGCAGAAGCTTCAGCATGAGATCGTGAAGGGCCGCCCGGTCGGCCAGCGACTCGTTCACCACGAAGCACAGAAGCACGGCGGCGGCCAGGAACATGAAGCTGAAATCGGCATAGTACCGCTGCAGGATGCCCGCTAGCTCCGCATCGAGCAGCGCCACGAGCACGCCGGAGGCCACCAGCACCACGATGATGCCGAAGATGGTACGCGTCTCGGCCTGACGCGCCCGCATCCCCAGAATGCGCCGCGTGAAGGCGAGCACCCACAAAATGGGCAGGCAGGCGAGAATGCCGCCGAAGGTCACTTCCTTGATGGTCTGTCCCATGTAGGTGGTCTCGAAGAGCGCCGGCTGCAAAAACGGGAAGACGCCGGTCATGCAGGGCGGCTGTAGGAAGTAGGTGAAGAACGCCGGGGCCAGGCGACCGACGTTCATGCCGCGCTTGGTCATGTCGTTCACCGTCAGGTTGTAGTTCGCGCCGAAATCGGTCAGCGAGCCGAAGCGCGCGTAGTTGTAGGCCATGATGCCCGCGGCCACCAAAACGTAGGGGGCCGCCAGGCAGGCGAACTCCACGATACCCCGGCGGGTGGCCAGCCGGCGCTCGGTGATGTAGGTGCGCCAGAACAGCGGGAAGGCCAGAAGTGACAGCACGAGCAGCTGGGGACGGCAGCCAGCCACGAGCGCCATGCACAGCGACCCGGCGAACAGCCAGCCGCACTTGTGCGCGGCGAGCCGCGAGCGCATCCAGCAATACAGGCCCCACACCGAGAACGCCAGGCCGCACATGATGGGCAGGGAGTAGAAGGTCGGGAACTTCACGAGGTACATGATGCCGCAACAGAACACGAGCGGTATCTGAAGCAGCAGGTACACGCCGAGGCTCACCGAGCGGAAATGGTAGCGGGCGAATCGGTCGAGAAGGGCCGTGGCCCCCAAGATGAACAGCAGCGCCATGACGAGCACGCCGATGGCCGTGGGGAAATTGGCCCCGGTGAGCAGATAGAAGGGCAGGTAGAACAGCAGCACCGGCACCACGCCGAAGTAGACGTAGTAGTGCCCGTCGTGGTAGGCCACATCGAACAGGTAGGGCTCGCCGGTCTCCTTCTGGGCCTCGTCGCGGGCGCCCTTGTCGTAGGGATCCTCCATGTCCTTGAGCCACTGGGGCGGCTCCTCCTCCAGATACAGCTGGCCTTTGGCCATGGCCTGGGCCAGCATGGCGTACTGCTGGGCGTTGTCGCCGCCCACCTCGAAGGTGTTCACGAGCGACGTGCCGTTCCAAGCGCCGTAGTTGTAGGAAGAGGTGGCCACGCCCACGAGGTTCGAGCCGTAGAAGAGGAACGTCGTCGTAAGCGCCAGCTCGATGGCCACGGCGAAGATGATGCCCGCCTTCGACTTGCGCGGGTTCTCGACAATGCGAATGCGGTAGATGGCCGACTTGGGACGGAACGCGTAGCCCAAAAGCAGCAGCCCGAAAACGGCCACAAAGCGCAACGGGTTGAAGGCGAAGGGGCGGTGGGCATTCAGGGAAACGCCGTTCAAGAGGATGGGGTAGGAGACGTCCTCCCCCACTACCTCGATGCGCAAGTTCTCCACATACCCGGCGGTCTGCAGGTTGATGAACTTGCTCGGATCCACCACCGTGGACACGCTCGCATCGGGGATGCCGACGGTGTACTCCGTGGTGTCGAAATAGGTCTGGTGGGCCGAGTCGGTGAACTGGATCTTCACGGCGATGTTCTGGGCCGGCTGATCGGCGTTGAAATCGATGCGGATGTTGCGCACCTCGGTGTTCAGGCTGGAGAACTCGAGCGTGTGATCCACATCAGTGAGCAGAAAGGCACCCTCGTCGTTGCGCTGGAGCTGAATACGGTCGTCCAAGTTGATGGTTCGATAGCCCGACGAAGTGAAGAAGTTGATATTGAAGACGAAGACCTCCAACGCCAGGGCGATAAGAGCAATGATCGCCACCGCCCGGGCCACCTTCAACAAGGTACCGCGGTAGACGAGCATGAAATGCTCGAAGGTGTAGGCTATGTTCTCGCGCACAGTGGGCATGAGGGAGATTATACCGTAGGGGCTGACCTTGGTCAGCCCTCGCAAGCAGAACGACAGCGCACGACAAAAAAGGGGCGACCAAGGTCGCCCCCTACGGGTTTGGCTGCGCGTTCTCCGGCCTACAGGTCGAGGGCCTCCTTGACGTCGGCGTACACCACGTTCGGGTCGCGGTCGCCGTCGATGGTGACGAGCAGCTCGCAGCCGCGGTAGTAGTCGATCAGCGGGCTCGTGGACGTCTCGTACACGTCGAGACGGTTGCGCACCGTGGCCTCGTTGTCGTCGTCGCGCTGGTACATCTCGCCGCCGCACTTGGGGCAGGCGTCGCCGTCGGCGGCGCTGCCGATGTAGCCGCAGTCGCGGCACATGCGACGAGAGGTGAGACGGGCCACAATGACCTCGGGATCCACATCGATGAGCAGGGCGGCGTCCAGCGGACGGCCCAACTTGGAGAGCTCCGCGTCCAGCGCCACAGCCTGAGCCGAGGTGCGCGGGAAGCCGTCCAGGATGAAGCCAGCGGCCGTGTCGTCGTCCTGCAGGCGCTCGGTCACCAGGCCGATGATGACGTCGTCGGGCACCAAGTCGCCGGCGTCCATGTAGGACTTGGCCTTCTGGCCCAGCTCGGTGCCGGCGGCCACGGCGGCGCGCAGCATGTCGCCCGTGGAGATATGGGGCGTGGAGAACTCCTCCACCAGCTTGGCGGCCTGAGTACCCTTGCCGGCACCCGGCGCCCCCAAAAGCACGATGTTCATAGCAAACATCCTTTCCTATTCGGACTGCGCGTCCGCCTTACTTAAAGAAGCCTTCGTAGTTGTACATCTTCAACTGGCTCTCCACCTTGCTCATGGTGTCAAGCGCCACGCCGATCATAATGAGGATGGACGTACCGCCGAAGGCCTGGATGAGCTGGTTGTTGGTGAAGTAGAAGATGATGGTGGGCACAACCGCGATCAGCGCGATGAAGATGCCGCCGGGCAGCGTCACGCGGTTGATCACGTTCTTGATGTACTGCACCGTGGCCGTGCCCGGACGCACGCCGGGGATGAAGCCGCCCTGCTTGCGGATGTTGTCCGCCGTCTCCTCCGGATTGAATACCATGGAGGTGTAGAAGTACGCGAAGAACACGATGAGTGCAACGGTGAGCAGCCAGTTCAGCCAGCCGGTGGAGCACCAGTTCGCGAAGGTGGTCAACCAATCGACGTTGAAGATCGCCGCCAGCTGCGCCGGGAAGTAGATGATGCAGCTCGCGAAGATGATCGGGATAACGCCGGCCGCGTTCACCTTCAGCGGAATGTAGGTGGACTGGCCACCCATCATCTTGCGGCCCTGGACGCGCTTGGCGTAGTTGACCGGAATGCGGCGCTGGGCGCGCTCCACGAAAATGATCAGCGGGATGCAGACGAGCACCACGGCCAAAATCACGATGGTGAGCGCGATGCCCGTGCCCAGATCGCTCGTCAGGGTAGCCGACGAGAAGATGGCCGACGGCACGCGGGACACGATGCTCACGAAGATGATGAGCGACATGCCGTTGCCGATGCCGCGCTGGGTGATAAGCTCGCCCATCCACATGATGAAGGCGGTACCGGCGACCAAGGTGAACACGATGATGATGTTCGTGAGCGCCTCGGGCACCTCCGTGGAGAACTGCACACCGTAGGCCGGCGACTTGAACAGCAGCAGGTAGCCCACCGCGTTGATGAGGCCGAGACCCAGCGTCAGGTAGCGGGTCACCTGGGTGATCTTGCGACGGCCCGTGTCCCCCTCGCGAGCCCAGCGGCCCACGGCGGGGATGACGCCCTGCATCAGCTGCATGATGATGGATGCGGTGATGTAGGGCATGATGCCGAGCGAGAACACCGAGAAGTTCGACAGCGCGCCACCGGTGAACAGGTCGAGCATGGTCATAGCCACGCCCGTGTCCTGGAAGGCCGTGGCAAACTCATGGAAGGGAATGCCCGGCACCGGCACGTAGGCACCGAAGCGGTACAGCGCAAGAATAGCCAAGGTGAAGAGGATCTTCTTGCGCAGCTCCGGAACCTTGAATGCGTCAATGATTGAGCTTAGCAAGGCTCTTCGACCTTTCCTCCGGCCGCCTCGATCTTCGCCTTGGCGGAAGCGGACACCTTATCGACGCGGACAGTGAGAGCCTTGGTGATCTCGCCGTCGCCGAGCACCTTCACCAGCGCGTCGGCATGCTTGATGATGCCCTTGGCCTTCAGGGACTCGCCATCCACCACGTCGCCGGCCTCGAACTTGGCATCGAGACGGCTGACGTTCACGGGCAGGTACTCCACACGGTTGAAGTTGCGGAAGCCGGGCAGCTTCGGCAGACGACGGGCGAGCGGCGTCTGGCCGCCCTCGAAGCCGGCACCCTTGCCGCCACCGGCACGGGACTTCTGGCCGTTCATGCCGCGACCGGCGGTCTTACCGGTGCCGGAAGCGGGGCCGCGGCCCACGCGCTTGCGGTTCTTCGTCGAGCCCTCGGCCGGGCGCAGATCCTTGAGTTCCATGTAAGTAAATCTCCTTTTCGCTCTCTGACCGGGGATTTTCTCTTCCCTCAGTCAGTGCTAGCAGCTCGCCGCTAGCAAACTTCCATCTATCATGGCAACGGCGTGTCTGTTCAGACACGCCGATTGTCATCTTTCATCCCGACACATTATTAAATTCATAGACTCACTGGTTCGCCCAAGGGAGTCAGCGAGGTTGCGACAGGTGCCTGGAATTGCCCCGCCTTGGGGCCAAGTTGGCTTAGGCCAACGCCGTGCCCCAAACAAGGGGCAAGGCCAGGTGCCTGTCGGAACCGCAGCGTCGGGATTGAAGTTGGGGAAATTTAGATTTCCTCAACTTCAATCAAGTGCTTAACCGTGAAAATCATCCCGCGCACGCTCTCGTTGTCCACCTGCTCGGTGGTGCTGCCGATGCCGTGCAGGCCCAGCGCGCGCAGGGTGCGACCCTGGTTCGGCTTGCGGCCGATGGCGCTCTTCACCTGGGTGAGGCGCAGCGTCTTGTTCGTCTCAGCCATTAGTTCTCCTTCCCGCCGAACATCTCGGCCACGGAGATGCCGCGGCGCTCGGCGACCTGGACGGGGCTCTCCATGTTCTTGAGACCCTCGGCGGCAGCCTTCACGATGTTCATGGCGTTGTCCGTGCCCAGCGACTTGGTGATCACGTTCTGAACGCCGGCCAGCTCCATGATGGCGCGAACCGGGCCACCGGCGAGCACACCGGTACCGGGAACAGCGGGCTTGATCAGCACGCGGCCGGCACCGTACTCGCCCATGATCTCGTGGGGCACCGAGCCCTCGGCGGTCACAGGGACGGTGAACATGTTCTTCTTCGCGTCCTCGACGCCCTTCTTGATGGCGGTGGGCACCTCGGCGGACTTGCCCATGCCCACGCCCACGCGGCCGTTGCCGTCGCCGACGACGACCAGGGCCGAGAGCTGCATGCGACGGCCGCCCTTGACGGTCTTCGCGACGCGATTGATGAAGACCACGCGCTCCTGAAGCTCAGGAGTCGTGCTCTCCTGCTGACGGTTGTTGTTACGAGCCATAAGCTAAAACCCCTTCTAGAATTTCAATCCTGCTTCACGGGCAGCTTCGGCCAGAGCCTTCACGCGCCCATGATACAGGTGGCCGCCACGGTCGAACACAACTTCCGTCACGCCGTTTTCCTGAGCCAACTTGCCAACGATGGTGCCGAGCTCGGCTGCGCCCTCGACGGTCGCGCCGCTCTTGCCGGTGGCCTTGAAGGCCTCCCCGAGGGTAGAGACGCCGCAGATGGTGGTGTGGGCCACGTCATCGATGACCTGCACGTACATGTTGCTGTTGCTCCGCGTCACGCACAGACGCGGGCGAGCTGCAGTGCCGGAGATCTTGCCGCGCACGCGACGATGGCGACGGGCAAGACGGGCCTGCTTCTCCTGTTGCTTATTCATAGGTTTAATCCCTTCAATCAGCTACCGAATAGGCACTTAGTCTTTGCCGGCCTTGCCAGCCTTGCGGCGGACATGCTCGCCCTCGTAGCGAATGCCCTTGCCCTTGTAGGGCTCCGGCTTGCGCCACTTGCGGATGTTCGCGGCAACCTGGCCGACCTGCTCCTTGCTCGGACCGGACACGACGATCTCGGTCTGAGAGGGCACCTCGAAGGTGATGTTCTCGGGAGCCTCCACCAGCACGGGATGGGAGTAGCCGAGCTGCATCTCGAGATCCTTGCCCTTGAGTGCGGCACGATAGCCAACGCCGACGAGCTGCAGCTTCTTGGAGAAGCCGTTCGACACGCCCTCCACCATGTTGGCGAGAAGGGTGCGGGTCAGGCCGTGGGCGCTCTTGGACTCACGGGTGTCGTCGGGACGGGTGACGATAAGCTCATCGCCGTCGCGGGTGATGGTCATGGACGGCAGGAACGTGCGGGTAAGCTCCCCCTTGGGGCCCTTCACCGTCACCGTCTGGCCGTCGATGGTCACATCGACGCCGGCAGGAACGGGGATGGGCATCTTGCCGATACGAGACATACTAGATACCTTCCTTTCCTACCACAGATAGGCGATGACCTCGCCGCCGATGCCCTGCTTGCGGGCATCGCGGTCGGTCATGACGCCGCGACTGGTCGAGATAATTGCCGTGCCGAGGCCGCCGAGCACGCGGGGCAGATCGTCCTTGCCGGCATAGATGCGCAGACCCGGCTTGGAGATGCGCTTGATGCCGCGGATGGTCTTGGCCTTCTTCGGGCCGTACTTGAGGGTGATCTCAAGGGTGCCGCGGGGCTCGCCGTCGATGACATCGAAGCGCTGGATGTAGCCTTCCTGCTCCATAATGCGCACGATCTCGACGAGCTTCTTGCTCGTCGGCATGGACACGGTGTCCTTGCCGGCAGACTGGGCGTTACGCACACGCGTAAGCATGTCTGCGATGGGGTCGGTCATTGTCATGTTTGTTTTCTCCTTTGATCCGTGATGAACCGGCGTTCGGTTCGTCGGCGCCCATAGCGCCTCCGCCTTTAACGTCGGCACACCCTTAGCGTCCGCGTCTTCTACCAGGAAGCCTTGGTCACGCCGGGCAGCTCGCCTTTGTTAGCCAACTCACGCACGCAAATACGGCACAGGCCGAACTTGCGATAGTAGGCGCGGGGACGTCCGCAACGGGTGCAGCGGTTGTGCTGACGCGTAGAGAACTTCGGCTCGCGCTTGGCTTTGGCGATCATCGATTTCTTAGCCATGCATGTCCTTCTTTCTTTATGTCCTTAAGCCCGCAGCCTTATCGCGGACTTGTGACCGAGGTTGCGCGACGCGGGGCATAAGTGGGCCCCGGTCGGTTTACTTGCTCTTGAACGGGAACCCGAGGGCGGACAGAAGAGCGAACGCGGAATCGTTGTCGCCGGCATTGGTCACGAAGGTGATGTCCATGCCGCGGGTGCGATCGATCTTGTCGTACTCGATCTCCGGGAAGATGAGCTGCTCGGTGATGCCCAGGGTGTAGTTGCCGCGGCCGTCGAAGCTCTTCGGCGAGATGCCGCGGAAGTCGCGGACGCGCGGAAGGGCGGTAGCCAGCAGGCGATCGAGGAACTCCCACATGCGGTCGCCGCGCAGGGTCACCTTGCAGCCGATGGCCTGGCCCTCGCGCACATGGAAGCCGGCGATGGACTTCTTGGCGCGGGTCACACAGGGCTGCTGGCCGGTGATGATGCGCATGTCGTTCATGGCGGCATCAAGCAGCTTGGAATCGCCGGCGGCGGCGCCGACGCCCATGTTCACGACGATCTTCTCCAGCTTCGGCACGCAGTTGATGTTCTTGATGCCGAGCTGCTCGACGAGCGCGGGGACGATCTCGGTCTGGTACTTCACCTTGAGGCGGGGGGTATCAGCCATCTTTCTTCAAACCTTTCTCCGATGGATTAAACGCCGGATTTCCGACCCGGCGTCCCTGGGACCTTCCCAGGGCCATGGCGCTTGCGCGCGATTGGAAATTGTCCCACAAAACGAGACACTTTCCAAGTAAAAACCGCCCGCTACACAAATTCGGTAGCAGGCGGTCTGTTCAGAGCCTTGAGTGCCTTATCTTAGGCCTCGACGGCGGGGATGTCCTTGCCGCACTTCTTGCAGACGCGGACGAGCTTGCCGTCCTCGCGGCGACGGGCCACGCGGGTGGCCTCGCCGCAGCTGGGGCACACGAGCATCACGTTGGACACGTGGATGGGCGCCTCGACGGTAGAAATGCCGCCCTGGGGGTTGGCCTGGGTCGGGCGCATGGCCTTCTTGACCATGTTCACCTTCTCCACGACCACGCGGGACTTCTCGGGCACCGAGCGCAGCACCTTTCCAGTCTTGCCGCGGTCCTTGCCGGCGATGACCTTGACGGTGTCGCCCTTGCGGATCGTCATCTTGTTCTGAGCCATTCTGACACCTCCCCTACAGCGTTTCCGGTGCCAGAGACACGATCTTCATGTACTTCTTGTCGCGCAGCTCGCGGGCGACGGGCCCGAAGATACGGGTGCCGCGCGGAGAACCGTCGTTGTTGATGAGCACGGCGGCGTTCTGATCGAAGCGGATGTAGGAGCCGTCGGCGCGACGGACTTCCTTCTTCACGCGCACGATCACGCAACGCACGACCTCGCCCTTCTTGACGTTGCCGTTGGGCATCGCTTCCTTGACGCTGCAGATGATCACGTCACCGAGGCCCGCATAGCGGCGCTTCGAGCCGCCCAGGACCTTGATGCACTGCACCTTGCGAGCGCCGGAGTTGTCGGCCACGGCGAGCATGGATTGCATCTGAATCATGTGATGTTCCTACTTTCCTTATCAATAGTCCTCGTGCCGGAGCACTCAAACTATTTGGCCTTCTCGACGATCTTCAGCAAACGCCAGCGCTTCATCTTGGACAGCGGGCGCGTCTCCATGATCTGAACGGTGTCGCCGACGCCGGCCTCGTTGTTCTCGTCATGGGCATGGAACTTCTTGGTGGAGGTGATCATCTTCTTGTAGATGGGATGGGGCTTGCGCTCCTCGACGGCCACCACGATGGTCTTGTCGTTGGCATCGCTGACGACGACGCCCTGACGTACTTTACGCAGATTGCGCTCTTCAGTCATTTCTTGCACCTTCCTTAAGCTACGCGCTCAGCTCGCGAGCCCGCATCTCAGTCATGATGCGCGCGATGTCCTTCTTAACCTGCTTGACGCGGGCAGTGTTGTCCAGCTGGCTGGTGGCCATCTGGAAGCGAAGGTTGAACAGCTCCGCCTTGGCCTCCTTCAGCTTCACCTGCAGGTCTTCGGCAGAAAGTTCACGAATCTCTGCTGCTTTCATTATTGCTGCCCCTCCGTTTCACGAGTGACGATCTTGCACTTGATGGGCAGCTTGTTGATGGCCAGACGCAGAGCCTCGCGGGCGGTCTCGTCATCGACGCCGGCGATCTCGAACATGATGCGGCCGGGCTTCACGACAGCGACCCAGCCCTCGGGGTTGCCCTTACCGGAACCCATGCGGGTCTCGGCGGGCTTGGAGGTGATGGGCTTGTCGGGGAAGATCGTGATCCAGACCTTGCCGCCACGCTTCATGTGACGGGTCATGGCAATACGAGCTGCCTCGATCTGACGGTTGGTGATCCAGTGGGCCTCGAGGGCCTGGATGCCATACTCGCCGTGGTTCAGACGGGTGCCACCTTTGGCCTTGCCCTTCATGGAACCACGCTGCACCTTGCGGTGCTTTACGCGCTTAGGTACGAGCATTTACTTGTCACCCCTCTCGCGGCGATCATTACGACGGGAACGGTTCGGGCGGGACGAACCCTCGAGCGCGGGCTGGGGAGCCTTCTGGCCCGGCAGCACCTCGCCGTGGTACACCCACACCTGTACGCCGATGGAGCCCATGGTGGTGGCGGCGGTGGCGAAGCCGTAGTCGATCTTCGCGCGGAGGGTGTGCAGCGGCACGCGACCCTCGCGGTACCACTCGCGGCGGCTCATCTCGGCGCCGCCCAGACGACCGGAGCACTGGATGCGGATACCCTTGGCACCGGACTTCATGGCGGACTGCACGGCCTTGCGCATGGCACGGCGGAAGGCCACGCGGCCCTCGAGCTGCTCGGCCACGGACTGGGCGATGAGCTCGGCGTCCAGCTCGGGACGCTTCACCTCGACCACGTCGATGGAGACCGGGCCGTCGGCGACCTTCTCGAGCTTCTTGCGCAGAGCGTCGATCTCGGCGCCCTTCTTGCCGATGACCACGCCGGGGCGCGCCGTGGTGATGGTCACCTTGATCTTGTCGCCGGCGCGCTCGATGTCCACGCGAGACACAGAGGCACGGGCGAGCTGCTTGTCGAGAAACTTGCGGATGGCGATATCGTTCTCGAGCGTCTTGGCGTAATCCTTACCGGCGTACCAGCGGCTGCGCCAATCCTCGGTGATACCGAGGCGGAATCCGGTAGGGCTGACTTTCTGACCCATGGACCTTATGCCTCCTCTCGGGGTGCGACGACAATGGTGATGTGGCACGTGCGCTTGTTGATGCGCGACGCGGAGCCCTTGGCGCGGGGACGGATGCGCTTCAGGGTCGGGCCTTCGTCGACGTAGGCGGCCTTGACCACCAGGTTGTCGCCGCGAAGGTGATTGTTGTGCTCGGCGTTGGCCACGGCGGAGTTCAGCGTCTTCACGACGGTCTCCGCGGCGGCGCGCTCGCAGAACGCCAGGATCTCGCGGGCCTGGGGCACGGACTTGCCGCGAACCAGGTCGACCACGATGCGGGCCTTGCGGGGAGCGATGCGGACGTAACGCGATACTGCTTTAGTTTCCATGTAACTTCTCACCTATGCCCTATCGCTTCTTCTTGTCGGCCGCATGACCCTTGAAGGTACGGGTCGGCGAGAACTCGCCCAGCTTGTGGCCAACCATGGACTCGGTAACGTAGACCGGCACGTGCTTGCGGCCATCGTACACGGCGATGGTGTGACCCACCATTTCCGGGAAGATGGTGCTCGCGCGAGACCATGTCTTGATGACTTCCTTTTCGCCGGCCGCGTTCATTGCCTCGATGCGGGCAAGAAGGCGCGGTTCTACGAAAGGACCCTTTTTCAAACTTCTGCTCACTATGACTCCTTAGGATTCCGCTACTTCTTGCGACGACGGATGATGAGACGGCTCGAGGCCTTCTTCTTGTTGCGGGTGCGATGGCCCTTGGTCGGCACGCCCCAGGGGGTGACCGGGTGACGACCAGCGGACTTGTTCTTGCCCTCGCCGCCGCCGTGCGGATGGTCGACCGGGTTCATAACCGTACCGCGGACAGAGGGACGAACGCCCATCCAGCGCTTGCGGCCGGCCTTGCCGATCTTGATGTTGGAGTGCTCGGCGTTGCCCACCTCGCCGATGGTGGCGCGGCAGGTGATGAGCACGCGGCGCATCTCGGAAGAGGGCATGCGCAGGATGGCGTAGTTGCCCTCCTTGCCCATGAGCTGGATGGAAGTGCCGGCGGAACGGGCGATAGCGGCACCCTTACCCGGCTGCAGCTCCACGTTGTGGATCAGCGTACCGACGGGGATATTCGCCAAAGGCAGAGCGTTGCCCGGCTTGATGTCGGCTTCCGGACCGGAGACCACGATGTCGCCGACCTTCAGGCCCTTCGGATGGATGATGTAGCGCTTCTCGCCATCAACGTAGTGCAAAAGAGCGATACGGGCCGAGCGGTTGGGATCGTACTCGATGGTGGCAACCTTGGCGGGCACGCCGTCCTTGTTGCGCTTGAAGTCGATGATGCGGTAGCGCTGCTTGTTGCCGCCGCCCTGGTGACGGGTGGTGATGCGGCCATAGCAGTTGCGACCGGCCTTCTTCGGCTTCGGGGCCAGAAGAGACTTCTCCGGCTTGGACGTGGTGATCTCCGAGAAATCGGAGACCGTCTGGAAACGTCGGCCGGGGCTCGTCGGCTTGTACTGTTTGATTCCCACAGTAACAACCTTTCTTGACTTCGGGCTTCCGCGCTCGCCGGCCGGTAACGGCAACCAGCGGGACACGTGCGCCCCTTTCCTTTGGAGTTTCCGCTCGCGCGCCTCTCCGCACACCGAAACCTCCCCTACGGTAGTGGCCAGGCGATTGCCGACCGGCGCAGATGGAGGCTCTACGCTGCGACGCCGTCTTGCCACGCGCCCGGGTGTATCCATCGCTGGGCACACAGACGCAAAGAAGCATTATAGGGGTGGGGGGCAACCGCCTCAAGAACTTTTTCGACAAGCGGCCAACCGTCACATTTCCCGCACACTTAGGCTCGTCACGGGAATAGGCGACTTAACGACCTTTGCGGATGCCGCCTTTGCGACCGTTGGCCTTGGGCGGCTTGCCGGCGCGCTGAGCCGAAGCAGGGCCGGGACGGTTGGAAGGTGCTCCCTTGGCAGGTCCGCCCTTCGCAAACCTTCCCTTCCCCTTGCGCGGGGCACCGCCGTCCTCCCCTTCCCTCTTCTTGGGGCGCTTGGGACGGATGAGACACTGCTCATCCCAGCCGATGAGGTCGGTCCGCCCAGCCTTCACGAGTGCCTCGCGCACCAAATCGTAGTTGGCGGGGTTGCGGTACTGGATGAGCGCCCGTTGCAGGGCCTTCTCATGCGGGGTCCTCGGCACGTAAATGGGTTCCATGGTGAGCGGATCGAGGCCCGTGTAGTACATGCACGTGGAAATCGTCGAGGGCGTGGGGTAGAAATCCTGCACCTGCTCGGGGTTGAAGCCCATGTCGCGCACGTACTCGGCCAGCTCGATGGCCTCGGCCAACGTGCTGCCCGGATGCGACGACATGAGATAGGGCACGACGAACTGCTTCTTGCCCGTCTCGCGATTGATTTCCTCAAAAGCGTCGCAGAACGCGTCATAGACGGCCCGAGGCGGCTTGCCCATGGCAGCAAGCACGGTGTCGGACACATGCTCGGGGGCCACGCGCAGCTGGCCGGATACGTGGTGCTCGACCAGCTCGCGCAGAAACGTGCGATCGGGATCGGGGTCGGCCATGACGTAGTCGAAGCGAATGCCGGAGCGCACGAACACCTTCTTCACGCCGGGCAGCTTCCGCAGCTTGCGCAGAAGACCCGTGTAATCGCGATGATCGGCCTTCATTGCCGGGCAGGGCTTCGTGCCCAAACAGCGGCGGTCTGTGCAGGCGCCTCGTGTGCGCTGCTTGGCGCAAGCCGGCCCGCGGAAGTTGGCCGTGGGACCTCCCACATCGTGGATGTAGCCCTTGAACTCGGGATCGGCCGTCATGACGCGGGCCTCGTCGAGCAGCGACTCGTGGGAGCGGCCCGTGACGATGCGCCCCTGGTGGAAAGTGAGCGCGCAGAAGGCGCACTCGCCGAAGCAGCCGCGGCAGGAGGTGAGCGAGAACTTCACCTCGGAAAGCGCCGGCACGCCGCCGGCCTCGTCGTAGGAAGGATGCCACGTGCGCGCATAGGGCAGGCGGTAGACGGCGTCCATCTCATTTTGGGTCAGCGGCGCAGCCGGCGGGTTCTGCACGACATACACGCCATGGGGATAGGTCTCCACCAAGCGACTGCCACACACCGGGTCGCTCGCGCGGTACTGGGTGGCGAAGCTCTCCGCGAAGGCGCGCTTGTCGCCCGAAACCTCTTCCCAACTGGGCAACATCTCGTAGTCAACCACGTGTTCCAGCGAACGGGTGCGAAACACCGTGCCATCGATGAAGGTGAGGTCGCTCACGGAAAGGCCCGCGGCGAGGGCATCGGCAATCTCGACGATAGAGCGCTCCCCCATGCCGTAGGAGATGAGATCGGCCCCGGAATCAAGCAAGATGGAGCGCTTGAGGGAATCGGACCAGTAGTCGTAATGGGCGAGCCGGCGCAAACTCGCCTCGATGCCGCCCAAAATGATGGGCGTTTCCTTGAAGGTGCGGCGAATGAGGTTCGAATAGACCACGGCCGCGTGGTTGGGGCGCGCGCCGCCCTTGCCGCCCGGCGTGTAGGCGTCGTCGTGGCGGCGCTTCTTGTTCACCGTGTAGTGGTTCACCATGGAGTCCATGTTGCCCGCCGACACGAGGAATCCCAGCCGCGGCTCGCCGAACACCGCGATGCTTTCCGGGTCGTTCCAATCGGGCTGGGCGATGAAGCCCACCTTGTAGCCGTGGGATTCCAGCACCCGCGTGATGATGGCGCTCCCGAAGGAGGGATGATCCACGTAGGCGTCGCCGGAGACGTAGACGAAGTCGAGCTGCCCCCAGCCGCGCGCATCGGCCTCAGCCCGCGTGGTGGGCAGGAACGCCGAAGCCGGCAGGGAGGGACGCGCGTTTTTCGGAGCGCCCTTTTCCGGGCGCTTGGGACTGCGATGAGATTGGGGCGCGGGCTTCTTAGACACAGAGAGTACGTCCTTCATAGAAACGGGCGGGGAAGCCCCCGCCCTGGCGTGTGGTTATGGCGCAAGGCCGATATCGGCCCGTAAGCTAGTTCTCGTCGGCCGCCTTCGCCTCGTCGGCGGGCGCCGTGGGCGCGTCAGCGGGTGCCGCGGGCGCGTCGGCTACGGTGATCTTCGCCTGGGAGGCCACGAAGCGGGCGGCCTTCAGGCGCTCGGCCGTCTCGCGCAGAGCGAAGCCGCGACCCGAGTCCTCCAGCTGCTGGCGCATCATCTTGGGATTGCCCTGGGGATTCATGCCCAGGCAGGCGTCCTCCAGATCCTTGTCGGTCAGCGTCATGTGCTCGTGGCGGTACACCGCGTCCAGGCAGAAGCCCTGCACCAGCACCTCGCGGGTCTGCATCATGAGCATCATGCCGAACTGCTGCTCGCCGCCGTTTTGGGCCACGAACTGCTCCCAGGTCATGCCGGCCTGCTGAAGCTCCATGCGCAGGTTCTGCATGAGCTGGTCGCGCGTGGCCTCGTAGATCTCGTCGGCGATGCGGCCCTCGAAGCGGCGCGTGAGCTGGCCCACGGCCATCTGCTGCACGTAGCCCTCGTAGGCCTCGCGCTGCTGGGCCTCGAAAACGCGGCGCATATCGGCGATGAGCGCCTCGCGGCTCGCGAACATGGGCATGTTCGTCTTCACCCAAGCGTCGTCGATGATCGGCACGACTTCCTGCTGGATCTCCTTCACGGTGACGGTGCAGGAGATGGGCTTGTTCACCACTTCCCCGTTCTCGGTGCCCAAGGGAGCCTCGAAGGTGAACTCCTTGGTCTGGCCCGGCTCCATGCCGACGAGCGCCTCGTCGAAGCCTTCTGGCATGTACCCGCGACCCATGAGGTAGGTGCGGTCCTCGCAGGTGAGCGCCTTGATCTCCTCGCCGTCGTCGAAGCACTTCATGGCGATGGAGCAGGCGTCCCCCGCCGCAAGCGGCTTGGCGTCGGCCACCACGTAGGTGACGGAGTTCTTCGCGATCTCCTCCAGCTGCTGGTGGATGGGGCTCTCGTCGAAGACGAAGGGCGCCACGGTGATCTCCACCGGCTCGTAGCTCGTGAGCTCGTAGGTGGGCTTCACGGTGACGTTCAGGGTGAACGAGAACTTCTTGCCGCGCTCGAACTTCACCTGCGGGGTTGCCTTCGGCGGAAAGGCCGGCACGAGGTTGCGGCGGTCGAGGGCGCGGGGCACGAGCACCTCGATGGCGTTCGTCTCGACGATCTTGTCCAAGTCGCTGATGCCCAGCTGCTCCTGGCAGAGCTGCTCGATGGTCTTGCCCGGCATGGGGCGCACGCCCATGGACATCGCGAAGGCCTCGCCGGCCTCCTTCAGGGCGTTGTTCACCTCGATGGCCGTCGCCTCGCAGTCCAGCTTGATGACGCCGTCGGCCAGCTTTTTCTCGGTAACTCTCATGGGTTCGGTGCTCCTCCTTCACGGGCGGGGCCGCCTTGTGCGGGCCCTCAAAGGTTTGCCCGCTATGGTAGCACAGGCGTCGGCGTGGCCCGCAGGGGCGCCTCAAAGCCCACAATTGACGCGAAAGCGCCTCAGCTCCACTTCACGGACAGCGATACCATCGTCCGCCGGCTCAAGAACATTGAAACTTTCCGCTATCTCGATCGAACCATCTCGCTGATGCACCATCTCAGCCCACCTTAATGGAAAGGAGAGCATATCGGCGGCCTCGTTGAGATAACACCACCCCGACACGTCATTGCTTCCAGAAACTTCTATCGCGCTCGATTCCCGAAGAGCATACAAGATTTCCCGGACTCGCCAAACATCATCGTCGAACACCTTAGCGCAGCGAGCGAAATATCCGTCGCGCTCAAGTGAGAGCCAGGGGAACATCTGCGCAACAGGCTCTCGCAGCAGTATCTTGTTCTGCTGGTAAATCTGTCCGGTATGTTTATTGTCAAGGCTGCAATAGTGCACTCCCAATTTCAGCTGTCCATCGTGAGCGAAACGAAGCAGCTGGAGAGCCTCAGCCTCGCTTCCTGCAACGGCAAGGCCGCCCGCATACCAGTAGTTATAGAGTATCTCATAGGGTCGAGCCCTCAGACAGAACCCCCGACGACCAAATTCCTCTCCGTTATGCAAGGGAAAGCAGAACTCGAGGAGGTTGATGCCTTTGACTCCTATGGCGTCAAGCGACGCAAGGAGCGCCTTCATGTCCTCAAGAGAGCCAGGAATAACCGGCATTTCCACCATGACGGCCGGAAAGCACGCCACTGCCCGTCGAATCAGACCCAGCAATTCCTCAAGAGCTTCAGGACTTTCTTCGGGTTTAACGCTGAAACGAATCTCGTCGAGACCGAGGCAGCTCAACTCATCCATAAGATCATCTGTAAGTCGATCGCCGCTAGTGTAAATCCGCACATGGGCATTCGAATAAAGGTCCTTGGCAACGGCCACGAAAGCACAGAGTTCCTCGGGGTGAAGGCAGGGCTCTCCTCCAGTTACCGCAAGATAGGCGAACTCCTTCCCCTCTCGATGAGCGCGACGCAGCTCTTCGGCAATATCGCGACAATGGAGACAGTGGTAGGCGTAATCCTCTTGGTTGGGATTAAAACAGAAATAACAGGATCGCGTGCACTGAAGGGATATGAAAAATGTCGCCGAACGCTCTCCTTTTCTGCAGGCAACACAAGCCGGCGACAACCAACCGCGCACGAGGCTCGCGCCCCCGTTCTCGCAGCGAGCGCTCGCAGAACTCGCCGCTTCGCTACGCAGACGACGAAACTGGCTCTCCTCTTTCTCGAAGGGTAGACCGAATTTCTCAACCTCGCGTTTGAAGGCATTCTCACTGGCGGCCAGCTCGGCCTTTCTTTCGACATAAGCCATCTTCACACCTTCTCTGCGAACTTGTAGCCGACGCGCCAAACCGTGAGAAGATACTTCGGCTGCGAGGGATTGTCCTCGATCTTCTCGCGGATCTTGCGCATGAAAACGGTGATGGTGCTCTCGTCGACTGAAGAATCCTCGCCCCAGATATGCTCGTAAATCTGAGAGCGCGTAAACACTTGCCCTGGATTAGCCGCTAAAAGAGCCAGAATCTCGAACTCCTTGGCCGTCAAGTTCACAGGCTCACCGCGAAGGTACGCTTCGTACTGATTGAAGCGTATCTCCAGATCGCCCGTGTGGCTTGTTCCCTCGCGGCTGACCGCCTTCGCAAACGCGAGGTCGTCTCGATGGCGACGCAGGTGCGCCTGCACCCGCAACAGCAACTCATCGGAACTGAACGGCTTTACCACATAGTCATCGCCCCCGGCGTTGAAGCCGATGGACTTATCGACGATATCGCCTTTGGCCGAGAGAAATATAACGGGAATGCGCCGTCCACCCTCACGCATGGTGCGACACACCTCGAAACCGTTCATACCGGGCATCATCACATCCAGCAGCAGCAAGTCGGGTTTCTCATCCGCGAGAAGAGCCAATCCCGCAACGCCATCCATGGCACCGCAAAACCGATATCCAGCGCCCTCCATAATGCGCCGCATAAGCACATGTAGGCTCTTGTCATCGTCGATCAACATCACTTTAGCCGTCCCGCGACCCGGCGTTGCCATCGATTGATCCACCTCATGCCTCCTTCGCCCGGATAGGCAGCCTCACAGTAAACACGCTTCCACGCCCCAACTCGCTTTCCACCCCGATAGAGCCGCCGTGCATCTCTACATACTCCTTGGCCAGTGCCAAGCCGAGGCCCGTGCCACTGTATTGGCGAGACACCGATGAGTCGGCCTGCACGAAGCGCTCGAAAATACGCCGTTGATCCCGCTCCGCAATGCCGATGCCCGTGTCAGTCACGTGAATGAGCACCTCATCGCCCTCGGGCGCGCATTCGATGTCCAGACGGGCGGAGCCGCCCGCCGGCGTGAACTTCATAGCGTTGCCGCAGAGATTTTCCACCACATGACGCACTTTCTCGAAATCGGCCCGCACGAGCGGCACATCGGGAGCAATGGTGCAGGTGAATTCAATGCCGTTGCGCTGGGCAAGAGGACGCACCACATCGCATACCATTCCGGCCATATCTCCGAGATCGATCACCTCAACGGTCATCTCCGTCCTCCCCGCATCCAGTCGGCTCATCTCGAGGATATCGTTGATCATCAGCAGCAGAGCCCGGCTGTTCGCCTCGATCTCCCGACGTGTCTCAGCTTCCTTCTCGTTCGCCGGCGCGCTCTCGCTGTTCAGCAATTCCGCAAAGGCGATGATGCTCGTGAGCGGAGTGCGCAGCTCGTGGCTCATCATGGCCAGAAAGTCCGATTTGTACTGGTTGTCCTCGCGAAGGCGACGGTTCACCTCTTCCAATTGAGCCCGTTGACGCTCCAGCACCTCATTAGTACGGGCCAGCTGCTCGGTACGATCGGCCACCTGCGTTTCCAGGTGTTCGTAGCTGTCGGATAGCTCGGCAGCCATGGCGTTGAATTCCCGCATCAGATCGTTCATCTCGCGCGACGACTGGGAGTAGGCAAAATGCACGTCCAAATTTCCCTGCTGGATGCTTTCCACGCCGCGCTGAATGCGCGCCAGGGGACGGGTGACCAGATAGGTAAGCGCCAAGTAGACCACGAGCAGGCACACCACCAACATGCCCGAGAAGAAGATGACATCCTGCACCACGCTGGCCCGCTCGCTCTCGGCGTACACATCTAGCGGCATCAACAGGGAAATGGCACCTCCCACATCGCCCAGCTTCCACCCTTCCTTGGGAAAACCCGTGACATCGATCTCACCCGCCGGCTCCCCATGGCATTCCAGGCAGTTCGCTTCGATGCGCATGGGAGCAACATAGCGAAAGACCTCTTCTCCGTTGACCGTGGCAATCTCGTAATACTCCCCCGTCGAACCCTCGTTGAAAGCCGTCAATGCCGCCGCCTCGAAGTCGTCGGGCTCGTCGGCGGCATTGCGGGGGTTGAAGTTGACGAATTTCGTGGAATAAGTCGATTGCGATGTGAACAAGGCGCCGATGCTGCGCCCCACAATGGCACAGTGCAGTCCCTGGTACACGCCTTCGCTCGTATAGGATATCTGCTCGAGACGATCCTGGTTCGAGGCCATGAACTCCCAGACGGCGTCCATCTGCTGGGCAAGTACCTGGCCTTTCTCGCGCAGCTCGTTTTCCATCTGCGCCCGCGCATTCATCGAAGTCCATCCGATGTTCGCCACGAGCGACACGACGACGAGCAACCCGATCAACAGGCCGAACTTTGTTTTCAGTCTGATATTTCCCAGTCCACGCACATTCATGGACCCCCCTCACCGCTTGCTATCGCCTCATTACGCTGAGTCTTTCCCCAGCTCACCAATTGCCTCGTCGATCATACCATCATCATGGGCGACCAGGAGGCACGCGATTTCCGCGAAATCAAGGTAGAAGCCGCCTGCAGCGCCCTGATCCACAGCCGCTGCAACACGATCGCGAAATGCACCGACCCACACGGCCAGATGCTCTTCGAGAAACGTAGCCTGATGCTGCAAATTGCACCGCACGCGGGCGAGATCTCCCGCCTCCCACGCTCGCAGCGTGCTGGCGGCGAGAGCTTCCATAAAGCCCAACTCAGTGCCCAAATGATCATCGGGCTCGTGAGGGTAGCCTGCTGCGGCGAAGCCCGCGGCCCGATAAGCGCGACGCACGGCCAAGGTCGATGCTTGGAACAGCAACCCGTCGGCATTCCGATACACTGATTCCCACGGAGGTGCTAGGGGCGCTCCGGGTCCCACGAACAGTTTGGTGTACTCAGTGCCGATCGTCCTGTCGCCCGCGCTCCGCGCTACCGAAACGGCTAGGGCCTCTCCGTCTATGGCAGCAATGGCACCTTCGAAGTTCTGCGCTAAAAAGTCCACTGCCTCCCGCACGCCCTCGGTAGCGCACCACGCGGCAAAAGCGTCATCCGGCTCGGCTGCGAAGGCGCGGGCCGTGAGCGCATAGAGCGTCTGCCGTAAGGCGAGCAGCGAAGCCACGGCGTCGTCGCCGGCGCTCGCCATGCCCCTTGGATTCTCTTCCATACCCGCACCTCTTTCCTCAAGGGAAGCGGCGGCGACCAGAGGGGAGGGTGCCGCCGCCGCTCAACGCTTGCAACCGTCTACAGAATCACCGGGACGGCACCGGCCTCGGTGGCCGCCTCCTTAGGAGCGATAACCACCGATGGGTTGGTCTGAGAGGCGCTGGGCAGGAAGGGCAGCTCGTTCACGCCTTCGGGGTGCGCGGCGCGCAGCTCCTCGATATCGCCGAACTCAAGGGCACGCATGGGGCACGCTGCCACACACGCTGGCTTCTCCCCTGCCTCACGCAGCTGGATGCAGGCGTTGCAGCGATGCACGACGTGAAGGCTCTCCACCAGCTGCGGATGGCCATAGGGGCACGCCTTCACACAGTACTCGCAACCGATGCACTTGCTGTCGTCGTGCTGCACCGTGCCGTCGGCCTCGTTCACATAGGTAGCCTCGTTGGGGCACACCTCAACGCAAGCCGGGTTCTCGCAATGGTTGCAGGTCGCGGCGTAGTGAAAACCCTTTACCGCCGGGTACGTACCCACCTCATAGTCCTCGACGTGCCGGAAAATCACGCCGATTTCGTTATCGTTCTTGTCCTTGCAGGCAATCTGGCAGGTGCGGCACCCGATGCAATTGTCCTGGTTGAAGAAGAACCCCTTGCGCGCAACAGTTTCGTTCGCCATAGCTCGCTCCTCCTTACAGCTCGATGATGCGCTGCGGCTGCTCGCAGTCGGGCACCAACGCCTCACCAGTGTACTTCTCGAAATTGCAGTTGTAGTTGTTGTAGCCGGAAACGCCCATGCCGCTCACCGAGGGACCGCACAGCACGTTGTCGGCTCCCCCGAGATCGTACTCCTCGTTCTCGTCGAGGTTCACCCAGGCGCCGTGGGGAATTCCCACCATGCCCGGCATCAGCGTCTGGAGCACGCTGGCCGTGCGAACGATCTTGCCGTATGCGTTGTAGATCACCACGTCGTCGCCCGTCTGAATTCCCTTGTCAGCCGCATCCTTCGCGCTGATGAACACGGGATTGGGCCATGCCTCCCGCAGCCATGTGACGTTATCGTACACGCTATGGGAACGACGGTAGTAGTGGGGATTGTACGCCACGTAGGGATACTCGTCGCTGCGCGTCTCCCATCCCTCTACTGCGGGATGATACGAAGGATAGGGCTTGAAATTGTCCGAGAAGCCCAGCGAATCCAACGTGTCCTTTTTCCACTGGCAGTAAATTTCGAACTTGCCTGAATTGCTGGGAAGCGGATTGGCGACGGGATCGGCGACGAAATCAGCGTAGGCGATGAAACTATGCTCGTCGCCCGCGGAGCGCTCCACCTGATAAGAACCGCGCTCCATGAATTCCGCCAAGGAAACCTTCCCCTCCTGGGGCTCGCCCTCGCATTCCCATGCCGCCAGGTCATCGGCCGTCACGGTAACGAGGGGCACCATCTCTGCGCCATCGGTCACCGTCGCGCCGAGAATCTCGTTCATAAACTGCTGCTTTTCCGAAAGAGGATATACCTCGTCCGGATTAAGGCCACACGCCTCGGCAATGCCCCGGCCGATTTCCTGATCGGTCTTCGCCTCGAAAAGAGGCTCGATGACCTGAGAGTAGATGAGCAGCGTCTCGCGGTTGCTCAGCTGGCCAAAGCGTCCCGGGCGCTCCCACTCGGTGGTCACGGGCAGCACAATATCGGAATACTTGGCCTGAGTGGTGAGGAACTGGGCATTGCAAAACACGAAATCGACCGCACGATGAGCTTCGATGCCGCGCAGAATATCGGGAGTGGTCTGCAAGCGCGCCGTGTGCTCCCAGAAGATCACATGAATATCCAGATCGCGCTCCTCTCGAGGCTGAGTCACGCCGCAGATATTACCGACGAAGGGGTACTTCTTCTCGAGCATGCTTTTCCATAGGATGGGACCGACAACCAGGTCGTCAACACCGTTCTCAATAGGCGGCACGTTCGCCATCCCCGAAGCCACCAGCGCCGGACCGCCATTGCCCGCCTGGGCGTAATAGGCCGTGCCGCAGGCATGACCGCTCTTGCCGAAGTGACCTCCCATGGCACCCAGGGTCATGAACATCTGGGGCACATCCTCGGAATCGTGGCAGCGGGCGAAGCTGTAGCTGTGCAGCAGCATCACCTTATGCTCCTTGCCCACGGCCTCGGCATACCACCGGATGTCCTCCACAGGCGTTCCGCAGATCTCACTTGCCCACTCGGCCGTTTTCGGCGTGCCGTCGTAGACGCCCAGCAAGTAATCTTTGAAGTTCTCGTCCGTCGTGGCATCAGCCGGCATGTGGTCGGCATCGAATCCCACGCAGTAGGTGTTCAGGAAATCCCAATCCACGATATTGCCGAGCTCTTCATCCAATTTGATCATTTCATAGGCCACCGCGATCATGAAGGCGGTATCCGTGCCGGCTCGCAGCGGAATCCAGCGCGCGTTCAGCAACTGGGCCGTGGCGTTGTAGCTCGGTGCGATCACCACGAACGACACCCCCGCAGCCTTGGCATTCAGAAAGTTCAGACAGGTGGAGCCCGCCGACGCCCACGCAGGATTGCATCCCTGCAAGACGATCGTCTCGGCATTCAGCATGTCGTAGCGATCATTGGCCGATGCGGCTCCCCCGTCCTTGGAGGGAAGCCCCAGCTTGGTCGTGTCCAAATTGTACGTGCCCATGGACGTCGTATCCGTAATGCTCACATAGCCGCCAAGTGCCAAAAGGGGGCGCATGGCGTTGTAGCTGACATAGCTGCCGGAATGGGCGAGCACACTGCGCGGTCCATAGGTGTCGTAAGCGCGGCGCAGCTGGTCGCCCACGTACTTGAAAGCCTCGTCCCAGCTGATGCGCTCCCACTCGTCCTTGCCGCGCAGATGCCCGTTGGGGTTATCAGGGCTCCAGCTCTTGCGCTTCATGGGGTACTTCAGACGATCGGCGCCGAACACCTGCATGCGCTGGGAGCGACCACGCACGCAACCACGCTGCTGAGGATAGTCGGCGCTATCCTCATGAGTGTCGTCGCTCTTCTGACGCACGACGACGCCGTCCTGCACCAGTACCTTATTCATGCAGCGGCCACCGCAATTATGCCAACAGGCGGCGCTCACCCACGTGCCCTCGGTGAGATCGCGGCCGTAGTCGGTCTCGGACGTGTTCTCGTTGCCGGCCGATGCTCCCGTATCGGCCATCTCTACCTTGTTCGCACAGCCGGCCATCGCCCCAGCCGCCAGCACCGCTGAAGCCGCAGCGGACGCCTTCACGAAACTGCGACGGCTCACTTCCGACGACGCGCGAACCTTGTCGAGAAAGCTCGTCATAGCTCCTCCTTCTTCTCGTCTTCCCCTCGAAGCCGAAGCCTCGAATACGAGAGAAAGATTACTTACCATATTGGTTAATCACTATGCTTGGAATCCTTAGTTTTCATTAGGAAAATCTTTCCCAATTCTTAAGATCCTCCATTGCGAAGGCAAACGTCAGCCAGAATGGACGAACGGCCGAGGACAGGGCGGGCTGAAGTCCGTCCCTACGGGCCGATGGGGTATCACTCCCGTCGTCCGGGGCACCACCGTAGGGGCGGGATTTATCCCACCCGCGAGTCGGGGGGTGTCGAATCGGCCGGGCTGAGGAACGAGCGGGTTATTCGTTGCTCTTGAGGCTTTCTACCATGTCGATGCGGGAGAGTTTGGGGCGCATCGCCAGCATCACCACGGCGGTAAACACCATCGTCAGCGCGAAGGCGATGACGAAGCTATCCCAGTGAATGGTGCGCCCGAACATGACCTGATCCACCTCCGCCGTCACCACGACGAAGCCTTCCAGCACCACACCGAGGCCCAGGCCCACAAGCGCGCCCAGCATAGCCAGAAGCACGATCTCGCGGAAGATGTAGGCGTTCACCTCGCGGGGCGTGAAGCCGAGCACCTTCAACGTGGCGATTTCCCGGGCCCGCTCGGTGATGTTGATGTTCGTCAGGTTGTACAGCACGATGAACGCGAGCGCGGCCGCCGCCACCACAAGCACCACCACGACCATGTTCACCGAGCGCAGCATCTGCTTGTAGGAGTCGATGACCTCGTCGTTGAAGGCTACGGTGTCCACCGCCCCCGTAGCGCGCAGGGCCTCGGAGAGCGCAGAGCGCTCCCCCTCGTCGGTGGTGGCCCGGGCGTACACCGTGAGGTTGTCCGGCTCCTCCCCGAAGGTGCGCGCGTAGGTCTCCGGCGTCATGAAGGCATAATCGCCGATATAGTTCTCGATGATGCCCGTCACGGGCACGGAATAAGTCGTCGCCGTGGCATTGCCCAAATCGTCCTGCTCGGCGAACACGATGGCGTCGCCCGCCGAAAGCCCCAGCTTGGTGGCCAGCTTCTCGGTGACGATGGCGCCGGCGTCGGTCAGCCCCACCTCATCGTGGCCCTCGCGGGTGCGGAAGCGCCACAGCTCCTTGAACGCCTCGGGGTCGGACGGCGCCACGATGGTGGTCATGGCCTCGGTGCCATCGGCGCCCTGGGCGATCATGGAGGCCTCGGTGGTACGGACGGCCACAGGCAGCTTCTCGGCGTCGCCCAGAAGGGCGGCGGCAGCCTCGCGCTCGTCGTCTGCGGCGTCGTCCTTCTCGGAGATGACGACGTTGTAGTCCACCAGCTCGCCGTATTGCACATCGATGATGTCGTTGATGGAATTCTGCAGCCCCAGGCCCGTCAGCAGAAGCGCCGTGCAGCCGGCGATGCCCACGCACGTCATGACGAGACGGCGCTTGTAGCGGAAGATGTTGCGGAACGTCACCTTCCACGAGAACGAGAGACGGCGCCACAGGGGCCCGACGCGCTCCAGCAGAATGCGCTTGCCGGCCTTGGGCGCCGGCGGCTGCATGAGGGCGGCCGGAGTCTCGCGCAGGGTGGCCGCGGCGGCAGCCCAGGTGGCCAAGAGCGTGATGCCGATGCCGAGTCCGGCCGCGGCGAGCGCGATGGGCCAGTCGATGGGCATGGCGGCGCGGGGCACGTAGTAGACGATGGAGTAGGCCTCCATGATGACCCAGGGCAGCACCTGGGAGAGCACCGCGATGCCGAGAACGCTGCCGAGCCCTGCGGCCAGGGCGGCGTAGATGAGGTACTTCGACGTGATGCGCGCCCGCGAGTAGCCGAGCGCCTTGAAGGTGCCGATGAGCATGCGCTCCTCCTCCACCATGCGGGTCATGGTGGTAAGGGCCACGAGCGCCGCCACGAGGAAGAAAATGAAGGGGAAGAACGACGCGATGGCGTCGATGCGATCGGCATCGGAGGCGAAGCTCACCACGCCGAAGTTCTTCGTGCGGTCCATGACGAGCCAATCCGGCGGCTCGATGTCGTCGATCTCCTTCTGGGCGTCGGCGAGTTCCTGCTCCGCTTTGTCCAGCTCCTCGTTGGCCTCGGCCGCGGCGGCGTCGTAGTCGGCCACGCCCTGCTCGTACTCGGCCCGACCCGCCTCCAAGTCGGCTTTGGCCTGTTCGTATTCGACCTTACCCTCCTCGAGCTGCTTTTTGCCCTCCTCGACGCTCGTCTTGGCCTGATCGAGCTGAGCCTGAGCCGCGGCGATCTGCGCGTCGGCGGAGGCGCGCTCTTGCGCCAGCTGCGTCTTCGCCTCCTCCAAGGCCGTCGCCGCAGCCGCAATGTCGGCGATCTTCTGCTCCAGGTCGGCGCGGGTCGCCTCAAGCTCCGCGCGCTGCTCGGCGGGAAGGTTCGGCACCTGCAAGGCGGCCTCGGCCTGGGCCAGGGCGTCCTGCAGCGTCGGCAATGCCGCATTGGCCTCGGCGAGGTTCGCCTCATTGGCGGCGATCTGCTGCTCGGCCTCGGCGAACTGCGCCTCGGCGTCGGCCTTGCGCTTGGAAAGCGATGCCGTGCCCTGGGCGTACTCCTTCTCGCCGTCCTTGATCTTCTTCTCGCTCGCAGAAAGCGTGGAAGCGGCTGCATCCAGCTTGCGCTGGCCCTCGTCCAGCTCCTCCTTGGCCGCATCCAACTCGGCGCGGGCATCGGCGAGCTCGGTCTTCGCGCGGGCCTCCTCTTTCTCATATTCCGCTCGCGCCTCATCCAAATCGGCCTGGGCCTCGGCCTTCAGGCCATCCACCCGGGCCTGTTCCCGAGCCGGCGCGATGCCCTCGATGGCGGCCACAACGCCGGCCACGCGATCGTCGTAGGCATCGCTGTCGGCGGGAAGCTCTGCCGCCCCTTCCACGGAGACGTAGGCCTCCACATAGGGCATGTCCGCATCGAAGGCCTCCGGCAGCACGTACATGAACTGCTCGATGGTGCCCGAGCCGATGGTGGAGGTGCCCATGGACGTCGAGCTGACGTAGAGCGGCGAGTGCACGCGTCCCACCACGGTGAACTCGGTTTCCGCCAGCGTGTCCTGCACGTTGCCCACCGACGGATCAACCGTCACCGTGTCCCCCAACGAGGAGGGGCCGCTCATAACGCGGTCGTTGAAGATGACGCACTCGTTGGCCGAGGTGGGCCAACGGCCTTCCACCAGATCGAGCCGGTTGAGATAATTCGCGTCATCGGAGGAGATGGCGCCCGCGTCCGTCTTCACCGCCGTCGCCGCCGAAGGCGACAGCGAGTGCACGCGCATCACGTACTGCTCGTCGTTCAGGGTGGCCAGCACATCGGCGGAATAGGCCGCCTCCACGCCCGAGACGCCAGGCACATCGCGCAGGGCCTCGATGTCCTCATCCGTGAGACCCAAGGTAGAGACGACGCGGATGTCCATGAGATCGGTGCTGTCGTAGTAGGCGTCGGCCGCCAGCTTCATATCCGGCGCCGTCATGCGCAGCCCGGCGTAGAAGCCGCAGCCCAGCGCCACGATGGCGGCAATGGCGACAAAGCGCCCGAGCGAGTGGCGGATGGAGCGGACAATATCTTTGTTGAACGCCTTCACGCTACCACTCCAGCACGTCAGCGGAAAGGGGCGCCTCGTTCAGCTCCACGGCGGCCACGGAGCCCTCGCGCACGTGGATGACACGGTCGGCGATGGCGGTGAACGCGCTGTTGTGGGTGACGACCACGACCGTGCGCCCCGTGTCGCGGCAGGTGTCCTGCAGAAGCTTCAGGATGGCCTTGCCCGTCTCGTAGTCCAGAGCACCGGTGGGCTCGTCGCACAAAAGGAGCTTGGGGTTCTTCGCCAAGGCGCGGGCGATGGCGACGCGCTGCTGCTCGCCGCCGGACAGCTGCCCGGGGAAGTTGCGCACCCGGTCGGCCAGGCCCACCGCTGCCAGCACCTCGTCGGCATCAAGGGGGTCGCGGCAGATCTGGCTTGCCAGCTCCACGTTCTCGCGGGCCGTCAGATTCTGCACCAAGTTGTAGAACTGGAAGACGAAGCCGATATCGTGGCGGCGGTACTGGGTGAGCTGCTTGCGGTTGAAGGAGCTGACGCGCGCGCCGTCCAGCGTGATGGTGCCGGAGGTGGCCGAGTCCATGCCGCCGAGCATGTTCAAAAGCGTCGTCTTGCCGGCGCCGGAGGGCCCCACGATGACCACGAACTCGCCCCGCTCGATAGTGAAGCTCATGTCGCGCACGGCGGCCACTTCCACCTCGCCCATCTGGTAGATCTTGCTCACGTCGGCGAATTCCACGAAGGCCATGGTTCCTCCCAACACCCGGCGCCCCGCCCGGGCGCTTTTCTCTCGATCCTTAAGATACACGATAAGGAACCAAGAGGGCACCCCCGCAAATACCCTCCACACCTACTTTTCGTCCAGAAGGTGCATCAACTCGCCATGGGAGTGAACCCCGGTCTTCGCGTAAATAGCTCGCACATGAGACCGCACCGTGGTGATGGACACCACCAACATTTCACTGATTTCCTTCGGCCTCTTTCCTGCGACTAGGTACTCGAGTATCTCCGCCTCACGGTCGGTCAAGCCAGAAGATCGGGCCAGACGGCGGCAGCACTCCGCCCGCCGGCTCGCCAACTTTCCATGGGCGTCCTCGTGAGGAAGAAGGCCCCAAACCGTTTTGGCAAACTTCTCCGAATTGGTGTGGAAAGTGACCAGGGACAGTATCACGAAGATGGCAGCACCGATGACGCTGAAAGCGGTCTCGTCGAGAACGACGCTCTCATGCACACCGAATCCCACTAAGCACCCCAGAAAGAATCCCGCTGACTTGACGAGAAACGCGCGGGCGAACACTTGCGTCGGAGAGGCTTTGATGACACGAGCAATGGTATAGCTCGCAACGGCGAGCAGAACATCGAAATAGTACAGGGCGCACGCCTGCAAAATGAGAAGCGGAAGAAACTCCGTGTCCATGGTAAGAGGACCGAGGAGAGCCGCCACCGTGACGATGGGGAAAACGTATTGATAGAAACGGTTCCAGAGACGCACCACATCAGTGCCGTCACTTTGCCGAAGCGTCGCCGAGAACAGCCCGAGGGCCGCTACCGCACCGAAGAGGAACGCCGTGACACGGCTCGAGACATCTAGGGACAGAGCTAGAGGTACCACGTGGAGGAATCCGAACACTGCCCCGTAGGCGCCTATGATGAGGAACAGGGCGAAAGAGGGCGCTCCACGATGACGACCCTGCGATTCCCCCCTGCGTCGCGGCGCTCCCATCGGAGCATAGGGCTCGCGTTCGAATTGCACTCGCAAGCAGGCACCCGCCCCCATAGCCCGAACAAAACAGGCGGCAGATCCGGCAACAAGCGCCATATGGAGTATTTCGGAAACCAAAGCCGGGGCACCGGCCTCCAAGATGCTGAACAGTCCTTGGACCGTGAGCGTAGTAAGAGCCACAAGCGCTACGACGGTCGCGAGGAACACTCGCGCGCCCACTCCGGCAGTCGCCTGACAGCTCAGCGCGAAGAAGAAGGCACCCGAAGCAGCCCCCGCCACCTGCACAATTATCATAGTCATCACATTGGAGGTCCCCACCGACCAATAGAACGCCATGACATTGGCCGTCTGCAGCGCGAAGAAAAACACCCAGAAGCGGTCGTTCAGAGCGATAGCCCTCAGTCGGTCGGGGCGCATCTGAGCCAAAGCGTAGCCCAAGATGAGTCCGACGGCGTGGGCGTTGCATGACTGGGCGCGCAGATTGATGAACGTCCCGAGCACCGTGCCGTAGTCCAGAGACCAGCTCGCCGACTCGTGCAGCAGCTGGGCCGACGAGACGAGCAGGACACAAGCGCCGAAGGCGGCCCAATAGCCCTTGGGGCGCGACGCTGACGATTTCCCGCTCTTGCGCTCTTCCGCCTTTCCCAACAAAGCTTCCACAACCCTCGCCCTCCTCGTCACCAGCGCATTCGAGCCCTATCGCACAAGAGGAGACTACCACACAACCCCAGCGAAAATACGGCTCAGGCATAGGCTCTCATCAGGCTTTTCTCGATATCCTCAAAAATTGAGGAGGAGATTTTGCCATCTCCGCATTCTTTGGCGATCACGGCGAGGGCGCCCTCTCCCTAGACTTTTAAGCACCGCCTCCCGCAGCTGCGCCACCAAGCAGCCAGGCGAAGGCGGACAGAGTTGGTTCCTAACAAGGAAGGAGAAGAGGATGGACACGACAGCAAACCAGCGACGCAGGCACCTGCTCGCAGCCCTCGGCGTCATGGCGGCCGTCATCGGCCTCGCCCTGGCCCTTTGGGGCTGCGCGCCCCATGCCGAGCTCAGCAGCACAGGAGGCGCCGAAGAAGCAGCGGCGAGCGAGGAGGCAGTAGTCGGATTGTACCCCGACTTTACCGAGAAGAGCTCGGGGCTCTTCAACGACACCTATCAGACTACCGAGCTTCTGAACGCCGGCAACCGCGGATGCAACTCGTGCCACGAGGATCTGTGGGACATCATGAACACGAAGGAGGGCTACAACCACATCCTGACCCACGTGGGCTACGACAAGGCGCTCACCTACCAGGACTGCGAGCCATGCCATCGCGGTCACACGACGCTCACCGGGCCCTACCTCGGCGACTTGCTGCATGCCGCCCATTACGGCAGCGAGCAGTTTGTCGAGGCCAACGGCAACTGCTGGAGCTGCCACGCCATGGATTCCGCCGGCTCCCAAGGCGACTACCAGTTCATGCTCTGGGACGACTTCTACGACAGCCCGGCGCTGGGCGGCTACCCCAGCATCGCCAACGACGAGACCACCCGCTACTGGCTGAGCGTTCGTGGCAAGGATTCCAGCGATGCCATAGGATTCAACAATCGCATGGACACCGAGCAGAACCCCACCATATCCGTCAGCTTCGCCCAAGACGTCACCGATCATGAGGATGTCTTCATCGTGAACAACTGGGGCGAGGAAGTGACCGAGAAGAACGGCGAGCCCTTCGACTTCAACGAAGTGTGCAGCGAGGACAATACCTTGACGATCACCGGCGTGAAGAATCCGAAGACGTGGACGAAAGAAGAGCTGCTCGCCATGCCCCAGACCGAGTTCTCCATGGCCTTGGCCTGCGGCACCAACGGACGCGGCGGCTCGCTCGTGTCGAACATCCCCATGTCGGGTGTTTCCATGGAATACCTCATCGAACAGTGCGGCGGCCTTCTCGACGACAGCAACGCCGTTGTGGCCACCGCCTCCGACGGCTGGAAGTCCTTCGCAATGCCCGTAGAGGCCAGCACCTATTCCAAAGATGCTTACATCGCCCTCAAGTACTACGGCGAGGAGCTCTCCAAAGACGACGGCGCCCCCATGGTACTCATCTCCCTTGGCAATATCGGCGCATGGCAGGTCAAGCACGTCGAGCAAATCGACTTCATGCACGATGACGAGCCGTTCACGGCCGCACTCATGGGCGCATCGGACGAGCCCACCCCCAACTACGCCATCAACGGCATGTGGTTCCAGGAGCACGGCGTCGAGGCCAAAGTTGGCGAGCCGGTGAATCTCACGGGTGCCATGTACAGCTGGAACCGCATGTGGGGCAACCTGGATACGATCAAGTTCAGCTTCGACATGGGAACCTCCTGGGTCGAGTACGACGTGGACAAGGAAGTGCCCGATTTCGATCCCTACCAATGGGTCAACTTCTCCATGGACTGGACGCCCGCAAAGGCCGGTACCTACTTGGTCAAGATGGCAGCCACGGACGACCTTGGCAACGAGATGCCCTTCTCCGTGCCTCTGTTCGTCCATGTTTCCGAGTAAGAAAGGGACGGTGACGTTCATGAAATCCCAAACGATTAAGACACTCGGCGGCGTGATGAGCGCCGTGGCCCTCATCTCCGGGGGCGCCGGCGTGGCCCAGGCCGCCACGGTAGATTCGGCCGCGCCCGCGCCGGCCATGCCGGTCGTCACGGCTGCCTCGGACTCCGCGGCCCCCGAGGCCCCCGGCGCACGCACCGTGGAGGGCTCCTTCAGCTACGATCAGGACGCCGTGACCGCCAACGCCGAGATCAGCGGGGTGTTCTGCAAGGCGGCGGCCACGCTGTGCGCGTCGCTGCCCACCTACGGCTGCGAGACCGCCAAGGCCGCGGCCATCACCGTGGCGGGCCCCGGCGCCTCGTTCACGGCCACCGCGGACGAGCTGGCCGGCGAGGAGGGGGCGGCCTCCTACGTGATGGCCTGCTCCTGCGCCACCAACGTCGCCGGCGGCGGCGCCATCGCCAACGCCGAGGTCGAGGGCGTCTCGCTGGAGACCCTTGTGCAGATGGCCTGCGCCTAGAGCGCCTCACACCAAACCTTTCCTTACCCCTCCCCTACGGGCCCCGGAAGCCTCCCCCTTCCGGGGCCCGTTTGCGCGCTGCGCGGATATTACGGCCCTATTGCGGCCCTGCAGAAAGATCGAGTCGCGTCATCGAGAGATACCCCTCGTTAGCATAGATCAACGCAGCTCGCGTCTTACAACACCTCGAAGGTGTGCACGGCGGCGATAGGGGACGCGTCGCCGTCCTCGTTCACCGAGCGCACCTTCATCTGGTAGGCGCCAGAGGCCTCGGGCGTCCAGGCGAAGGTCCAGGACACCCAGCGGTCGGCCGTGGTGTCGCCCAAATCGTAGCGCGTCCAATGCTCGCCGTTATCGAGCGAGAACTCCACGGCGATGATGCGCTTGTCGAAGTCGTGGGCCCAGCCGGAAAACTCCATGGGTTCGCCAACGCGCCCCACGTACTCCGCCTTCGCCGCCACGTTGGGGCGGTTGGTGTAGTCGTGGCCGTCGTCGACGAACGGCCCGATGACCGGGGGCACCTCCTCATTGGTGAAACGGATCTCGCGGATGTCGCGCACGAAGTACTTGGCCGGCAGCCCCGGCACCCACAGCTGATTGGTAGCGCCCATGACGCTCATGATGTCCTCGCCGTTCACGCGGTTGGCCACGATGGCGCCGCGCTCCAGCAAAAAGTCCAGAGGGAAGCTCTGCTCCATCCCGTCGGCCCCCACGAACGTGACGGTGTTGCACTTCTCCGGGTCGCTAACGACCGCGGCACCGTCGCCTCCCTCGGCAGCAACCCGAGCCGTCGCGCCTTCCACGGCCTCCTCCGCACGAGCCGCCAGGCCTTCCGCACGCTCCTTTTCCACGGCAATCCCCTTCTCTAGCTTTTGTCCTGGGGACATTCTACAAGCTTGGCCAGCTCGGCAGCCGAGTGCACGCCCGTCTTCGTGTAAATGGCATGAACGTGCGAGCGCACCGTGGCCACCGACACCACCAGCACATCACTGATCTCGCGGGGGCGCTTGTTGCGGGCGAGCAGGCGCAGCACCTCGGTCTCACGCTCGGTCAGGCCGAACTGATCCGCCAGGGCCGAGCAGCGCTCGTCGCGGGTGCGCTCGTAGCGGCCACGCGGATCCTCGTGGGGCAGAAGGCCCCAAACCGTCTTGGCGTACTTCTCCGAGTTCATGTTGAAGGTGACGAGCACAAGCAGGACGAACACCGCCGTGCCGATGACGGAGAAGGCCGCGGCATCCAGCACTACGCGCTCGTACACCGTGCTGCCGACGAGATTGCCGAGCAGAAAGCCGATCGATCGAATGAGGAAGGCCCGTCCGAACACCTGGGACGGAGCGGCGTTAATGGCCTGGCCGATGACCGAGCAGGCCATGGCGAGCAGCGCATCGAAGTAGTAGAGGGCGCAGGCCTGCATGATAAGAGCCGGCAGAAACTCGCTGCTGTTGGTGAGAGGACCCAAGAGCGCCGCCACGCAGACCACGGGGAACACGAAGCGGTAGAAGCGGTTCCAAATGAGCGACACGTCCACGGGGCGCCCGCGACGGAGCGTAACGATGAAGAGCGCAAGCGCGACGACAGCCCCCACCAGAAACGAGGCCACCCGCGCCACGACGCCCAAGGGCAGCGCCAGCGGAATGACGTGGAGAAAGCCGAACACTATACCGTAGGAGCCGACGATGACGAAGAGTCGGACGCACAGGGGCGCCCGTCGGCGCGAGGGCGCGAGGTCATCCGGCCGTCGGTCGCTGGAAGCACTTCCCCTTTTTTCTTCCGTCGTCTCCCCTCCTCCGTCCTCGCGGGTGCGAATGGGCGCAAACGAGCGACGGTAGCTCTCGGGAAAGCAGGAGCCCGGCGCCATGGCCTTCACGAGGCACAGCCCCGCTGCCACCACCAGCCCCAGATGCAGAAGCTCTGAGACCAGCAGAGGCGAGGTGGCCTCCAGCATGCTGAACAGACCCTGGACGATGAGGGTGGTCAGCGCCACCACGGCCACGATGGTGCCCATGAACAGCGCGGGGCCGACCATGCACGCCACCTGGCTAGCGGCCACGAAAAACCATGCCCCCGAGGCGGCGCCAACAAACTGCACGGCAACGATGGCGAAGGGCGCGTCCAGCACCGTAAGACAGCCATAGAACAGAAGGACGTTGCCCACTTGCGCGATGAAGAAGATGAGCCAGAACAGGCCGTCGCCGACCAGGCGGGCGAACTTCCGTCCATTGATCTGCGTTACCGCATAGCCGAAGACGAGTCCGAGCGAATGGGCGTCGCAGGAGAAGGCGCGGATGTTGACCGACGCGCCCCACAGCGGCGCGAGATCGAGCGTCCAGCTTCCCGATTCGTGCAGAAGCATGGCGGCCGACGCCAGCGCCACGAGCGCCCCGACGATCCACCAATAGCCCTTCGGCGCCCCCTCGAATGTCCTCAGCGCGCGGGCCGTCGTCTTCCCTGCCTCATCCACGTTCCTCAACCCCACCCCTCGCAACCGGTTCTCTCTTTCCAGCGCAACACGAAGCGCCCGCGGGCCGCCATCGCCGACGCAACCTCTTGCGACCCTCGAGGCGCCTCGCCGAGCGCTATTCAGCCGACTCAATCATATCATCTGGCATTTCCCTGAAATCAACAAGAGTTGTTGAGATGGCTGACCAACCTCAACAAACGTTGCTGATTTTCAATCGGCCGCCCGCATTTAAAGTGACGCTTGCCGGCTGGGGCGCACCACGCCTCCCTTGATGCGCCCCGATCGGCGAAAGGCAAACATCTTCAACGGAAAGGAAGGAGAAGAGGATGAAAGCACAAGAAAGCAAGGGCACGTCCCGCTTGCTCGTGGCCGTAGCCGTGATGGCGGCCGTAGCAGCCCTGGCGCTCGCGCTGTGGGGGTGCGCGCCCCAAGCCACCACGAGCATGGCCGCGACGGGCGGAGATGCGGAGGCGACGGAGGAGGCCGCGCCGTCAATGTACCCGGACTTCACTGATAGGACCTCTGGGAACTTCAACGACACCTTCAGCACCACCGACATGCTGAACGCGGGCAACCGCGGCTGCAATGCGTGCCACGAGGATCTGTGGGATGTCATGAACATGAAGGACGGCTACAAGCACATCCTGACCCACGTGGGCTACGACAAGGCCCTCACCTACCAGGACTGCGAGCCGTGCCATCGCGGCCATACGGCGCTCACCGGCCCGTATCTGGGCGACCTCATCCATGCGGCCCACTATGGCAGCAAGGTCTTCCAAGAGGCCAACGGCAACTGCTGGAGCTGCCATGCCATGAACTCCGCCGGCGGCCAGGGCGACTATCAGCTGGTGCTGTGGGACGACTTCTACGATGAGCCGGCGCTGGGCGGCTACCCGAACATCGACGGCAACGAGATGGAGCAGGCTTGGGTCGACTCCCGCGGCTTCTTCGGCGGATTTGTGAACGGCATGACCCAGGACGAGGCGCCCGCCATCGATGTCAAGCTCGACCAGGCCGTCACCGATCACGACGACGTGTTCATCGTGAACAACTGGGGCCCCGAGGTCACCGAGAAGAACGGCGAGCCCTTCAGCTTCGATGCCGTGTGCAGCGAGGAGAACACCGTAAGCCTCACCGGCGTGAAGAACCCCCGCTCGTTCACGAAGGCCGAACTTCTTGCCATGCCCCAGACCGAGTTCACCATGGCGCTCGCCTGCGCCACCAACGGCCGCGGCGGCTCGCTCGTGTCCAACATCCCCATGTCCGGTGTGTCGGTGGCCTACCTCATCGAGCAGTGCGGAGGTTTGGCCGACGGCGTGAACGCCGTGAACGCCACGGGCTACGACGGCTGGCAGGCCTTCCCGCCCATGAACCTGGAGGCGAGCACCTACACCGAGAACGCCTATATCGCCCTGAAGTACTACGGCGAGGACTTAAGCCAGGATGACGGCGCCCCCATGACCCTCGTATCCCTGGGCAACCCCGGCGCCCGTCAGGTGAAGCACATCAAGTCGATCGACTTCACCCAGGACGAGGCGTTCTTCCAGGGCCCGATGATGGCCGAATCCGACGAGCCCTCCCCAAGCTATCCCATCAACGGCATGTGGTTCCAGGAAGACGGTGTCACCGCCAAGGTGGGCGAGCCGGTGACCCTGACCGGTGCCGTGTACAGTTGGAACCGCGTCGTGGGAGACCTGGCCAGCGTCAACTTCAGCTTCGACATGGGCAAGACCTGGCAAGACGTGAAGATCGCCGATCAGGTCACCGACTTCGATCCGTTCCAGTGGGTCACCTATTCCCTGGATTGGACGCCGAGCAAGGCGGGCAAGTACCAGGTGAAGCTGCAGGCCACAGACGTGAACGGCGTCCAGATGAAGAAGCCCGTCACGCTGTTCGTGAACGTCGAGGAATAGAAAGGAACGGTGACATTCCATGAAATCTCAAACTGTTAGGACCATCGGCGGCGTGATGAGCGCGGTGGCCCTCATCTCCGGAGGCGCCGGCGTGGCCCAGGCCGCTACCATCGAACCCGCGGCAGCCGCTCCAGCCGCTGCGACCACCCTGGCTGCCGCAGACGCCGCAGACACCGAGGCCCCGGCGCGCGCCGTGGAGGGAACCTTTAGCTACACGCAGGACGCCGTGTCCTCCAACGCCGAGATAAGCGGCGTCTTCTGCAAGGCGGCCGCCACGCTATGCGCGTCGCTGCCCACGTACGGCTGCGAGGCCGTCAAGGCCGCAGCCGTCACCGTGGCGGGCCCCAACGCCTCGTTCACGACCACCGTGGACGAGCTGGCCGGCGAGGAGGAAGCGACCTCCTACGTGATGGCCTGCTCCTGCGCTACCAACGTTGCCGGCGGCGGCGCCATCGCCAACGCCGAGGTCGAGGGCGTCTCTCTGGAAACCCTCGTTCAGATGGCCTGCGCCTAGGCCGTCATCGCCCGCATCCAGGCCATCGCCCGCGACACCCTGGATGCGGAAACCTCATCGGCCCCGCAAGCCCTCGTGTTTGCGGGGCCTTTCTCATATCCCCTTGGTTCTCAGACTCTTGAGACACCCCCCCCCGGAAATAGACAGGAATTTTGAGCGGCAAAGCAGCATCTTTCGGAAATAAATGGGAGTTTAGAGCGCTGAAGCGACCCTCCCCGGAAACAGTTACGAGTTTAGAGCGTCATTTTAGGCACAATGCAGCTCTTTCGTGCTCGAAACTCGCATCTATTTCCGAATCCAGCGCTCTCGGCGCTCGAAACTTCCATCTATTTCCGAAATTAGTGCTTTTTGCATCCAAGGCCTCCTCTGCTTTCAGAAGCCTCCTTGCATGCAGCCATGCCAAAGCTAGCGAGAAATCGAAGTGCTTCCAGTGAGCTCACAGGCCAGTCCCGTTGAAGCAGATCAAGCCGCAATTGCAGCAAAAAGGCCGGCCCCTTGCGGGAGCCGGCCTTGGTTTCTCGGGCTTTCGGCCCTTGGCGCGATGAGCGCTTGAAGCTAGGAAGCGAAGATCTCGATGGTCTCGCCCTCGGCCAGAGTGACCATGGCCTTCTTCCAGGTGCGGGTGCGACCCTCCTGGTAGCGGACGCGCTTCGGCTTCGACTTCACGTTCAGGGTGTTCACCTTGACCACCTTCACGTTGAAGATAGCCTCGATGGCCTGGCGAATCTCAACCTTGTTGGCATCCTTGGCCACCTCGAAGGTGTAGACGTTGTTCTCCATAGCGTCGTAGCTGTGCTCCGTGATGACGGGGCGGATGATGACGTCGCGGGGATCCTTCTCCATTATGCAAGCACCTCCTCAATGCGGGCCAGGCACGGCTCGGCGATAACGAGGGCCTTGTTGTCGACCAGCTCGTAGGTGTTGATATCGCCCACCGGCAGAATGTTCACCTCGGGGATGTTGCGGAAGGAGAGGAAGGCCTCGATGTCCTCATTGCCGATGACCACGCAGATGCGCTTGCCCTCAAGGCCGAGCGCCTTGATGAGCGCCACGGCGTCCTTGGTGCAGGGCTTCTCAAAGTCCATGTCCTTCACAATGAACAGCTCGCCGTCGGCCAGCTTGGCGGAGAGAGCCGAGCGCATGGCCAGCTTGATCTCCTTCTTGTTGACCTTCTGGTCGTAGCTGCGGGTGTGGGGGCCGAACACGGTACCGCCGCCGACCCACTGGGGAGCGCGGATGGTACCCTGACGGGCACGGCCGGTGCCCTTCTGACGCCACGGCTTCTTGCCGCCGCCGCGAACCATGCCGCGGGTGCGCGTGTTGGCGGTGCCCTGGCGCCAGGATGCCTGCTGCGCCTTCACGGTGCGATGCATCACAGGCACGTTCGGCTCGATGGCGAACACGGCGTCGGAAAGCTCGACCGTGCCGGCGGCAGCGCCCTTCACGTCCTTAATCTCAATAGTTGCCATAGTTGCTGTAACTCCTTGTTACCGATCGTTCCAATTAAGCCATGCGGACGCGGACGATGCCGTTCTTGCCGCCGGGCACCGCACCCTTGACCAGGATGAGGTTCTGCTCCTCGTCGATGCGAACAACCTCGAGGTTCTTCACGGTGACGGTGTCGCAGCCCATGTGGCCAGGCAGGCGCAGGCCCTTGAACACGCGGGACGGCGTGGCGCACTGGCCCACGGAACCGGGGGCGCGATGGAAGTGCGCGCCGTGGCCGCCCGGGCCGCCGGCGAAGCCGTAGCGCTTCATGACGCCGGCGAAGCCCTTGCCCTTGGACGTGCCGGTCACGTCGACCTTCTTCACGTCGGCGAAGGCCGCGACGGTCTGCTCGTCGCCCACCTTGTACTCGCCGGCGTTCTCGACGCGAACCTCGCGCAGGTAGCGCTTCGGCTCGGCGCCCTGGGCGTCGAAGTGGCCCTGCATGGGCTTGTTCACGCGACGGGGCTTGATGTAGCCGAAGCCCATCTGCACGGCCTCGTAGCCGTCGGTATCCACGGTCTTCACCTGGCACACGGTGTTCGGCTCGGCCTGGATAACGGTGACCGGGACGATGCGGTCCTGGTCGTCGAAGATCTGGGTCATGCCGATCTTCTTGCCATAGATAGCGTTAATCATGCCCAAACCTCCTTACAGCTTGATCTCGATGTCAACGCCAGCGGGGAGATCGAGACGCATCAGGGAGTCAACCGTGTTGGGGGTCGGCTCGAGGATGTCGATCAGGCGCTTGTGGGTGCGCATCTCGAACTGCTCGCGGGAGTCCTTGTTCACATGGGGCCCACGGATGACGCAGTACAGGTTGCGCTCCGTCGGCAGCGGAATAGGACCGGAAACCTTGGCACCCGTCTTCTGAGCGGTATCGACGATGAGGCGCGTGGACTGATCCACGATCTCATGATCGTATCCCTTGAGACGGATGCGAATCTTCTGACTTGCCACTTACATTACCTCCAAATAGAAGTTTCTCTGAGGGCGCCTTAGGCGTTGCCGCCGGCCTTGCTGATGATCTCGTCCTGCACGGACTTGGGCACGGGCTCGTAGGAGTCCATCTGCATGGTGTACACGGCGCGGCCCTGCGTACCGGAACGCAGGTCGGTCGCGTAGCCGAACATGTTGCCCAGCGGAACCTTCGCCTCGATGACGACGGCGTTTCCACGCTGCTCCTGGCCCTGAATAAGACCACGACGGCTGGGAATGTCACCCATGACGAAGCCGGTGTACTCCTCGGGCGTCTCAACCTCGACAGCCATGACGGGCTCCAGGATGACCGGGTTGGATTTGCGCAGGGCGTCCTTGATGGCCATGGAACCGGCCACCTTGAAGGCGGCCTCGGAGGAGTCCACGTCGTGGTAGGAACCGTCGATCAGCTCGACCTTCACGTCCTCGACCGGGTAGCCGGCCAGAACGCCGGAGTTCAGCGCCTCCTGGATGCCCTTGTCGATGGAGGGGATGTACTCCTTGGGCACCACGCCGCCGACGATCTTGTTGACGAACTCGTAGCCCTTGCCAGCCTCCTGCGGGTACATGTTGATGACCGCGTGTCCGTACTGGCCGCGGCCGCCGGACTGGCGAACGAACTTGCCCTCGGCGTTCATGACCTCGTGGCCCGGACGCTCGCGATAGGCTACCTGCGGCTTGCCCACGTTCGCCTCGACCTTGAACTCACGCAGCAGGCGATCGACGATGATCTCGAGCTGCAGCTCGCCCATGCCGGCGATGATGGTCTGACCAGTCTCATGGTTGGTGGACACGCGGAAGGTCGGGTCCTCCTCGGCGAGCTTCTGCAGGGCGATGGCCATCTTGTCCTGCTCGGCCTTGGTCTTGGGCTCCACGGCGATGTCGATAACCGGATCGGCGAACTCCATGGACTCCAGGATGATGGGAGCGTCCTCGGCGCACAGGGAGTCACCGGTGGAGGTGTCTTTCAGACCCACAACAGCAACGATGTCGCCAGCGGACACGGCGTCGATGTCGACGCGCTGGTTGGAGTGCATCTGCAGCAGACGGCCGATGCGCTCTTTCTTGCCCTTCGTGGCGTTCAGCACGTAGCTGCCGGCGTCCAGATGGCCGGAGTACACACGCAGGTAGGTGAGCTTGCCCACATAGGGGTCGGTCATGATCTTGAAGGCCAACGAAGCGAACGGAGCCTTCGGATCGGCCGGACGCTCCTCTTCCTCGCCGGTGTCGGGGTTGGTACCCTTGATCGGCGGGATGTCCACCGGGGAGGGCGTGTAGTCGACCACGGCGTCCAGCAGCTCCTGCACACCCTTGTTCTTGTAGGCGGAGCCCACGAACACGGGGTTGATCTGGCAGGCGATAACACCCTTGCGGATGGCGGCCTTCAGCTCGTCGACGGAGATCTCCTCCTCCATGAGGACCTTCTCCATCAGCTCGTCGTCGCAGTCGGCGGCGGCCTCAAGCAGCTCCTGGTGGTACAGCTCGGCATCTTCCTTGAACTCGGCCGGGATCTCGTCCATCGGCTCGGGGTAGGTCATGCCCTTGTCGTCGGCCTTGAAGTCCCAGGCAGTCATGGTCACGAGGTCCACGATGCCCCAGAAGTTATCCTCGGCACCCATGGGAATCTGGGCGGCCACGGCCTTCGCATCCAGACGGTCGCGCATGGTCTGGATGGCATGGAAGAAGTCGGCACCCACGCGGTCGTACTTGTTGATGAAGGCGATGCGGGGCACGCCGTAACGCTCGGCCTGGCGCCACACCGTCTCGGACTGCGGCTGCACGCCGGCAACGGCATCGAATACGGCGACGGTGCCGTCGAGCACGCGCAGGGAGCGCTCTACCTCGGCCGTGAAGTCCACGTGGCCGGGGGTGTCGATGATCTGGAAGCGGTACTCCTTGCCGTCGGCCTTGCCGCCGGGGTACTTCCAAAAGCAGGTGGTGGCTGCAGCGGTGATGGTCACGCCGCGCTCCTGCTCCTGGACCATCCAGTCCATGGTGGCAGCGCCGTCGTGCACCTCGCCGATCTTATGAGTTTTGCCCGTGTAGTAGAGGATGCGCTCGGTCGTGGTGGTCTTGCCTGCATCGATGTGGGCCATGATGCCGATGTTGCGCGTATCCCTCAGATCGATTTTAGCCATGTATCTTCACCAGCCTTAGAAGCGATAGTGCGAGAACGCACGGTTAGCCTCGGCCATCTTGTACATGTCCTCGCGCTTCTTCACAGCGGCGCCCGTGTTGTTGGAGGCGTCGATGATCTCGTTGGCGAGACGCTCGCGCATGGTGTGCTCCTTGCGCTTGCGGGAGAAGTCGACGATCCAGCGGATCGCCAATGTGGTGGCACGACGGGAGTTGACTTCCATCGGCACCTGGTAAGTGGCGCCGCCCACGCGCTTCGGCTTGCACTCGAGGGTGGGGCGGACGTTGTCCATGGCCTTCTTGAACACGGTCAGCGGATCCTCGCCGGTCTTCTCCTGGACCAGGTCGAAGGCGCCGTAGACGATGTTCTCGGCGATGGACTTCTTGCCGTCAAGCAGAACCTTGTTGATGAGCTGCGTGACGAGACGGTTGTTGAACTTTGCGTCCGGCTGCGTTTCGCGGCGGACTGCTGCTGCACGACGCGGCATGTAGTTACTCCTTTTGCTTCTGCGCGCTTCGGGGCACCGGTTCGGCGTCCATTAGGTCGGTGGGGCTCCTTACCCAGACTCTACCGGCCCGCGCGGCTTAACGAACGTTATTTCGGGCGCTTGGCGCCGTAGCGGCTGCGGGCCTGCTTGCGGTTGTCCACCGCAGCGCAGTCGAGCGCCGCGCGGATGACCTTGTAACGGACACCGGGAAGGTCCCTTACACGGCCGCCGCGGATGAGCACCATGGAGTGCTCCTGGAGGTTGTGGCCCTCGCCGGGGATGTAGGCCGTGACCTCCATACCGTTGACGAGACGCACACGGCAGACCTTTCGAAGAGCGGAGTTCGGCTTCTTGGGGGTCGTGGTGTACACGCGGGTGCACACGCCGCGCTTCTGCGGGTTGCCCTTGAGCGCCGGGGTCTTCGACTTGTCGACCGTCTTCTTGCGGCCCTTGCGGACCAGCTGGTTAATTGTAGGCAAGACTCTTTTCCTTTCCTTTTTCCACGGGCTTGCACTGCACAAAACAAGCGCCTCTGTGAGGCGTGAGGGGGTATATTACGAGGGTTTCCGCTGTGTGTCAAACGCCACGCACCCGGGCGTATCCATCCCCTCCGGCGAGCGGCACAATTTGTCCATAATCGCAGGAAGTGCAGGCAAGGAAGCCCCACGCACTTCCGACCGACAAGGACTGGCACGCTTTCTCGTAGAGGCCGACGAGGACTGACGCGCTTTTCCCGTAGGGGCCGACCTTGGTCGGCCCTCCCGACCGATGAAGGCCAGCGCCCTCGGTCATCTAAACCGACTTCAATCGTCATCTATCCCATCATCTCCGAAGCCGGAGACGAGATCGATGAGCTCGGCCTTGGAATGGACATCGAGCTTCTGATAAATGTGCCGACGATGAGTAATGGCGGTTCCCTCGGCAATGAAAAGCACCTCCTGAACGCGACCCAGCCCATGCCCGCGCGCCAGAATGCCCAGAACCTCTGCCTCTCGCTCAGTCAGCGCGTAGACCTCAGCCACGGCCGCGACCCGCTCATCGAAAGGCGTACCGCCGTCAGCAGACTCCGCCTCTTTGCCCCCTGCGGCAGTTACGGCCCTCTTGTAGGCCCGCGCCAAACTTCCGCGCGTCAACACCACATCCGACGCGATAACAGCAAGCACCATGGCCGCGATGGCCGTCACGCTCACGTGGCCCTGGAGATCGAGGCTCTCCATCATAAGCGCCAAACTCGACCCCAAAGCCGCGCCCAGGGCAAGCGCGCCCAGAGCCACACCCCACACGATAGCAAAAGGTACGCGAATCTGCCCGGCCGCCTCCGCCGCGACTCCCACCACCAAGGAAAGGTACACCCACAGAGCCACCGCCGAGGCCCCCATGGCAAAGCGCAGGGAGAACTCGCTTCCGGCATCGAAGGGGTAAAAAGCCACAAGTATCGGTATGGCCGCAAAGCGCAGAAGGAGCAGCCAGCTGAATCCCTGTTTGAGCAGCGCCTTTGCCACAACCTCGACCACGAGGGAGATAACGACGCCCGAAAGGCTCAAAAGCCACGTCCACGACAGGGCGTGACCGTGACGCGCAATGAGAAACTGCGTGATCATCAGGGCGAAGACAAGGCCGAACAGGCCATAGGACGCGATAATGCGAACAAAAGCCCCCTGCAGATGCGTCACTGGCGAAGAGGTTTTAGCAGGAGCCTCACCGCGAGACGCCGACACCATGAACAAGGCGCTGGACACCGCCGAGAACACGGCGACCACTGCAAGCAGCAACCAGTGGATGCCTATGGACTGAGCGAAGGCCGCCAGCAGGCAGGCAGCGAGTACGACGAGAAACGAAACCCGGGAGCGCGCCGGAGCATCCAGCCGTCCAAAGCGTTCGCTCCATACCATGGTGAGCAAACCGCCGCCCAAGCCGAGCAGCGCGCCGGACACGACGCGTAGAACCGCAACTGCCACAGAGGCGCCCCGTTCGGGAACGAGCAGAAGCGCTGCGCCGGCGATGGCAGCCAACGCGCCCGCAAACGCCCCGAAGACGCCTCGAGACCATTCGTCCCTCCAACGCGCGAAAGACGCTGCGCACGCCGTCGTCCCCAAAACAACAAGATAAGAAAAGAGAAGGGGGTTCAGCCCCGACAGCGCCAGATCGCCCCCGCGATACATATCGGCTACCACGCCGACAATGGGAAGCCACGTTTGGGCGCCAATATACCCGAGAACCACCAAAAGCCCGCTCTTCTCGGAAGCCCCTCCTAGCCCCCGAGACGGTAGCGCGCCATCGTCCTTCGTAATTCCTACCATCGCCGACCCTCCCGTATCGATGTGCGGTCAAGGGCAGTATAGCAAGGGCAAGGCCGAGAACCACCCACAATCTGTCCTTCGTCATCCCTTATCCCACCTGGTCTTTCATCCTTTTCAGATGATGGCTTGGCAGCAAAATAATCTGTCTCCTCCCGCGAAGCATCGGCTTTGGATGATGGCATTTCGGCGACGAGGACGCACAATGCCGCCCATCGAATTCAATCCGGCGGGACGACGAGAGAGCCGCCGGAGCCACTTGGAAGGAGAGGAGCATGGCTCACGTATCCCTGCGCAAGATCGTTCTTGCCTCCGCTGTCGCGGGTGTCATCGCACTTATGTCCCTGGGCACTGTCGGCTGCGCCCCGAAAACGGCAGATCTCAGCGAAACGGGCAGCGGCTCACAGGCTGAAGCCGACGAGAACGCCGCAATGACAGGGGACTTCGCGTTCTCCGCAGATGCCGACTGCACCACCTGCCACAGCACCGAGGGCGACTCGCTCGGCGACGCGACGATGCCCGCATCTAACCATGCGACGCAGGAGTGCACCACCTGCCATAGCGACATCGACAGCCTGGCGACCGCCCACGATGGCGTGCAGTTCGGCGACAAGACGCCCAAACGGCTGAAAAAGACCACCATCGATACCACCGCCTGCTTCAGCAGCGGTTGCCACGGCAGCCAGGAGGACCTGGCCGCCAAGACTGAAGCCTGCGCCATCCTCACCGACGCCAACGGCACGGTAGTGAACCCCCACGCCCTGCCCGAGAACGAAGATCATACGACCATCGACTGCGGCAGCTGTCACAGCATGCATTCCGACGACACCATCGAGGACACGGCAAAGAAGGCATGCAAGGGCTGCCACCACATGGACGTCTACGAGTGCAACACCTGCCACGAGTAAGGCCCGGCGCATTTAATTGACTCCGGTTCCGCCCGGACCCCGTCAATCCCTCCCCCTACGGGGCCCGAGTGAGGCCATTCCCATCTCAGCATCATCCGCACTCCGGCGGATGACATAGCAAGCCTTATTAAGGAGGAAAACATGGAGGAAGTATCTCGCCGCTCTTTTTTGAAGGGCTCCGCCCTGGCTGCCGCCGGCGCTGCCGGCGCCGCCGCCCTGGCCGGGTGCGCCAACAACGACGCTGCGCTCTCTGAGACTGGCAGCACCCCCGAGTGGATGCCCGAGACCTGGGACTACGAGACCGACGTTTTGGTGATCGGCTACGGCGGAGCGGGCCTGTGGGCCGGCATCACCGCCTTCGACGAGGGCGCTCAAGTGCTCTATCTGGAGAAATCGCCGTTCCGCGGAGGCGGGTCCTCGTCTATCAACATGGGTCAGTGGACTGCCCCCCACGATGCCGACGCGGCCGCTCAGTTTGCTTTCGAGGCCTTCCATGGGCAGACACCTATGGAGGTCTGCCAGGCCTGGGCCGAGGAAGCCGTGCAAAACCCCGACTACGCCGACGAGTACGGCCTCGAGTACACCCTGGGCGATAGCCCCCGTGCCGAGTACAACATCTTCACTGGCTACGAGGAGATGTACGTCGGTTCCGGCGACGGCTACGGCGCGGGCTTCTTCGAGGCCATGGACCAACATCGCGCCGACCGCGGCATCGAGGTGCTGTTCGAATGCCACGACGAGGAGCTCATCCAGAACCCCGTCACCAAGGAGATCGTCGGCTGCTACACCCTCATGGGAACCGACGAGACCCCCAAGGCCGTGAAGGCCTCCAAGGGCGTCATCCTGTGCACTGGCGGCTTCGAATTCAACGAGGAGCTGCAGGCCAAGTATCTGAAGTGCTACCCGATGCGCGGCTTCTACGGCTGGAAGTACAACACCGGCGACGGCATCACCATGGCCCAGAAGGTGGGTGCCGACCTGTGGCACATGCAGCAGGTCTGTGGCGGCGACGACGCCTGGTTCGACGATCCGGAGATCGTGCCCGGGGGCGTTTCCGTGCAGAGCCCCACGCCCAATTACATCAAAGTATCTCGCCTAGGCGAACGCTGGGGTAACGAGGAAATCTTCAGCCCCCATGGTGGCTGGAAGCCCTACGCCAATTTCGATGAGGAGATCTGCGATTTCGACCGTATTCCCTCTTGGTACATCTTCGATCAGACCTCCTTCGACGGCGGCTCCTGGGGCGGCATGGTCGGCGGCGCGGCCACCGAGAACGGTGGCATGGGCATCGGCTACATGACCGAGGGTCTCGATCCCGAACTCGGTGGCTGGGCCGGATGGTCTGCCGACAACAAATGGGAGCTCGAGCGTGGCTGGATTACCACCGGCGCCACCCTGGACGAGCTGGCCGCCAACATCGCCGCCAGCAAATGGGACGACAAGATGGACGCTGAGAAGCTGAAGGCCTCCGTTGCCCGCTGGAACGAGCTGTGCGACAAGGGCGCTGACGAGGACTTCGGCCGCCAGCAGCTGGCAAAGGTCGAGACCGGTCCGTTCTACGCCATTCCGCTGTACCCGGGCATCTGCAATACCATCGGCGGTGCTCGCCGCAACGAGAACGCCAACATCGTCGATCCGAGCGGCAACCCGATTCCGCGCCTGTACTCCGCCGGCTCGTTCGGCAACATGAATGGCCACACTTACGCCATCACCGGCGGCAATGGCTCCGAGAACTGGTGCGTTGGCCGTATCGCCGGCCGCAATGCCGCCGCCCTCGAACCCTGGGATGCCGCGACCGAGGCCTAGACCCGGCCTGGCGCCGATGAGCACAAGCGGGCCCGCTCTTGAAAAGCGGGCCCTTTTTCTAAACGAGAGAGGAAGGAGGGGCTCTGTGGCTCAACTCGAGTTTTCCGTTCCTTACAACGGAGACGCCGCCACGCTGCGGCAGCTGATCGCGCTTCAAAAACGCAACGGCAACGTTATTCGGGAGATCTACCTGAATGCGCCGCAAGCCATCACCGGTTCGGGCCGCGTTGGAAACGTGACGACCCTCGACGAGTTCGTCGGAGTGGTCAGCGTCATTCGCGAGGCGGGCATCCGCGTCGACATCACGATGAATTCCACGTGCGATGGCGGGGATTGGTACGCCGAGGAGACCCTCAATCGCCAAATCGGATTCATTCGCGATATGCACGAGCAACACGGCATTGAGGCAGTGACACTGGCCAATCCCTTCCTCATCGAACAAGCGCGCCAAACCTGTCCGAACCTTGAAATCAGCGCCTCAGTCCTCGCTGACATCGATTGCTTTTCCCGCGCCGAAGCCTTCGCGCTAGCAGGCGCCACCACTATGACCGTGGACACGAGCATCAACCGCGACCTGAAGCTCTTGCGGCAAATCCGCGAGAAACTTGGCGTAGAGCTCAAGCTCATGGTAAACGAGGGGTGCTTGAACAAATGCCCCTACCGCAAGTTCCACATGAACTTGATCTCCCATAAATCCCACGAAGAGCGCGACGAGGGCAACGCCTTCTCTTTCGCTTGCGGCGACATCATCGGCCGCGATGCCGGGCAGATTTTCAAATCGAACTGGATCAGGCCCGAAGATATGCGCCGCTACGAGGGCATCACAAGCTTCTTCAAAATTGTCGGCCGCGATATGATGCCGAGCAAAGTGCTTCGCTGCACCGAAGCCTACTTGGACGAGTCCTACGACGGCAACCTCTTCGATCTGCTGTGCAGCTCCATCGGCTATTACGGCATCGAGTTCCGCGCGCACATCGACAACAAGGCACTTGGCAGGACGAATTTCTTCAAACGCACCTCCACTTGCAACAGACAATGCCAGCGCTGCGCCTATTGTGCCGAATTGGCCGACGAGCTTCTGGGCTATGGCTGGATCACCCGCGAGATGCTCGAGGATATGGGGCAGACGTCGATGATCGCCGCCATCGAAGCGCAATTCGGAGGCAGCTACCCTGTTTGCCGCTCCTTTTCAAAGACGCCCCTTGAAAACCCATTCCAATCTCTGTAAACGCGAGGAGGAACCCTATGTCTACCCAAGTCAGAACCTGGACCGAGTATTGCGGCGCCGAGGGCGAGCCCTCGCGCTGGGATCTGTCCATCAACGACCGCCCCGTGCCGGGCGGCTATATCGAGAAAACCGCCGAAGGGTTCGAGATCCATTATCCGCACCTTCCCCTCAAAAAGCTCACCACCCTAGAGGAGGCGAAGCGCAGCCTGGAGCTGGCCCCACCGATTTCAACAGCTGGCCTGAAAGTGGGAAGGATAGCCGACGAGGACAGCGACCTCATCTCGTCTGCCGAAGCTGGCGAGATACTCGGCGTGAGTCGTTTTCGCGTGAATGCCATGGTGGCCTCGGGCGTGCTGCCCGGCCGCCGCGACAACGGCAAGATTCTCGTCGATCGCGCCGCTGCGGAGCAGAAGGCCGCCCAAGGCCTCTCCGAGGGACCTCAAGGGAAGTTCGCCAACCTTTTCCTGTTCTACGCGCCAGCAGGCGAACGCACGCAATATGTGGCTGAACTCGAAGCCGACGACGCCGACTCCATCGAACGCGCCCGCGCCTTCGCCCAAGAAGTCATGGAGGACGAGAGCGAAGACGCCGTAGAAGTGCGCGACTACCTGCGCATGCGCAACTTCTTGCGTCGCCACGAAAACGAATTTGAGTTTGCTCGCAGCGTCTTTGGCGATCTCGTCGAAGAGCGAGCCCGACGCGTATCCCTACGCATACCGGAAACTGAAGCATAGCCTTTCACGCGATCTTGTCTTAGACGATACCAAACCTCGGATTTTGGCAGTCCACGGGTACCTAACCTCCAGTTTCGCCCGAAGCTCTGATCTGGGAAAACTTCCTATAATGCCTGGTAGATGGCTTGTCGCAGTTCAGCCAAAACGGGCGGTTTGGTTCCCTGCGCCTGGCAAAACAGGCGGTTTGGTACCCGCATCTGCCAAAATCCGAGCCTTGTCCCCGCAGGTGCCGGGACAAGGCTCTCCCTGCCGGAAAAGGCCGTGCAAGGGGGGCGACCAAGGTCGCCCCCCCCCACGGGATCGCTCCTGAAGCTACCCCGCGTACTCGGCGATGATGGCCTCGACGTAGCGGGCCATGTTCTGGAGGTCGGCTACCTCTATATACTCGTCGACGGAATGGAAGTTGGTCATGCCGATGCCGAGGGTGATGGCGTCGGCGCCCTTCGTGCCGAGGATGTTCGCGTCGGCCCCGCCGCCGGAGGTGGCGTGGCGGGACTCAAGGCCGCAAGTGGCCGCAGCGGCCTCCAAATGCGCGACGATGGCGTCGCCGGGCTCGTGCACGACAGCCGGGTAGTCCAGCTCCCAGGCCACTTCCACCTGGCCGCCGAAGCGAGCGGCGGCTTCTTCCAAGGCGCGGGTCATGGCGTCGCGCTGGGCGAGCACGCGATCCTCGTACAGCGAGCGGCACTCCCCCATGAGCGCCACGACGGCGGGCACGATGTTCACGGCCACGCCGCCCTCGATGCGGCCGACGTTGGCCGTGGTGCACTCGTCGATGCGCCCAAGCGGCATGGCGACCACGGCGGCTGCGGCGATCTGAATGGCGGAGACGCCCTCCTCGGGCTCCACGCCGGCATGGGCGGCACGGCCCTCGATGCGAGCGCGCAGCGTCCAGTGGTAGGGCGCGCCCATGATGATGGTGCCCGGCGCCCCGTCTGCATCGAGCACGAACAGCGGAAAACGTCCGTCGCGCTCGGCTTCCGGGGTAGCCGCCGGCAGATCCTTCGGCCACGCGAGCGCGCCCTCGGCCAAGGCACCGGCCCCTAGCAGGCTCTGCTCCTCGCAGGTGGTGAGCAGCACCGTGATGCCGGGCCGGGGCGTGCCGGACTCCAGCACCGAGCGCAGCCCCTCGAAAATGGCGGCGATGCCGGCCTTGTCATCGGCCGAGAGGATCGTCTCCCCCGCCGAGCAGACGACCTCGGCCATGCGGCAGGTGACGTCGTCGCAGATATGGCGCTGCTCGATGACCGCCTCGATGCCCGCGCAGGGCTTCACCGTGTCCAGATGCGCCGAGAATCCGATGCGCCCCGGTACCGTGCCGGGCAAATGCGCGATGAGGTTGCCCGTATCCGACCCCGTTTCCGCCGCAGAAGCGTCGAAGGTGACCGTGAATCCCATCTCCGCCAGTTTTTCTGCACAATAAGCTGCCATGGGAGCCTCGTGCCATGACGGGCTCTCGATGGCCACCATCTCCAAAAACGAATCAAGCACGCGATCGGGGTTCATAAGGGTTCCTTCTTTCAAAATTCCTAAATTTTTTGTCGCAGGGATGCGCCCAAGGAAAACAGCGAGGGTCCGACAGGTGCCTGGATTTGCCCCGCCTTTTGCCCAAGCGGCCTTCGTGCCGCGCCGTGGCAAAAACAAGGGGCAACGCCAGGTGCCTGTCGGACCCGCAGCGTCGCGTAATAATTCCTCAAGGAATTATTACGAGGCAAGAATGGGGGCCGCCACCTGCTTCTTGCGGGAGAGGACGCCGGGCATCCAGTTGCCGCCCTCGCAGCACTCGATCTCGAAGACGCGGTTCACACGGGCCGGATCGCCCTCCACGATGAACTGCGAGCCCTCGGCCAGAATGTCAGTGACGAGCAGCAGGGCGAACTCGTAGCCGTTGTCTTCCACGAGCTTCTTCATGTGATCGCGAATCTCCGCCTCGCGGGCCATCACAGTCGGCAGGTCTACCGTCTCGCGCTGGGCGATGAGCACCGTTACGTCGTCGTTGACCTTGAACTCCTTGGAATCGGCCTCGACCAACTTGGCGATGGGCATTTTGTCCTCGCCGCCGCGGGTGCGGAAGATGTCCATGCCGTACTCCACCGCGTCGATGCCGAGCTTGCCGGCGAGGAAGTTCACCTGGTCGACGTCCACCTGGGTGCAGGTGGGCGACTTCATGATGACCGTGTCGGTGAGGATGGCCGACAGAAGCACGCGGGCGATGGAATCGGGAAGCTCGATGCCGGTCTGGCGGAACTGAAGCGTGACGATGGTGGCCGTGGAGCCGATGGGGAGGTTCAAAAAGAGGATGGGGTTGGCCGTGGAAACATCGGCGATGCGATGGTGGTCGATGATCTCGACGACATCGGCGTTCTCGATACCCGGGGCCGCCTGGCCGATCTCGTTGTGATCCACGAGAATGACCTTCTGCTTGACTTCCTCGCCATCGCGCTCGACAGGGTTCACGTTTTCGATGAGCACCGGCTCGGCGATGTCGTTCTGCTCCAGAATCCAGGCGCTTTCCACCGGCAGCGGCCCCAGACGGGCGGGCACGTACTCGACGGCGTCGGCCTCGCCGTCGCGGGCGGCCAGCGCATTCTTCAGATGCGCGTAGCCCACGGCTGCGGCGATGGAGTCGTTGTCGGGGTTGCGATGGCCCACGACGAGGATTTTGGAAGACATGAAGGTTCCCCTTTCTCACCAACTTACGGTTTTGAGGCAGTATAGCGCCTCTGCACCCGTTAGGCGATGGGCTATGATAGGCTTCTTCGATGAAATGAAGCCCTGAACTGCTCTGCGGATGGGAAACGCGAAAGGAGCTCTTGTGAAAACCTATGGTCTGAGGGACATTATCGGCCCCATCATGGTGGGACCGTCCAGCTCGCATACGGCGGGGGCTTTGGCCCTCGCCTCCATGGCGCGGAAGCTCTTCGGCGAGCAGCCCGAACGCGCCGTCTTCACCCTGTACGGCTCCTTCGCCGCCACCGGATCCGGCCACGGCACCGACAAGGCGCTGGTGGCCGGCATCCTGGGGCTTGCGACCGACGACCCGCGCGTGGCCGACGCCTTCGCCCTAGCGAAGGCAGCCGGCGTGCAGGTGGACATCGTCTGGGACACGACCACCGAGGTGGCGCACCCCAACACCGTGGACATCCGCTGCGAGAGCTGCGAGGGACGCGCCCTGGAGATGCGGGGCGTCTCCATCGGGGGCGGCGCGGCGGTCATTCGGCGTATCAACGGCATCGACGTGGACATCACCGGGGAACGCACGAGCGTGGTCGTGCACCAGCGCGATGAGCGCGGGGTGCTCGCCCACATCGCCGGCGTGCTGGCCGACTGCGGCATCAACATCGCCAACGCGAACCTGCACCGCACGGCCAAGCGCGGCGACGCCTACACCGTCCTTGAGACCGATAGCGCCGTGGATGCGAGCGTGCGCGAGCTTCTGATGGACCACCCGGACATCATCAACGCGCGCGTCGTACCCGCCACCTGCGCCGGCGACGGCGAGGAGGTGCCCGTGCCCGAGGATGCCGAGGAACGGTTCGCCCGCTGGGACTACGCATCCGGCGAGGAGCTTCTGGCGCTGTGCGAGCGCGAGCACGTCACCATCGCCCAAGCCTTCCGCGCCCGCGAGGAGGCACTGTGCGCCAAGCAGGGCACCGAAGCGGGCATCGACGCCTACCTCGATCGCGTTCTAGAAGTGATGGGCAACGCCGCCACCGAGCCCTTGGGTAACCCGCAGCCCTCCGTGGGCGGCCTCATCGGCGGCGAGGCGGCGAAACTGCGGGCGGCTTTGGAAGATGCCGATCCCCAACACCGCCTGGTGGATCCCCTGGCGGCCCGAGCGGCTCAGTACGCCCTGGCGACCCTGGAGACCAACGGACGCATGGGCGTCATCGTGGCCACCCCCACCGCGGGCTCGGCCGGCGTGCTCCCCGGCGTGCTTCTGGCCCTGCGCGACGAGCGCGGCTTCTCCCACGACCAGCTGCGCGAGGGCATCCTCACCGCCGCGGGCCTGGGCTACCTCATCGCCCGCAACGCCAGCGTGTCCGGCGCCGAGGGCGGCTGCCAGGCCGAGGTGGGAAGCGCGGCGGCCATGGCGGCCGCGGCGGCCGTCGCGCTTGCGGGCGGTGCCCCCGACCGCTGCCTGGCCGCCGGCGCGAACGTGATGATGTCGCTGCTCGGCCTGGTATGCGACCCGGTGGGGGGCCTTGTGGAAGTGCCCTGCCAGAAGCGCAACGCCACGGCGGCCTCCGTCGCCTTCGTCAGCGCCCAGATCGCCCTTTCCGGCGTCCAGAACCTCATCAGCTTCGACGAGGCCGTGGCCGTCATGGACGAAGTGGGCCGGGGCCTTCCCCCCGAGCTGCGCGAGACGGCCCTCGGCGGCATCGCCAAGGCCCCGTCCGCCTGCGCCTTCTGCGCGGGGTGCTAGGGTAACGCGACAGACGCTTCCAGCACGGCGGCCCAGATCGACGCGATCCGGGCCGCCGTCTTCTTGGCAGGGCGCCTACCCGATCTTCACGATGGGGGCGTAGTCTTTCAGCAGCTTCTTAGTCTGGCCGGTCTTGGCGAACTTGACGTGCAGGGTGTCGCCGTCAACCTTCACGACGGTGCCGCGCCCGAAGGTCTTGTGATCCACGGCGTCCCCGGCGGCGAAGGTCGTTTGCGCAGCGGCCTTCTTCCCCGCATTCGGGTTCACCCCCGCGCCAATGCGACCCGAGCCCGAACCCAAACCGCCGCGGGATGCGCCGCCGACGCTGCCGGCCGCACGCCCCGTACCCGTGGCCGCGCGGTACTCGGCGAACGAGCGCCCCTGCGCCCCCGAGGCGCTCGAGCGCCCGAACACGCGGCCCTCCCCCGCCTCGGTGCCCGAACCGGCGATGCCCCGGCGGCTGCCGCGCTTCTCCCAGCCGGTGCCGGAAAAGCCCGCCGAGCCCAGTCCGCTCGTCTGGCGCAGCTCGCTGGGGATCTCGCCGATGAAGCGCGAGACGGGGTTCGCGTGCGTCTGACCGAAAATCTGCCGTTGCTGGGCGCAGGTAAGGCACAGGCGCTTGCGGGCGCGGGTGATGGCCACATAGGCGAGGCGCCGCTCCTCCTCCACGGCCGCCGCGTCGCCCACGGAGTTCATGTGGGGGAACAGGGTCTCCTCCATGCCGGCCACCCAGACGCAGTCGAATTCCAGGCCCTTGGACGAGTGCACGGTCATGAGGGTGACGGCCTGCCCGTCCTCGGTCACCGTGTCCAGATCGGTGCGCAGGCGCACCCATTCGATGAAATCGGCCAGCGAGTCGCCGCGCAGTACGCGCACGGGCTCGGCGGACTCGTCCTCGCCCACCGTCGGCGCGGCGAAGTCGGACTCCTCCGCATCGTGGGTCTGCACGAACTCGTCCACAACGCCCAGAAACTCCTGGATGTTCTCGACGCGCCCGCGCGCCTCGTCGGTGCCCTCGTCCTGCAGGGCGCGGATGAGGCCGGCCTTGTCGATGATCATCTCCACGACCTTGCGCAGATCGCCCCCGTAGGTGGCGCCGTCCTTGATGACCTGGATGAACTCCCCCACGGCATTGCGGGTAGAGGCGCGGATGTCCGGATCGACCACCGCCAGCTCGGCCGCTGTAAGAAACGGCATGTTCATCTCGCGGCCGTACTGGTCGATGCGCTCGATGGTGGTCTTGCCGATACCGCGGCGCGGCACGTTGACGACGCGCTTGGCCGCGATGTCGTCGGCCGGGTTCACCACCAGCGTGAGGTAGGCCATCACGTCGCGGATCTCGGCGCGATCGAAGAAGCGCGTGCCCCCGACGATGCGGTAGGGCACGCCGGCGCGCAACAGCATATCTTCGAGCATACGCGACTGGGCGTTGGTGCGGTAGAACACGGCCATGTTGTTGTAGGAAGTGCCCTCGGCCCGGCGCCGGTCGATCTCCCCGGCGATCCAGCGGCCCTCGTCGCGCTCGTCGGTGGCCAGATACACCGAGATCTTCTCCCCGTCGCCCGAGTCCGTGAACAGGCGCTTCTCCTTGCGATGCTGGTTGTTGGCGATGACAGCGTTGGCGGCGGCGAGGATATTGCCCACGCTGCGGTAGTTCTGCTCCAGCTTCACCACCTTGGCCTCGGGGTAGTCGCTTTCGAATTCCAAGATGTTACGCAAGTCGGCGCCGCGCCACGAGTAGATGGACTGGTCGTCGTCGCCCACCACCATGATGTTGCGGTTCTTGGCGGCGAGCAGCTGGGTGATGGCGTACTGGGCGCGGTTGGTGTCCTGGTACTCGTCCACCATAAGGTAGCGGAAGCGGTCCTGATAGGCCTCGCGCACGTCCTCGTGGTTCTTCAACAGCAGGTAGCCGTACAGAAGAAGGTCGTCGAAATCGAAGGCGTTGGCCGCCCGAAGGCGCTCCTGCAGCCGCTCGTACACGCGCTCGGCCACTTTGCCCACCGGGTCGTGGGCGTCGAAGTTGCCGGGGGTAACGAGGTCGTTCTTCGCCTGGGAGATGCGGTTCATCAGCTGGTTCACGGGAAAGCGCTTCGGATCGATGTTCAACTCGGCCATGATGTCCTTGTACAGCCGCTTCAAATCGTCCGTGTCGTAAATGGTGAAGTTCTTCGTGAAGCCCAGCCGCTCGGCGTCGGCCCGCAGCATGCGCACGCACATGGAGTGGAAGGTGGACACCCACATGCCCCGCGAGCGCGTGCCCACGAGCTGCGCCAAACGCTCGCGCATCTCGGCGGCCGCCTTGTTGGTGAAGGTGATGGCGAGGATCTCCCACGGGGCCGCCAGGTCCTGCTCCAGGATGTTGGCGATGCGGTAGGTGAGCACCCGCGTCTTGCCGGAACCGGCGCCGGCCAGCACCAGAAGCGGACCTTCCGTAGTCACAACCGCCTCGCGCTGCGGGCCGTTTAAGGTGTCGATGTCGATGGGCATGGAGCGCTCCTGTTTCTTTCACTTCTTCGACAGACAGCAAAGCGGTTGGCGACAATGCGCCAACCGCGCCGTTTGGGGATCGTTGAATGGGTCACCATAGGATACAACAAGGTCGGGCCGCAGGAGGAGAAGCCGCGGCAACGCACGGCAGAAACACGCGAACGCACACAGCGGCGGCGCGTCGATGAGAGAGGACGTACCATGAGCGAGCACACGCACAACGAGCACGAGAAGGCCCGCGAAGGTCGCAAGCACCATGAGACCTTCGCCGAGCGCGACCCCTTGACCGCCGAGGAGCCCGATGTCTTGGAATCCTCCGCAAGCGATCCGGAGTTTCCCGCCACGCAGGAGTTCGAGGTAGACGAGGGCGGCCCCAAAGCGAACACGCGCAAGCATCCCGGGCTCATATGGGCGATCATCGCCATCGTGGCGGTCATCGCGCTCTGCATCGCTTTCGCCGCCGCCGGCGACTGGATGAACCCCACCCAGGCCGAGAAGGTGCAGCAGACCGAGTTCGAGGAGCAAACCGTCCCCGAGGATTTAGGGCCGAACGAGAACCCCGAGGCAGCCTAAATCGGGCGAGCACGCCCCCACCGCCGTCCGCCATATCGTGCGACGGCTACATCACCTGCGCGCCAAAGGGCAAAAGCGACAGCTTCGCCATCTTAAGACACTGGAGGCCAATGGGGATACCGATGACGGTGATGCAGTAGAGAACACCGAGCACCGCGTAGGAAACCGCCATGGGCAGGCCGGCCAAGATGAGCCAGAATATGTTGGCGATAAGCGACGGCGCACCGCCGCCGTAGACGATCGTCTTCCCGAAGGGCGCCAGCGTGAGCGATGCCATCTTAAAGCACTGCCGTCCGAGCGGAATGCCAATGATGGTGATGGAGAACACAATCCCCGCAAGACACCACCCAATCGCCGTGACCAGCCCGCCGAAGATGATCCAGATTATGTTCGCGATAATAGACATCAGGCGCGCGCTTCTACGCTGTCGTCTTCGACCAGCACTTGCGACAAAGACTCTAAAAGCTTGGCAGAATTCTCCTCATCACAAGGGAATAGGTAGAATCTGACACCCTGGCCATACTTTACATCTGCGTAGATGTCGGCATCTCCTCGCCCTTCTATATCATCGATGATCGAGCGTCCCATATTATCGGAATAGAACACACGAGCCTCGCGATATTCGGCAATATGCTTCCCGCTAAACTTTTCCCCATAGGTTATCGCGACGTAGCAGCCGGGGAAGCTGACAAACCGACCTGCGCTTACATCTCCGCAATCCCCAGAGTCGTGCTTCAGCGTCTTAGCGTCGATAACCACCGGAGCACACGCGAGCAATTCCTTCCGAGCCTCAACTTGTGCCATCTGCTGTTGCTTTCTCTCAGAGGCTGCTCGGCTTTTTTCCCTCATCTTATCCCTGCCGTCTCCGACAACTTCAACAACTTTGTCCTTCGCGGCGCCAGCTGCTCCAGCTGCAGCACGACCGGCCTTCTTTACGACTGGTGCCGCCGCCTTGGCGGCTGCAGGAGCAACCTGCGCAGCCACCGCAACCGCAGGAGCGGCCTTATGCACCACCTTTGCAGCAGCTTTGACCTTCGGATTCTGAATCTTACCCATCATTGCCGCCACAGCTGCTACTGCCTCTGCAACATCCTTCCCGTCCATACCGACCCCCATTCTCTCCACGGGTTTCTTGCCAAATGACGATATACGTTTTTCTCTGCTTGCCCGCAACTCCCACAAACTTCATATCTTTCCCAGAATACGCCCCAGACTCAAAACGCCGGCCGGTTGACAACCTCATCGACAATCTGGGGGACCAAGCAACCAGTTATACGATTGTAATCGTACTTGATTTTGGTGGTTCTTCCAACTTTGACCTCAATGACCCCTTTGCTAGGATTAATGCCGCATTTTGCAGTGATGATGGAATTCTCTCTGATTGAGAACTCAAGTACGCCATGTTTTTTAACCGTGCCCGCATGAACGCCATTAGCGTATATCTTGAGGGAGCCGCCTATGAGGTTCATTTGCGAGAGCCCGTAGACAATCACTGTCCCACTACCCTCATCGGCATCGCCCCCAAGCGGGCATCCGCATTTTACACAGGTAACGTACAATCTCTTGCGCACTTTCACAGCAGCATAGCCTAGATACCAAAAGACACGGCTCCGGCCTTCGGTATGATTCGAGTTGTCTAGATTCGA